>CAYXLS010000014.1:0-8302 GCA_964464785.1 uncultured Gammaproteobacteria bacterium | reverse complement strand
GTATTACGTAACCACAACTTACGATTCTCAAGGTTATATGAAAGTATATTTAAATGGTAAATTAGATGGAATAGCTGGCCCATATTTAACACCAGGAAATTACAATTACGATATGTTTATTGGGAAATGGACAAGTAGTAGTAGTTATTTATTCAATGGTCTCATTGACGAAGTCAAAATTTACAACCGCGCTCTCACTGACAATGAAATCAAACAAGACTACAACGCCGGTTCTGCCATCCAATTTGGTTCCACCTCTCAATCCATCGGTGGCACCACCACTTCTTTAGAATACTGTATCCCTGGTGATACCTCTTATTGTGCCCCACCAATAGCCGAATGGAAAATGGATGAAGGAGTGGGAACTTCTACTGTTGATACTTCCGGTAACAACAACACCGGAACACTTGGTGCTGGTAATTCTGCTCCCACTTGGGTTCAAGGCAAAATCGGCAAGGCTATGAGTTTTGATGGGAACGATTATACATACGCATCTCTCAATGGAACAAACTTATCTGATTTCAGTTACGAATTTTGGTTTAAAACAAACACAATCTCCGGAAACGCAGGAATAATACAATGGGCAAATTCTCTTTCAAGTGGAAGCCCAATGATTTATATTGACAGAATTAGTTCATCTGTACGAATATATAATTCAGGCACATATTCATCAACAATTCCTGTAACCGAAAATACTTGGTATCATTTCTCTGCGGTTTATTCTTCTGGAACCACTACAACCGATATCTATGTCAACGGAGTTTTAAAAACAAAATTTGTTCGAGAACTTACCAGTATCTATAAATCAAACGGATTAATATTATATACTGGAAATGGATACAACGGCTATTTCAATGGTAGCATTGACCATGTCAAAATCTACGACTATGCCCGTACCCCGGCCCAAATCGCCTACGATTACAATCGTGGTGGTCCAATTGGTTGGTGGAAACTCGACGAGTGTCAGGGAAATATTGCCTATGATTGGAGTGGTATCGGCAACACAGGAGCCATAAATATCGGCGCCTCTGGTACCCAAAATTCTCTTGGCACTTGTGCCGTCGGCACCTCCGCCGCCTGGACCAATGGTATTACTGGCAAAATAAATTCCTCTATAAACTTTGACGGAACTGACGACTATATTACTCTTCCTACATTTACCTACACCTCTAATGCCAGTATAAGTGTCTGGGTCAAAGGTAGCTACCTAAACGGTAATCAAATAATAATCGGTAGCCCAAACAGTATTTCACTTGGACTTTATAATTCAGGATCAGATAAGGGGTTAATTGGATCAGCTAACATCTCCAAAGCAGTTGGTATTGCTAACAATTTTGTTAATGATTCTTGGAATCACTTAGTTGTAACTTTAGACAACCCTGGTAATGCCACCTATTATTGCAACGGCCAACCCTTAACTAACAATGGTACTAATAATTGGAGTTGGAGCAGTGGATCATATATTGGGAAAAGAGATTCTGGTAATTATTTTTCTGGTCAAATCGACGACGTTCGCATCTACAACTACGCCCTCACCGAAGAACAGATTAAACAAGTTTACAATGGCGGGGCTGTGAATTTTAGATAAAAATCTCCTTGTCTTATCCATGTAGAGACGCCATATATGGCGTCTCTACAATTTTTTATTTCACCATTCTCAATCTTTCCATAAACCACGTTCTCAACATCGTTGATAGTGTCAAACCATTATTCTCAGCCAAAATTTCTAATCTTTTTTTCATCTTAGGCTGAACCCTAATCACAATATTTTCCTCTTTCAATGTTTTTGGATTATATTCCACCTTAACCTTCTTCATCTCAGATAAAAAATCTGTTATATCATTTTTATCCCAAAAATCAGCTTCTTCTTTAATATTTTTAAATTTTGGTATCACTTTTTTATTTTTCATTTATCAATCCCCTCTCTTTCCGACTCGTATCTCGAGCCGTTACTAAATAATAAACACCTTTATCTTTTGGAGCCAAAACTAAAGTTAATAACCTATTATTTTTTGTCTGCCCTAAGATTATTAATCTGTTTTGATAACTTCCAAAAGAACAAATTGGTTTCATACACACTTCTTCAATCTCAATTTTACTTACACCATGTTTCTTAATGTGCTCGATGTTTTGATCATCCCAAATTAATTCTTCAATATTGTATAACATTGTAATACATAAATCAATAATCAAATTAATATATCTGTAATTAGTATTACACGATTATTCTTTTTTACAAACCCTAAGCCTTTTTCAAAACCCACCCGTCTCACTATGTTCGTCACCCTCTCCCTTGAAAAGGGAAAGCTTTAAATTCAAAAAATATGTTTTAAATCTCTTTTTTCAAGGGAGGGAGGGACCTTTTGGGAAGGTGGGTTTTGATGTTAAACTTAGTATAGTGAAATCTCTTCAAAACCTCTCCTACAAAACCCTCTTTACAATTCTATTTTTTAGTCTTGCTGGAATTGTCTTTTTTTTAAGAATTGGTAAACCAGCTCAAAAAGTTTCTGCTGCTTGGTGGGACGAGATGTGGCATTATCGAAAAGCAATATCAATTGAAAATACTTCAGGGTCTGATTTAACAGACTTTCAGGTAGCTATCTCTATTGGCACTAGCCAACTGATAACAGAAGGTAAAATGCAAACTGATTGTGATGATATTAGAATTACAGATATTAATGGCAATGTCTTACCTCATTGGATAGAAGAAAATAATCCTGGATGTAACCAACTTACTGATACCAAAATCTGGTTAAAAGCCAACTCCCTCCCCACCTCTGGAGCCACTATTTATATTTATTATGGCAATCAACAGGCCGACAATAGTGAGAATGGAAATAATGTGTTTTTAGAATTTGATGATTTCAACAACCCTTCAACATTAAACAATTGGACACCAGAAAGCAATCCAAACACAACTTACACTATCGCGGGAGGAACCATGTCTGCTGTTGCTTCTAGTGGTGATTATAGTTCTGCTGTTTTTGGCAATAATTATACAGATGTAATTGTTAATTCTCGTTACAAAGTTAGTGCAACTCAATCACATGGTGGTTTTATTTTTAGAGGACAACCTGTTGCTTCTGATAACAGTTATCAATGGTTAATCAGAGAAGGTTCAAACGACAATCGAATACAAAGACGAACCAGTGGTAGTCAATATTATTTACTAGGAGGTTCGGGAGGAGAATCCCTCCCGTCCACACTAACGGCTGGTAATTGGTATCCAGTTGAATTCAGAGTATCTGGAACGCAAGTCGATACTTATTTTAACAATCAACAAGCAATTGATGGTAGTTTTGCCGACACTACGTATAGTACGGGGAAAATTGGTTTGTTGTCTTATGATGGAGTTGAAAATTATGACTATATTTTTGTCCGTAAATATGCATCAAGTCAACCCACTTCCTCTCTTCAATCCGAAGAAATCAATTCTACGATCAAACTTGGCATCCGCTCCAACACCGCCCCCGATCTTAAATCAAAACTCGTTGCTCATTGGAAATTTAATGAAAACGTTGGCACAACTACTTACGATTCCTCTGGTTACAATAATACTGGTATACTTTATGGTGCCACTTGGGAACCAGTAAAAAATGGGATTGGTTTAAGTCTTGGTGGTTACGGTTCTAATAATTATATTGGTATTGTTCAAACTGCTTTAGACAATGACACAAGTTGGTCAGTCAGCACTAAAATAAAATATTTTAATTTATCAAAAACATTTGAATTTTTTTTGGGGAAAACCGACTCTACTACCGGTAAAATTTTACTCCGTCACAATGGCTATATCTCTTTTCGCGCTACCAACGGCACTTATTACGACTTCTCCACCACTTCAGCAGAAATTCACAATACAGATAATACTCTTGCTTTCATTTCTGATGGTACTACCATAAAACTTTATATAAATGGAATTTATAAAAGTTCAGTTACCCCAGCATCTACTTCTTTTAGTGTTAATACTATCGGTAACGCCTGGACTGACACTGTTTGGACCTCCGCTTTTCTTATCGACGAGCTTAAAATTTACGACTCAGCTATAACTGACGAAGAAATCAAACAAGACTACAACCAAGGTTCAGTAGTTCAATTTGGTTCTACCAACCAAACCATCGGTGGCACCACCACCTCTCTAGAATATTGTATTCCTGGTGACACTTCTTATTGTGCTCCACCAGTAGCGCAGTGGAATTTTGAAGAAAACACTGGCACTATCGCCAAAGACACCAGCGGCAACAACAATAATGGCACTTTTGGTATCGGCGATTCTTCCCCCACTTGGGATTTAGGTGCCAACAACAAAGGTGCTGGAGTTAAATTCGACGGAATAAACGATAGACTAATTACTAATTCAACCAGCTTGCCAGACGTAACCCAAGGAGTAACCTGGTCATCATGGATATATTGGACCGGTGAAAGTGGAAGTTATGATACAATCATCTCTAAAGGTTCTAATTCCGGCTGGAGCATAACCATTAGAAACAGTACAGATGAACTGTGGATTTTTAAGAATGGTGGAGGTAGTTATTTTGATACCAACATAATCATTTCAAAGAACAAGTGGTATTATGTCACTGTTGTCCACGAATCAAATGATGATTTAAAAATATATGTCGATGGAGTTTTCTCTGGAACAACGAGTGCTTTTGATTTTACAGGAACAACCGATTCTATAAGAATAGGATACTGGGACGATAGTTATTCCGGCGGTCATACTTTTAATGGAAAAATTGATGACATTCACATCTATCCCTACGCCCGCACCCCCGCCCAAATCGCCTACGATTATAACCGCGGTGCCCCAATTGGCCATTGGAAACTCGATGAATGTCAAGGCGGAACAGTATTCAATTCCGCCGCAGACCCCACTACGGCGGGGTTAGGGTCGACCGGCGCCATCAATATTGGACCGTCAGGCTCTCAAACTTCCCTCGGCACCTGTGCCATCGGTACATCCGCCGCCTGGACCAATGGAGCAGTTGGCAAAATAAACAGTTCACTATTTTTTGATGGCACAGATGACTACATCGCAAATTCATCAAGTATTTCCATGACAAACACTTATACAATCAGTGTTTGGGTAAAACAATCAGGATTTCTCTCAAATCCAAATCCTTATGCAAAAATCATTGTAGGTGGAAATAATAATAACTGTGATTTGTACGATATGGGTAGTTCTTATAGTTTTTATGGTCCATCTGGAGGCTTAATGTCAGTAAACCCAACTAATATGAGCACTTGGAACCATATAGTTATTTCTGTCGACGGCACAAATGGAAACATGTATTTAAACGGAATATTAAAATCTACAAGTTCAACAATTTCAGTCGCTTGCACAAATAAAAATATTGGTGGAGGTATCGCATCTAGATGGTTTAATGGCCAAATCGACGACGTCCGTATCTACAACTACGCCCTCACAGCAGAACAAGTAAAACAAGTTTACAATGGTGGGGCTGTTAATTTTAGATAAAACCTAATCCCATTCAAAATCACCCCCTACCCCCTCTTTGAATAAAGAGGGGGTTAAAAATAAAATTACACCCCTCCTTTCCTCAAAGGAGGGGTAGGGGTAGATTTTACAAAATTTCCTCTTCTCTCTCCTTCATTATTTCTTCAAATCTGATAAAAACCTTATCTATATTCTCTAAAACTTCTTGATTTTTAAACCTCACAGTCTTAACCCCAATTTTATTCAATAAATCATCCCTCCCATCATCATAGTTCTTTCTATTTTTGTGAATATCACCATCAATCTCTATGGCCAACAATAATTTTGAACAATAAAAATCTAAAATAAATCTATAAATAGCTTTTTGTCTTAAAAATGGATACTTATATTTTTTAAGTCTCTTCCAAAACATCTTTTCTGCTTCAATTGGATTTTTTCTATTTATTTTTGCCAAGAATCTTAAGTCTTCTAAATATTTCAAGTTACCAACACTCGTTCTCGCCTCTTCTGGACATTTATATTTCATAATTAATATTATGTCTTTTCCCTCTTTTTCAAAGAGGGAATAAAAGGGTGATTTTAAAATTAAACAACTTTCTCAAAAAAATCACCACGGCCCTCGACCCAAAACTTAGCATTTCTCTAAAATAGCTACTTACTCTACTTACTAAAAGCTAAACACTATTCACTATTTACTCAACCTCATTCCTTTCTTCTTCCCTTTCATTTTATTTCTTTTTTATTCTTTAATTCTAAATAATTTTGCTTACTTATAACTTTACTTTCAGTTAATTTTTCAAAATTATCTTTAGCTTTTTTTGTATAACGACCGCCTTTTCTAGCTGAAACTGCATTTTTATTAAAGCCGACGGCTTTTTCTTTTTCTGCAATTTTATGTGTTGTCAATTCTGCCAACGAAGTAAACAATAATTCCGCATCAGTCACCCGCCTGCAAAAGCTGATGCTTTAGCATCTGCGGGCAGGTATTATCTCGTAAATTATGACCCTTAAGATTCTTTAATCTTTTATGTTCTTTAACAGTTAAGCCAGTCCATTCCTTGTGAATTATATTTGTCAAAATAGCAAATTCTTCTTGTTCTTGAATTTTATAATTAGCCCAATAATCAGTCAATTTATTTCTAATCTCTTGACCTCTCATTCTTTGTTCAATCCATTTTGTTGAATGTCCCATCAAATTCCAATTAGTCCTCGCTCTGTTTAAAGAAATTTCTGGATCGTTTATTTCCTTTAATCTTTCATGCCCTACTTTTGCCAACCACAACTTAAATGGTTCAGCTTTTGGAGAAGGAATCGATTGAATTAACCTAAAAAGTGTTTCAGTATCTGCCACATCAGTTTTTTAAAATTTCCCATCAGAAGCGATCATTTTCAGTTGGTCACATTTTGTGACGACCTGACTTCCCTCTTCTTTTAAACGATTTTTAAGTGTCGTCCAATAGCTTTGTGCCCTTTTATGATCAACTTGATCTGTTAGTGCAGCAATAATATCGACAATAGAAAAAAACCATTTATCTTGATTATCATCCCATAATCGACGAATTTGTTTTTGGTCAAAAATAATTATTTATTTCATAAAAAAATTATGAACCCAAACAATACCCGAAGTCAATAACTAAATAAAATTTAATTTGTTTTATTCTTGAATCTAAAATCTAGTATCTTAAATCTTAGAAATTAAAGCGAAGTTTTAATTTCTAAACGTCACCACAATCGTCTGAGGCAATTGTTGCCCACTATAATTGGCATTAATCTTATACTGTTTTTCTTCATTCGAAGTTAACTTAAAACTAATTTTTCCATCATTATCGCTAACACCACTTGGTGTCGCATTTTCGATCCCAATCAATTCCACATTTTTACCTCTTACTGCTTTACTATTTTTATCCAACAAATAAACACTTACCACACAATAATCTTTTCCATCAGCCTTTGCCAAAATTTTTTCACCGATTAAGTAAGAATTCGAAGTAGCTACTTTTTCCGAAAAACTTGCTCTTGACATTGTAACCAGTACTTTTGGTAATACAGAAGTTGCTAAATATAAAACAAATATAATTGCCAAAAAAACTCCAGACATTGCCACAATCAAACTCCTATTATTCTCAATATATTTTTTAATCCCTATTTTTTCTTTCATTTATGTCTTAATAATATCATTTTTTTTCAAAAATCAATAAGAAAGTTAAAAATAAATGCCTTTTTAGCAAAATTAACCTTTTATTGCTAATCATTGAATAAATTTATATTTGTTTATTTTTCCACAAAATATTAATAAATAATCAAAATGAATTAACACTAAAATCAAATTGATAAAAAAATTAATAATAATAATATATCATATATATTCATATTATTACCTTATATATCTATAAATTACAAAATATATATTTTTTTAAAAAATATATTTTAATAAACATTTATCTTTTAAACCGAATTTAAAGCACTTGTTTACAAATACGATTATTAAAATTTTAATTTTTTATAAACTAAATTGAACTTGATTATTTATATCATTTAATATCTTAATATCTAAACCGCACATCTCCGCATTCTATTTTTACTTTACAGCTCAATCCTTATACTTTAATACATATTTTTATATTCATTGATAGTACTTGTTCTCACTGTGTAAACATATGTGAAATTATTAATTATTAATTATTAATTATAATATCTACTATCAATCAATATCATTATCCGTATCATTTTTTAGCTTGACAGCCTTTTTCTAATAGTAGATAGTTATATTATTATTAAATTAATCTTGATAAACATGTATAAAATATATAATTTTAAACCTGATTTTTTATCAGAAACCAAAAAGAC
>CAYXLS010000013.1:0-13105 GCA_964464785.1 uncultured Gammaproteobacteria bacterium | reverse complement strand
TTGGATTAATCGTTTTAATTATTATTTCAATATTAATTCCCTTTCATAATTTATATATTAGTACTAGCCCAAATATACCCAAAAAGGGTCTTAGTTTTGACAGAACTGTTTTTTTTATTATTGTTTATTTATTTACCTTAATTTTTAAAAATAAATTATTTTCAAAAGAAAATGAGGTAGCCAGTTTAGAGATACCAATAGTCGATAAATATAAGATTGTCTTTAGGTTGGTTGGTATTTATTTTTTGGTGACAGGAATATACGTTGTTTTATTTTATTTTATTAAATATTATATTGTTAATATTGGTAGGGTATTTTTTTTCATTCCATCCACGTTACGGTTTTTTAATGTTTTTATCGGGATAGTAATTGGTGTTGGATTAATTGGTTTGAAAAAATGGTCTATTTATTTAATAGTTTTAAAATTATTTTTGTCTGTTATTGATCCAGTTTATTTTTATAATTTTTATACTAGCCCATTTTTAGCCGGTGATATCTTTGAATTTAACTTTGGAGATATTGCCTTTTTTTTCTTTGACATGTTGATAGATATAGCGGTTTTGCTATTTTTAACCTCGCTTATAAAAAAATCTAATAAAAGTCAAGAAAATTATGAAGAAAGCGGAGAAATAAACAAGGCTAACGGAAACCAACAAAATAGATACGGGTTTTTATTTAACTTTTTTATCTTTACAGCAGCAGTCGTCTTTACATGTTTAATGATGGTATTTGTAAAAAATAATAATATTAATCTATCTTTAAATAAAAATAATAATATTAATAAATATCTAACACCAACCCCAATTATTAACAGTGAGGAAGAAGATAAGGTAACGCATTACAATGATATAGTGGTTGAAAATTATGAGATAGTCGATACAAGCCAAAGTCCTGTTTTTTCTACTGGTTTAAATTTATTAACAAGTTATTTTTATCCAAAAGATACACCTTTTTCACGAAATTTGATTAGATGGAAGAATTATTTAATTGGGATAAATATAGAAAATTTTGTTAATAGAGTCCCCGATTCAACTATGAATAATAAACCTACCGAAAGTACTGGTTTGTATAGTAAAATAGATTCAATTCGAGTATATAATTTAGATTCAAAAGAAAAATTTAGCTTACAATTGGAAGAACCTATTATCATATCGTATTATGGGGATGTTATTAGTCAGTTATTAGAGAATAAATTTTATTTTGGAACACCTTCAAGAGAAAGATTTGCGGAATTTGAATACAAACTAGATTTACCCCCTTCAAAAAACTCAAAGATAATTAAGCTACCTAACGGTGGTGGAAATGAGATTAAAAAAATTGGTAACGTTTATATCAGTAGTTTTTGTTATGAAGGTTGTAGTTATGCTTTGTTCAATCCCACTTCATTAACAAAGACTGATTTAACAAGAATGAGTAAAGCAGACAATGATTATGATGAAGAACGAACAGAAAAGTTTATTGGGATTGATAGTCAAGGGAGAATGATTATTGATTCTGTTAAAGATAATATGATTGTGGCGGTTCCACTAATAAACGAAAAGTTAACTATCCCTTTGATAAAAAAAGACAAATTACCGACAAAAATAGTTTATTATTCTATGGTTGACGGAATAGATAAAATTTTAATGCTTGGAGAATTAAAGGCGTATATATATGATATAAATCAGGATAAATTTGAAGAGATTCAAATAAACCAAGAGACTAATAAGTGGAGGCCTGTTTGGACGAAAACAAATAAGGCTGTATGTCTTTATTCTGAACAAATAAAAAAAGAAACAGCTTCTGTTGTTGATTTGACCACTAATAGTTATTTAGAGGTTCCTATTGATGATTGTTCTGATAAGGAACGAAAAACTGTCGATGAGGTTTTTAGTGAATTAAAACTACCTGATAATTACGAGCTTAAAGACGCCACTTTAGAATTCCAAACGTACTGGCGATATTTATAAAATTTGATTATTTATTGTTTGACAGTGGGGTTACCGAAATTGTGGTAAAGACAGGATTGATTTCAATGTTTCGACTAGTGATAGAACCGTCGGAGTTAGTTTCACCATTGACCATTATTTTAGTACCGACTTGTAAATCTTCTTTGGTGGCTGAAGCTGATTGACTAATATTGGTGGTATCAGAAAAAATAACAATTTTGGAACTACCATCCGTCATTTTGAGAGTTAGTGTTTTGTCGTCGATACTAATAATTTCACCGAAATTTTGTCTAAATCCAGGAGCTTGGCCGCGATTTTTAATTGAATCAGGATTGATAGCGTTTCGTCCCGTACCTTGACCAAAACCAATTCTATCAGCCATTTGTTGTCTAAGATTGGAAATTGATTGTCTTTGTTGGTATTTGATACCAGTAAAAAAAGAACCGATGGCAATGGCGACGATTAAAATAGCCATAGAAATGACATGTGTTTGTTTGTTTTTCATAAAGAAACCCTCCGCCCCGCTTGGCGGGGCACCTCCCTTGACGGGGAGGCTTTAAAATAATTTTTAATTAATGAATATTATAAATTTAAACTGAAATTTAACTGAAAAGACTATTCATATCGGAGGGCTTCGATTGGTTCTAGATTAGCCGCTTTTTTAGCGGGATACCAGCCAAACAAGATTCCAATAATAGTAGAGACGAAAAAAGCTAAAATGATAGAAATAGGTGAAATAACAAAAAGAGAATCAGAAATCTTGGAGATAATAAAGGAAGTGGCAATACCAAAAATAATACCAATAAGTCCACCAGTAAAAGTAAGAATGACTGATTCAACTAAGAATTGAGTGGTAACAGTTTTTTTCTTGGCACCGAGAGCTTTGCGAAGACCGATTTCTCGGGTGCGTTCGGTAACAGTAACCAACATTATGTTCATAATGCCAATACCGCCGACTAAAAGAGATATGGCGGCAACACCGGCTAAAAGGGTGGTAAAAGTGGCAGTAGTGGAGGTGACGGTGTTGATCATATCCTGCTGAGACATGATGGAAAAATCAGCTTCAGAAGGATCGGTGATTTTGTGGCGAGAGAGAAGAAAATAACCAACTTCATCTTGGGCGGCAACCATAATATCGGCGCTTTTGGCCTCAAGAGCAATCGAACTTAGATGACTAGCACCAAAAAGTTGTTTTTGGGCGGTAGTGAGAGGAACATAAACAATATCATCTTGATTGTTAAAACCACTGCCACCTTTAGCTTGGGTAATACCAATAATGGTTAGATTTTGATTTTGAACCTTGATAGTTTTACCAATCGGATCACTCCCATCAGGAAATAGATTTGTCACAACAGTAGGACCGATGACGGCAACTTTTTTGAGACCATCGACGTCGGTTTGAGTAATCAGTGCTCCATCGTTTAAGAATACTTTGTGAACATCAAAATAAGAGGGGGTGACACCAATAATTTGAGTGTTAGAATTGCCTTGGGAGGATACTATTTGAGCTCGATTGGAATATTCTGGAGAAACTAAGTTGATAGTGGTAATTTCAGTTGATGAAGACAAAGCTTTGGCGTCATCGTTGGTAAGAGTAGTACGACTGCCGGGTTGACCGCGAACACCACTACTTCCTCGGGCAGCTCCTGGTTGGACAGTTAAGAGATTGGACCCAAGTGATTCAATTTGGTTTTGAATGGACTGTTGAGTGGCCTGACCCAAAGACATGAGGGCAATGACACTACCAATACCAATAACAATGCCCAAAATCGCCAAAGTAGTTCGAGTTTTGTTGAGAGTTAGGGTGGTTAGGCTTTCAAAAAATATTTCAGATAATTTCATATTTTTTGTTGATGATTAGGGTGGTCAGAGACTATTTGACCGTCGCGGATAATAATAATCCTTTTGGAGGCATGGGCGATATCTTCTTCGTGAGTAATCATAATAATGGTGTTACCTTGATTGTTTAATTTTTGAAAAATAGCTATAATTTCTTCGGCTTGAGCAGTGGCAATATTACCAGTGGGTTCGTCAGCTAATAAAATTGAAGGATGCATACTTAAAGCTCGAGCAATGGCTACTCGCTGTTGTTGGCCACCAGAGAGTTGATTGGAGGTGTGATGAAGATGATCACTAAGGCCGACAATTTTGAGGTATTCTAGGGCTCGTTTTTCTCTTTCCTGATAATCAATTCCAGCATAAGCCATAGGTAACATAACATTTTTGACAGTAGTGGTTCGGGGTAAAAGATTGTAAGCTTGGAAAATAAAACCAATTTTATGGTTTCTGATTTCAGCCAATTGATCGTCGTTTAATTTAGAAACATTTTGGCCATCTAGAAAATATTGGCCTGAGGTGGGTTTATCAAGAGCACCGATGATGTGCATTAGAGTTGATTTACCAGAACCAGAAGGACCCATAATGGAGACAAATTCCCCTTTTTGGACTTCAAAATTAACCTTTGATAAAGCAACGGTTTCCAAAACATCAGTTTTATAAATTTTGGATAAATTTTTGACTTGAATAATGGGATTATTTTTCATAAATTATCGACGCATCATACCACCACCAAAACCACTACCACCAAAAACTGATTGGTTGGTAGATGAATTAGTTTTTGAAGAAGAATTATTGGTAACAGTGGAAGTGATAACAGTGTCCCCAACTGAAAGACCAGAAATAATTTCGGTGTTAGTGTCATCGCTTAAACCAGTTTCAACTTCGATTTGATTGGTTTGACTGTCCTTGATGACTTTTACAGTCGATATCCCATCACTAGTTTGGATGGCAGAGGAAGGAATAATTAAAACATCTTGTTTAGAGTCGATTAAAATACTAGCACTGACAGACATATTGGGATAAATGTTAGGTAAAGAGGTATCAAAGACAATGATGGCTGGATAAGAAACAACACCACTGGTGGATTGGCCGTTGGTATCGATAGCTAAGACTTCGCCAGTAAAGGTTTTGGTGGGAAAAGCATCAAGGGTTAGGGTGGCTTTTTGACCAGGAAAGACCTTGGTGACATCAATTTCGGTAAGACTAACAGAAGCAGTGGTTTTATTGTTAGGATTGGTAATGATTCCTACAGATTGGGTCGTATTGTTGGACGAAGAAGAAGAGTCGGTTGAAAGATTAGCAATGGACATGCCTTTGGTTAGGGTAAAATTGGAAATAACGCCATTTGAAGGAGCATAAATAGTAGCTGAGGATTGTTGATAGGTGTACCAAGCGGATGAGACTTGAGATTGGGAGGCAGCGATAGTAGAATCGGCAGTTTGATATTTTTGAAGAGCAATGTCATAGGCTCTTTTAGCAACAACCAAAGCAGAATTGATATTGTCTTTTTCTAAATCACTTTTAGTGTAATCATTGATTTTGTCAACGGCGTCTTGAGCTGCGGCAAGAGTTCTTTTGGCGGTTTCAATCCCATTTTCCAAAACAAGTTTGTTTTGTTGCGATGACAATAGAGAGTTTTTAGCACTTAAATAGGTAGCCCAAGCAGTGGCTTGTTTTTTTTGACCGTCTTGATCAAGTTTAATTTGGGCAATTTTTTGACCTTGGCGGACAGTATCACCATTTTTGACATAAACGTCGAGAACTTCACCTGAAGCAGTGGTATAAATATTGGTATTGTTACCACTGGTAATGGAACCAGTGGCGGAAACGGTGCTAATAATATTGCTAATTTGAGCAGTAGTAGTTTTATAAGAAGGGGTTGAATCTTTGGTGGAATTTGTTTTTGAAATAGTAAACCAAATAATACCTACCAAAAAAAGTAACAGAATAATTTTAAGGACTAAAGGTAGGGATAAAAATTTACGTTTTAAATTGATAAACAATTTCATAAAGGTAATTATTTGATTAAATTCTGAAATTTAACTGAAAAGTGGTAAATAAATAATGAAAGTAGTACCGATATTTAATTTACTCTTAACTTCAATTTTACCCCGATGAAGTTTAATGATGTTTTGGGCAATTGAAAGACCAAGGCCATAGCCATCATTTTCCCCTTTTGTACGGGCATTGTTGGCTTGATAAAAACGATCGAAAATGTGAGGTAAGTCTGACTGGCTAATACCAATACCGTAGTCAATAATTTTTATAACTACTTGATTATTTTTAATTTTTGAAATTAATTTAACTTGACTATTGGAATGGCTATATTTAATGGCATTGTCGATAAAGACAATAAACATTTCCACTAATTTATTAAAATCACCTTTAATTTTGGCCAAATGGACTTGGTTAATTATTTTTATTTTTTTGGCAGTAGCTTTTGGTTTTAACTGATTTATTGATTCCAAAACCACCTGTTTTAAGGAAACTGGTTCAAAATTAGCCTGAGGTTGTTGAGTGTCAAAATGGCTTAATTCTAAAAGCGAATCAGAAAGATTTTTGAGTTTGTTGGCTTGGAGAATTCCAGTGGCAATTACTTTTTTAGATTCTAATAAATTAAGTTTTGGATCGCGAAGGGAAACTTCAAAATGAGATTTGAGAGCGGTTAGTGGAGTACGAAGTTCATGAGAAGCATCGGAAATAAAGCGTTTTTGATCATCAATAGCTTTTTGAATCGGAGAAAGAGTTTTACCTGCCAAAAAATAAGAGAAGCTGCCAGAAACAATAAAAATGATTCCATTGATAATTAGGAGGTTAATTAAAAGTCGACGACGACTTTCAGTAATGAGATCATCGTCGACAAAAATAACCCTGGGGGCATTGCGAGGAAGTTCAAGTCGTCGTTCGAAGCGATTACGTTGGGAGGTAGCAAAACGATTGATTTCGGTATCAATAAGCCTATAAATTAGACCACTAAAAGAGAAACTGATAATCATGATGATTAGCAAATACCAGGCAGTGAGTTTGAAACGAGCTTGTTTAAACATTTTTTGGAGCTTTAGGGCGTTAGTTTGTTGAAGTTTTAGATAATAAATAATTTATTGACTGATTTTGTAACCAAAACCACGAATGGTTTTGATAAGTTGAGATTTATTTTTAAAAGGAAGATCAATTTTTTTTCTAAGATTTCGAATATAAACCTCGATAGTATTGGGAAGAATATCAGATTCATAACTCCAGACATGTTGAATAATCTGGTCTTTGGTAACAACTTGATTGGGATGGCGAAGAAAAAATTCAAGAAGTGAATATTCTTTACTAGACAATTGAATTGGTTTGTCTCCCCTTTTGACATTAAAATTAATAGTGTCTAGAGTTAAATCGCCAATTGATAAAACAGAGCCATTGGTTTTTTGAGGACGACGGCTAAGAGAACGAATTCGAGCTAATAATTCTTCGAAGGCAAAAGGTTTGGTAAGATAATCGTCTGCACCACAATTTAAACCTTTAATTTTATCTTCTAACTGGCTTTTGGCGGTTAACATCAATATTGGGGTGTGATTATTGCCAGATCGAAGTTTTTGACAAAGAGTGAGACCGTCTAGGCCGGGTAACATTAGATCAAGAAGAATTAGGTCATAATCACCACTTGAAGCTAAATCAAAACCCTCAATGCCATCAAAAACAATATCAATGACATAATTTTCTTGTTCGAGGCCTTTTTTAAGAGAAGTGGCGATGAGATGTTCATCTTCAATAATTAATATTTTCATAAGTACTATTATAGCTTGATAACTGAAAATTAACTGAATAATAAGTTTTGAAAAAAGTGATATTATTTAGATATATGAAAAAACAAAAAAAAGAAACAGTCCAAAAAGAAGTTAAAACTGAAAATAAAGATTGGAGAAAAATGTTGGTTGATTTGGAAAACAAGTTGGTTGAAGTGTCCAAAAAATTACCCCAACTACCTGATTCAATCGGTGAATTTTTAGTAAAGTATGGACCATATTTGGTAATAATTGGTTTGGTAATGGGAGCAATTGGCTTATTGACAACTTTTGGAATAGTGGCTTCGGTCAATCCTTTGATTAGGGCAGGATATGGATATGGTTATAGATATGGCGCTCATTTTTCGCTTTATAGTTTGGTTGAATTAGTGTCAATGGTGTTGATAGCAATTGCTATTCCTGGTTTACTAAAAAGAGCTAAATCAGCTTGGAATTTGATGTTTTATGCTTCCTTGGTAACTTTAATTTCATATTTAGTCAGCATGAATCTGGGAGGTTTGGTGATGGGAATGGCAATAAACTGGTACTTTTTGTTCCAAATTAGAAAATTCTATAAATAAGTACTTAACGGTATAGTTGTGACAATGTGGTAGAATCGGGTGTTTTATGAAGGAAAGCTTGGTGGCGCATCAATTTGGGGAAATTGGACCTTACGTAGCTCATTTATTTTCAATTAGTGAAAATGAAGAAGTTGTAAGTGAGGCATTACTAGTAAAGTATGAACATCAATGTGATTACCCTTTTGGCCATTTAATTTATCTAGAGACTGAAATAAAACAGAGAAGACAAGGGTTTGGAACTAAAAATTTATTGGAAGTTAATAATCTTTTAATTAAAGAAGGGGTGATAGGTATTTTATTAAACTTTATACCACCGACTAGTCCATGCTATTTAATGTATGAAAAAAACGGTTGGGAAAAAATAAGTAATCACCCTGACTGGATGATGTTTAATAAACCCGAAACAATAAAGATTGATCAGGTAAATAAAATGGTGGAGTATTTAATTGCTGAAAAGTGTGATGATAGTCTGGAATCGATAGAAGTGAGGTTATCTAGTTACGGTGTATGATTCAACTTCAGCTTGGAGTTTTTTAGCAACCTGATTGGTGACAAAATATTGACGAACTGGAGCAATTAGATCGTCTAAATAACGAGATAAATTATCTTTGAGATCAAGAGGATAGATATCCCCTTGTTGATAAGCAGATTCTAATTGTTGATAAGAATTAAAGTGTAAATTGCCACCAAATTTTTTATCACGAAGGATATCTATTTGATCAAATTTTGCAAAAACGATGTATTTGAAATATTCCAAAACAGGATTAAGGTTAATGTCGTTTGGTGGACAATAAGCCTTTTTAATCTTTGAGTAAATATTTTTTTTAGAATCGGTCATAAAAATGGCGGAACCTGGACGTGATTTTGACATCTTAAGAGCAATGGTTTGGTCTTGTTTAGAATCGGTGGAATTAATTTTGTCGACGGGTGGTTGGAGACTAATAATCATGTGATGATGAACGGCAGCGGGTTTGTTAAAGCCTAAATCAGGGGCAATTTGACGAGCTAACATATTTACTTTGCGCTGATCCATACCAAGTTGGGCTAGGTTGACATTTAGATAAAAAATATCAGCGGCTTGCATACAGGGGTAAATTATTTGAGCGGCAGATAAAATATCTGATTCGTTTCTCCCCATAATTTGGGAACAACGAGTGAGCCGTTTAACGGTGCTATTTTTGGCAATGCGTAAAACTAAAAGCCAATAATTAGGGTCTTTGACCAAATCTGAAGAACGGATAAATTCAACCTGATTGGTGTCCAAACCGCAAGCTTTCCAAACTTCAATAAAATAATCACCGACTTTTTTAATTTTGGCTAAATCACCATCAAGCTTATTATTAGCAAAAGCATGCCAATCGGCAACTAACATCTTGAAATGGACTCCTGCCTTGATTAATTTTTGAATGTTTAAGGCACGAACTAAGCCTTGAGCAATATGAATTTGACCGGATGGTTCAAAACCGTCATAAGCAATAAGTGTTTCGTTATTTTTCAATTTAGCTTCGATTTCGTTAAGACCAATAATTTCTTCACCAACTTGCTTAATAAGATTTATTTTTTTTGAGATGTCCATAGAAGTATTATAACTTGACAAAGCGGCTTTTTTATTAGTTATAATAAGCGATTATGAAGTTATTGGTTCATGCTTGTTGTGCAGATTGTTTATTGAAGTTTATTGATTCAATTAAGAAAGAAAATAAGGAAATTACTGGGATTGAAGTTTATTTTTATAACCCAAACATTCATCCTAGATCGGAATATATGTCAAGATTAAAGGCAATAAAAAAAATAAGTGAAGAAAACAAAATTAAGCTGATTGTAGCCGATTGGAGCCCGAGGGAATACTTCAAGGGAACTAAACCCACCCTACCCTCCCTTAACCCATCAAAAGCTGACGCATTTAGGCGGGCAAGCAAGGCAGGGCGTTGCATATATTGCTGGAAATTAAGATTGGAAAAAACTTTCGAATATGCTAAAAAGAATAATTTTGAAATAGTTTCATCGACATTGGTCACGAGTTATTATCAAGACCAAAAGACAATTGAAAAAATAGCTAAAGAAATTGAAAATGATTATAAAATAAAATTTTTAGTCCCAGAAATTGTGTCAAAGGAGTTAAAAACAACTGGATTTTATAAACAAAATTATTGTGGATGTTGCTATTCGTTGGTTGAAGCGTGGGAAGATAAATTTAAAGGCTGAAGACGATTGACAAGATCGATTCTAATCCAAGTACTTGTTGGTTTATTATCTTTGAAAACTTCAATATAGTTTTTGGTTAAATTGGGAAAATATTGAGAATAAAAATTAGATTCCCCTTTAAAATCTAGGTTGCCAATATATATAACCGCTGGAGGTGAATTATTTAGCATAGATAATCTTTGTGACCGATATTCAGAAACTAAATCTATCCAGGGGAACCAATAAACGAAGCGATCAAAAGAGGTTCTGTCTGCAAAATAATATAAGTCAACGTCATGGGGATAAACCAGAACATTTTCATTTGGTAAAGATAGTTGACCAATCAAGTCCCCTATTTTTTGTCGTGGACTCCAGAAAACATGATAATTGTATTGTAAATCAAAAGAATTTTTAATTATTGGCCAAAAGTTTAAAATAGATACCAACAGCAGACTAAAAGTAATTAAAGAAAAAAGAATTTTTTGTTTATAGAATAATTTAGCAAGTAAAACAACTAAAGCTGAAGAAGAGATTGAAATTAATGGATAAATTCCAAAATTAAAAGGTTCTCCAGGAATAATTTTGGTTTCTCTGATGTGTATTGCTAGAAAAATTAGTAAAAAAGAAATAATATATATCGTTTTTTTTGTTTTAATTATTTTTAATAATAAAACAACTAGCCCAATATTTAAAATAAATTGGAAAAGTTGGTGTTTATTGAAAAAATGCGTTAAAAAGAAAATTTGATTACGGAAAAAATATACAATTGTGCCCCACCATTTATCACCGTTTGGAACGATGTCTACATAAAATTTTGGATATACTGAAAAATTAAACCAAATGCTCTGTTTAAAAAAATCTAGTAGTTGACCACTAAAATAAAAAAATAAAACTGGAATCAGATTGATGGTACTAATGAAAACGAAAATTTTAATTTTTTTATTTTTTGGTGCCAAAAGCAAAGGTATAAATGAAAGAGAAAAAAGAAGTGGTTGGGTCCAAAACGCCAATGAAGTAAAAATTATTGATAAAAAAAGAGAATAATCGGAAATAGTTTCCCAGCCAATAAATATTGGGGTATAAATCCAAAAAATTGAGACAATAAGGATTGCGGCAAAAGTTTCGCTTAATACTAAATTACCGTGATATAAGGTGAAAAATAAAGATAATAAAATTATCCAAAAAGAAATAGCGTATTGGCTTTTTTTGTTTTTATAACTTAAGAACACAGACATAAAATTTATGAAATAAAAAGCTAAAATTGATAATCTAAAAATCGAAATGGTTCGAGAAGGTGAATCTTGTTTCCAAAATGGGGTAAAAAGATAAGTCCAATAATAAGGAAAAGGGAAATGATGGGAAAAAATATCTTTATACAAAATACGTCCTTTTTGCATTAAAAAGGCGACGGCAAGATGATCATTTTCATCAAAATTGGTCATAAATGACCTAACTAAATAAAAAATAATACCCAAAAAGAAAAGTGAAAAAATAAAAAAAAGCCAGGATGGTTTTATTTTTTTTATAATACTCATAAAAGTATTATAAACTTGTAAAAAATTAAAAAGATTTTTTTACTAATTATTTTCAATACTTAATTAGTAATTGTTTTAAATAGGTATTACTAAAGAAGATTTGAAGTTAACATGCGGCAAAAAATTGTGTTTTGGGAATAGGAAAAAATGAAGTAAAATATAACCATGAAAAATAAAAAAATATATCGAAAAACAGATGATTGCATAGTTGCTGGTGTATGTGGAGGATTAGCTGATTATTTTGAAGTTGATGAAACTTTAGTGAGAGTGATATTTGTGTTGTTATTTATTGGTGGTGGGAGTGGACTCTTAATTTATTTGGTATTATGGTTGGTAATTCCTAAAGAAGGAAAAGAAAATAAAAAAGTAAATTGGGAAGAAAATGTAAAAGAATTTACTGAAGATGTGGGTAAAAAAGCCAAAACGATGGCCAAAGAGATTAAAAAAGAAATAAGGGTAGAAAAAATAAATCCAGAAAAAAGACAAGGAAGTTTTTTGGGATTACTGTTAATACTTTGGGGTGGTGTCTTGTTGATTAATAAAATTGCCCCAATGCTAATAGAATGGGATTATGTTTGGCCGGGGATGTTAATCTTTTTGGGTGGATATTTGATGTTACGAAAGTAATTAAGATTTGAACTTCTGACATTTAGGACAGTAAAAAGTTCCTCGTCCGCCGATTTTTATTCTTTCTATGGGAGTTTTACACTTGAGACAAGGTTCCCTCTCGCGTTGATAAACTCGGAAATGGAATTGGTGCTGGCCGTGACTACCATCAGGATGAATATATTTATTGTCTTTGGCGGTAGAGCCCCCTTGAGAAATTGATTCTTTGATAATTTTGATTAAATTTTGATGAAGGATTTTTGATTGAGAAACAGAAATTTTTTTAGAACTGATTTGGGGATGAATATGGCTTAAAAATAGAGCATCGTTGGCATAAATATTGCCAATACCGGCAAATTTTGATTGATCGAGTAAAACTGATTTGATAGGTCTGATAGTTGATTGAAGTTGATTATAGAAATATTTTGAAGTAAATTTTTGGCTTAACAAATCGACTCCAACATTTTTTTGAGCCTCGACTAGCTCAGGTTGACTAAGAAGTTTAACCCAGCCAAATTTACGTTGATCGTTAAAAAATAATTTTGATTTGTCGGAAAAGGTAAAAACAAGACGGGTAGACTTGTTGGGAAGAATTGACTTGTCTTCTTTGGGGGTGGGATGACCAAGTGAAATCCCTTGATAAATAACTTGACCGGTCATTT
>CAYXLS010000012.1:0-13428 GCA_964464785.1 uncultured Gammaproteobacteria bacterium | reverse complement strand
TCAGAATGAAACTTATTAGATTAAAATCAGTCAAAGAATTATTGTCTCTTGAAGATGAGTTTTTAAGTTGATAAAGTTAAAACTATGCCAGACGAAAATCAATCTCTAAATATAATAAACACTGAATCGCTTATCAACACTGCCAGTTCTAGATTAAATGATTTAATTTACGAAGCCAAAGAGTACAAGGCGATGTTAGATGAAATTTTAGAAAGTGATACCGAGTTTCAAGAAATTGACAAAGAAGCCCAAAAGCAAGCCAAATTAAGAGCTGTAGCTCGTCAAAAAGCACTCAATACTTCATCTGCCAATACTAATATCGACAAACTTAAAGAAACCCAAGCTCAATTAAGAGAAGTCAAAACAGCACTTTCTGATTATTTAACTCAATACGTTAAAGTTTCTGGTTCAAATCAAATCGAAGGACCAGACGGCGTGGTCAGGCAAATAATTTACACTGCCAAACTAGTCAAATCCAAATAATAGTTTATAATACTCCCATGACTCAAATAACCAAATACGAAGAATTTAAAACTGAAGTTTTAGAATCAAAAGATGTTGTTTTAGTAGATTTTTGGGCACCTTGGTGTGGTCCATGTCAAATGCTAGGGCCTATTATTGAAAGTGTGGCAATGGACTTAAAAGATAAAGTTCGAGTAGCTAAAGTCAATGTTGACGAAGCTCAGGAAATTGCTAGCAAATATAATATTGTCAGTATTCCTACCGTCATTTTATTTAAAAACGGACAAATTATAGACACCTTCATTGGTTTTCGTCAAAAAGAAGATTACATTAATGCCATCAACAAGGCATAATCAATGGATTTAGTAAAACTAAAGAATTTTCTTGATAGTCAAAATTTACCTGAGTTTAGATATCGTCAAATAGTCAAAAATTATTATTCAGGTCGTTATTTGAGTTTTGATCAAATGACCGATCTTTCTTTGGATTTACGTTCACTACTCAATTCCCAATTTTCTTTGTATTCGGTATCCGAAGAAAAAGTTGTTGGTGACCAATCAACCCAAAAAGCTTTATTAAAATTAACTGACGACCAAAAAATCGAATCAGTTTTAATGAACTATGACGATTGGATTACCGTCTGCGTATCTAGTCAAGTTGGCTGTGCCTTAAATTGCCAATTTTGTGCCACCGGCAAAATGGGATTTGTCAGAAACCTAACACCTCAAGAAATTGTAGATCAAATTCTTTATTGGAATCAAAAAATTTATCCATCATTTATCGGTCGAATAGTTTTTATGGGTATGGGTGAACCCTTTTTAAATTGGGATAATCTACTAGAATCTATAAAAATAATAAATTCAAAAGACGGATTAAATATTGGTACTCGAAAAATTAGTGTTTCTACTGCTGGAGTTGTGGATAAAATTATTGAATTTGCTAATCTAAATTCTCAGATAAATTTGGCCATTTCTCTTCATTCAGCCAATCAAAAATATCGTGAATCTATTATGCCGATTGCCAAGAAATTCAATTTAGACAAGCTCAAAAAAGTTTGTACTTATTATGCCAACAAAACTAACCGCCAATTATTTTTTGAATATGCTCTAATGGACGAAAATACTACTCAATCCGATGCTAAATTACTTGGAAATTTTCTTCACTCGCATCATTTATTTTTCCTAAACTTAATACCCTTAAACCCAGTCGAGGATGGTCTAAAGCCAGCATCCAAAATTCAACAAGAATTATTTATTAATAATCTTGACAGACTTGGTGTTAAATATACTATTCGTCGTTCCTTTGGTCAGAAATTTTCCGCCGCTTGTGGCCAATTAGCCACTACCAATTAGTAGTTACTTGGAACAAGGAATCCCGCCGCACCCCCCACCGAATTCAATGCCTATAAATTGTCCAAACCAATTGTTAAGTAATAAGCCACAAAATACAATTAACAGAAAAACTACGATAAATTTAAAAATAACTTTTTTATTCATACAATTAAGTATTTATCAATAAAATTTTTAATCTATAAATCTGATTATCTAGTTATCTACGGTATAATAATATCATGTTAATCGACGAAGTTCATATTAATATTAAAGGTGGTGATGGGGGAAACGGAGTTGTCCATTTTTATAATGATGCCTTTCGCCCAAAAGGTGGTCCAGATGGCGGTAAAGGAGGAGACGGTGGTTCGGTTTTTTTTGAAGGAGTATCTGATATCAGTAAATTAAACCAATTTCGTCACTCCAAAGTGTATAGTGCTCAAAATGGTGAATCTGGCGGTCGCAACAATCGAACTGGTAAAAATGGTGAGGATCTAATTATTCCAGTCCCTGTTGGTACAGTAGCAAATTATGACAATGGTTCGTCAATTGAAATTACCCAAGTTGGTCAAAGGATTCTCATGGCCAGAGGTGGCAGTGGTGGCAGAGGTAATTTTATGTTCAAATCAGCCAGTAATCAAACACCCCAAGAACGAGAATTAGGATTTGTTTGTCAACCAAAAAAAATATTTTTACAACTCAAGCTTATCGCCCAAATTGGTCTGATTGGTTTACCCAATACGGGCAAAACTAGTTTGTTAAATGAACTAACTCAAGCCAACGCCAAAGTGGCCAACTATCCCTTCACTACTCTTGAACCAAACTTGGGTGTAACCAAGGGTGGTTATATTATTGCCGATATTCCGGGGCTAATTAGTGGAGCAGCCGATGGCAAGGGGCTTGGAATTAAATTTCTAAAACACATTGAACGGACAAATATCTTGATTCATTGTATTTCTACCGAAAGTCAAAATCCTCTCAAAGACTACCAAACGGTCAGAAACGAGCTATCAGCCTATAGTTCTGTCTTGGCTAAAAAACCCGAAATTATAATTTTGACAAAATACGACCTCAAAGAACAAAAAGATATCCCAAAAATTAAAAAACAAATTAAGGCAACACTCTGCACTTCAATCGCTGACCCCCAAGGTATCAAAGAGTTAAACGATTTAATCACTAAGAAATTAAACTAACGCCTTCTTTATTTTTTCCCAATCTTTTTTCAGTTGAGCCACCAACTTAACGGCTCCGTCTTTAGTTGCCTTTAAGTCTTCCTTAAAATCAACTACCACATCTTCCACAATCATTGAATATTTTTCTTTGTCTATTTCTTTTCCAGCAGTTTTAACTTCAGCAACTTTATTCATTACCGCTGATTTTATTTCTTTATATTTAGCTATTGCTTCTTCACTAGCGTTACCAAAAATCTCAACTACTTTATCTTTAGTATCTTTCACCCCTGTTTCTACTTCTTTATTTAATTTCAATAACATTTTTCTAATATTCTCTCTCGTTTTTTTTCCTGATTGGGGAGCTAAAAGTAAACCACCAATTGCCCCTATTAAAGTCCCAAACAAACCTGTTAAAAAAAATTTTCCTTTTTTTGCCATAATTATTTATATAAAAATTAACAATCTTAGTCTAAAGGTTTTATCTATTTGTGTCAATAAATTATTTATTTATCTCTCTCTTGCCAGTGTTTATCAAGTTCGACAATTAGCTCTAAAAATATTTTTCTATCCGACATTAATTCCAATTCTTTTCGAGCATTAAAACCAATTTCTTTTATTTTTTTACCACCTTTTCCGATAATCATTTTTTTATATCTTTCTGCATTTGTCAAAATTTTCGCTTTAATAAAAATTAATTTTCTCTTATCCACTATTTGGTCTACTCGAACATCGATTGAATAGGGGACTTCTTCTCTCAAAAAAAGATAAATTTTTTCTCGTATTATCTCAGCTACATAATCTCTCGAATTTATTCCCATTTTAGGTTTATTCCCTGTCTCTAGTAATTCAATATTCTCTTGAGTTTCTTTGTTTTTTTTAGTCGGTAACAATTCAAAAATTATATTTACTAGACCCTTTATATTTTTTTCTTTAATCGCACTCACTCCTATCGTTTTATCAAATTCTTCTTCAAGATAATTATATTCAGGCAAATGATCTTTTGGTCCTTTTGCAATATCAATTTTATTATAAACCAAAATTTTTTTAGTATTTATTTTCCTAATTAATCCAATTACTTTATTTTCTTCTTCGTTTTTTGGTCGAGAAATATCAACAATCATCAAAATTATGTCGGCTTGATTTAGTTCCTTTGGAGCCTCTTGGTTTATTCGTTTTCCAATCAAATCATCAACTTTTCCAATAATTCCTGGAGTATCACTAAAGATAATTTGTCCTCTTTCATCACCGTAAATAACTCGACAATTTTTTCGAGTTGTCTGAGGTAGTGGTGAAGTAATAGCTACTTTTTGAGACATAATCGCATTTATTAAAGTAGACTTCCCCGTATTAGGTCGACCAATCAACACCACCCTTCCAACTTTTTTAATTTCACTACTATTATTTTTCACAGGTCTATTTTACACTATATCACTATTTATTGATTGACACTTAGCAATCAATTTGATAGACTGCTAAATATATGACCGAATACTCAAATAAAGTCACCACACTACAACCTGTTCGTAAAGTTTTGCCCCTAATTCCATTACGCAATATTGTTATTTTCCCTTCAATTGAAACATCTTTGTTTTTTGGACGGAAAGAATCAACTAATTCACTTTTACACGCTTATGATAATACTAATAAATTAGTAATTATTACTACCCAAAAAGACAGTCGGATTGAATCACCGCTTTTATCAGACCTCTACAACGTTGGTGTCTTGGCTAAAATTGAACATGTTCTCCAAACTGACGGGAATCTCCATGCCATAGTTAAAGGAATATCAAGGGTAAATATTGTCAATCTAATCAAAACATCGCCCTATTTTATGGCTGAATATGTCGATTTGCCAATTATCCCAGAACCTTTATCCGAAGTTCAACAATCTGCTGAGGCACTTTTAAGTCAACTAAAAAAAGCCTTTGCCTTAGGTCGCCAATTTGATCTTCCCGCTATGATGCAACTCTCAACTGGAGTTTCTAGCAGTGATCTTGCCGATCAAGTATGTTTTTCAGTCAATGCTAAGATAAACGAAAAACAAAACTTATTAGAGACTTTATTAGTTAGTCAGCGCTTAAAATCAGCCACCGAATTGTTAATCCAAGAAATGAAAATTGCTGAGCTGGAAAGATCTATCGAAGAAAAAACCCAGGAAAAATTTAACACTGGCGTTAAACGAAACGTCTTAGAAGAACGTAAACGACAAATTGAAAAAGAACTAAAACGCTTGGGGGAATCAAGCGATGGAGAGTTTAGTGAGATTGAAAATAAAATTAAAAAAATAAAAGTAAACAAGGAAATTAAACGAAAACTTTTAAAAGAACTTAATCGTCTTATAGAAATGGGTTCTATGGCTCCAGAGTCTAGTTATATCAAAACTTATTTAGAAACTGTTTTAGATTTACCTTGGGGGAAATACTCTCAAACCGATATTAGTATCTCAAAGGCTAGCAAAATCTTAGATAAAGATCATTATGGTATCAAAGATGTCAAAGAAAGAATTTTAGAATATTTAGCAGTAATTCATTTAAAAAATAAACTCAAAACTAAAAAATCTGAAGATGTTTCTGGAACTGCCAATATACTTTGTTTCATTGGTCCTCCAGGTGTCGGTAAAACATCTCTAGGTAAATCAATTGCCAGAGCTTTAGGTCGCCAGTTTGTTCGTGCTTCTCTTGGCGGTATTCGAGACGAAGCTGAAATCCGAGGCCATCGTCGAACTTATGTTGGCGCTATGAATGGTCGGATTATAAAGGGGCTAAAAGATGCTAAATCAATGAATCCAGTCTTTATGTTAGACGAAGTCGACAAAATTGGCTCAGATTATCGAGGAGACCCATCTTCTGCTTTACTAGAAACTCTCGATCCAGAACAAAACAAAGAATTTACTGATCATTATCTTGATTTTCCAGTCGATTTATCAAAAGTATTTTTTATTCTAACTGGGAATGATATTTCAACTATTCCAATTGCCCTAAAAGATCGTTTAGAAATCATAAACTTTTCCGGCTATACTCTTGATGAAAAATTTCACATCGCCAAAAATTATTTGGTCAAAAAAGAATTAATTGCCAATGGTTTAAACGTAAAACAAATTACCCCTATTAAGGATGGAACCTTAAAATATATTATCGAAAAATACACCCGCGAAGCTGGTGTCCGAAATTTAGAAAGAACTATTGCTTCTTTATTTAGAAAAGTCGCCAAAAAAATTGTGTCAAAAAAGATTACTCAAGTCGATCTAAACAATCAAATATTATTAAAAAAATTTTTAGGTCCAGAAAAATTTAGTGCCACTCTCAAGGGTAAAAAAGATGATATTGGGGTTTCTACTGGTTTAGCGTGGACTTCAGTCGGGGGAGATATTCTTTTTATCGAAGTTAACATCATGCCTGGCAAAGGCCAACTTATTTTAACTGGGAAATTAGGATCAGTGATGAAAGAATCGTGCCAAGCAGCTTTGTCGTTTGTCAGAAGTCAGTCAAAAAAAATTGGTATCAAACAAGATTTTCATAAAATTGATATTCATATTCATGTTCCCGAAGGTGCCACTCCAAAAGATGGTCCGTCTGCTGGAGGTGCTATTACTACCGCGCTAATATCAGCTCTAAAAAATGTTGCTATCCCCAAAGATATTGGTATGACCGGAGAAATTACCCTACGAGGAAATATTTTAGAAATTGGTGGTCTAAAAGAAAAAGCTATTGCAGCTCATCGAGCTGGACTCAAAAAAATTTTTATTCCCAAAGACAATCAAAAATCATTAGTCGAAATCCCCAAAGAAGTCAAACGAGATATAAAATTCATCCCCGTCAATCACTATTCCGAAATCTACAAAAAAATATTTAATTAAATCAAAATTTTTGACAAACGGAAGGTTTACCATAAAGATCTGGATTACGAGCAATTAACTCTTCTGGTGTAAGTTATAGAATTCCATCGATGGACAAACTTATTCTCTCTTGAACTTTTATTGAAGGTTTTTCTAACTTTGTCTTATTATCATTAGTGTGTGGTATTTCAGTCATATGATTAATTTTATACTACATTTTTTCAACAGTTTCTATCGCTAAAAAATTAGTAACAATATTTATTTAGGATCACTACCTACACCTCCATTGTCCTCTCCAAGAAATACGATGTTATTTTTTCCATATTTCTTCGTCCTAGTCTTTTTGAAACCTCTAAACCATTATCTGTGACCTGATATCTTATATAATTTTCTTTTCCAAATATACTAGTTTTGGGAATAGTTAAGGTTTCACTTTGCTTGTCTAAATCAATTTTTATTTCGCTACCTTGGAACCTTCGACTTATTTCTTGAAGAGTTACTGTTACAGGCTCTAATAATTGAAGTGTACCAATGTCGTGTTGCTTGAAGCTTGTCTGGTCATTTTTATATCCGACTAATGGTCTTTCAGCCATACTCGCCTATAATACTACATTTTATCTACAGTTTCTATACCTAACAAATCTAATCCAGTTTCTATTACACTTGCCGTAGTTTGAGTCAAAAACAATCTAAACACTTCTTCTTTTTCTCCAATTATTCTATTTTTGGCATAAAATTCGTTGTATTTTCGAGCTATTGTTAAAATATATTCGGCGACCACTGCTGGCGAAAATCTTTCCGAAGCTTCAATGATTTTCTCTTCGAATTTATAAAACTCTTTTAGTAAACTCATCTCATTGCTGTTAAATTTATTTGGTATTTCATTAATATTTTTAGTTTCTTTAATTTTAGTTTTTGACAATACACTTTTACATCGGGCGTAAGTATATTGCAAATATGGGCCAGAATCACCATCTAAGTTCATAATTTGTTGCCAATCAAAAATAATATCTTTTTTGGGATCACTTGATAAATCACTAAATTTAACTGCTCCGATTGCAACTTTTTTAACCATTTCATTTTTTTCAGAAGCAGACATTTTTTTTACCACACTAGTTTTGTCAGCTATTTTTTGGGCTTCCACCATAGCTTTATCGATTACATCGAAAAGATGAATAGTATCTCCTTTTCTGGTAGAAAATTTTCCTGTTGGCCATCTAATCAGTCCATGAGCAATATGAACCAGTTTTGTTTTTGTTGTCCATCCCAAAATATTTACTGTTTCAAACACTTGTCGGAAATGTAATTGCTGATCAACCCCCACTTCATAAATAATCAAATCAGGATTCCAGGTTTTTATCCGATAATCAATTGTTGCCATATCACGGGTAAAATAAGTAGTTGTCCCATTTGATTTTTGTAACATCGCCGGAGGCATATCTTTAAGTTCTACTATTATTGCTCCTTCACTTTTATTGGTAATGCCCTTTTCAACAATTTTTTTAGTTATATCAGGTAACATTTTTTCATAAAAACTTTCGCCGTGAATATAATCGATGTGAACTCCAAGTAGTTGATAAACTTTCTCAAATTCCAATAGTGAAATATCAACACATTTTTGCCAGATATTTCTAGCTTCTTTATCTCCACTTTCAAGTTTCGTAAACCATTCTCTCCCTTCGTCAATTAATGTATCATCTTTTTCTGCTTCTCTGTGAAAAGCTACATAAAGGTTTTCCAAATCATTTATTGTTAAATCATCCAAATTAAATTCCGAATCTTGAATCTTGAATCTTGAATCTTGAATCTTGGCGTGCTGAATAGCCGCCATAAGTTTTCCATATTGTGTTCCCCAATCACCAAGATGATTATCTCCGATACAATTCCAACCCAAAATTTTGTAAATATTATAAATTGATTGACCAATGTTGGTCGATCGCAAATGACCAATACCAAAAGGTTTAGCTATATTTGGTGCCGAATAATCAATTACCATCGTTTTCCCTTCACCATAAGTACTCAAATTTTTTCTAAATTCAGTATCATAATTAATAATTTCTGCTTCTTTAATTAGATATTCTGGTTTTAAATAAAAATTAATAAATCCCGCTCCTGCCACTTCGATTTTTTCAATAAAATTATTTTTTAAAGTTTGTTGAGAAATCTCTTCTTTTATTTTATTTGCCATTTCTCCAGGTTTAGTTTTATTTGCCTGCCCACCCAAATGCGAAGCTTTTGGTGCGGTAGTCAAAGCCATCGCAACATTAGTTGAATAATCGCCAAAATTTATATCATCTGGATGTTCGATTTTAATATCCTTTTCATCTACCAATAAATCAAGTTTTTTACCTGCTTCAACAATTATTTTTTTTAAATTATTTACTAAATTCATACTAAAATACTTTGGATCCAACAGATAAATCTTTATCCAAAAATAATACACTCATATTTTCTTCACCCTCATCTTCTTTATCCGCCGTAGTCTTGACGAAGGCGGAGGCTCCAAAAATCATTGCCTGAGATTCTTCTCCCATAATTTTCCGAGGTTTTATATTGGTCACAAAAACCGTTTTTTTATTAATTAAATCGATCGGAGCATACCATTTTTTAATTCCAGATAACACTGTTCTCAAATTTTCTTCGCCAAAATCTACTTCAAGTCTTAACAATTTATCTGACCCTTCAACCTCTTCTATTTCTTTAATTTCACCAACTTTAAATTCCACTTTTGCAAAATCGTCATAATCAATTTGATCCATAGCCAATTTTACCAAAAATTATTGTCTTTTACTCCTTGTCAAGGGAAGGGTAGGGGTAGGTTTTGTTTTGTGCTATCCTACTCATATCCATCAATTATTAATTTAATTTAATTTAATTTAATTCATATGAACGTTGACACTTCTATTTTTAAATCTTACGATATCCGTGGAGTTTATCCTAACCAGGCCAATGAAGAATTAGCTCAAAATATTGGTCGTGGTTTTGCCAAATATTTAAATTTTCCTGCAAAAGTAGTTGTCGCGCGTGACGGTCGCCTTTCAGGAGAATCAATGAAAAATGCCTTAATTGATGGTCTAACCAAAGTTGGTGTAAGTGTTGTTGACATTGATATGGCCTCAACCGATATGTTTTACTATGCTTGTCAAACTCGTGATCTTCCAGGAATTTCAGTCACTGCTAGCCACAATCCCAAAGAATATACCGGTTTTAAAATGGTAAAAAAAATACCTGAACTTCTTTCTGGTGATGCTGGTATCAAAGAAATTAAAGAATACCTTCTTGCCGACGATTTACCCCTTAATGCGAATACTCCTGGACAAATTGAACATATGAATATTATGGATGAATTTATTAATTACATCCTTAGTTTGGTTGATGTTTCAAAATTTAAGAAATTAAAAATTGTCGCCGATCCAGCTAACGGAATGGTTGGGCCTATTTTAGACAAATTATCTCAAAAATTACCCACAATTGAATTTGTTCCTCTTTTTTGGGAAGTCGACGGTAATTTCCCAAATCATGGAGGAGACCCTTTATTAGAAGAGAATCGGATCGCAACTCAAAAATTTGTTATTAATCAAAAGGCTGATTTGGGTGTGATGTTTGATCCCGATGGTGATCGTTTCTTTACTATAGATCGACATGGTCATTTTGTCTCTGGTGATTTTTTAACCGCACTTTTATCAACCCATTTTTTAAAAAAATACCCAAATTGCACAATTATTTACGATATCCGTGCTTCCAAAGCCGTTAGAGAAATTGTCACTAATTATGGTGGTCGACCACTTGCCAATCGTGTGGGTCATACCCACATCAAGGCTAGGATGAAAGCAGAAAATGCTTTTTTTGGCGGCGAAATTTCTGGTCATTATTATTTTAAAGAATTTTTCCTTTGCGATAGTGGCGCTGTCAGTTTAGTTTATTTACTTGAATTCTTATCAACTTCCAAAAAACCCTTAGATACTATGGTTGATGAACTAAGTTCAAAATACTTCATATCCGGAGAAATTAATAATAAAGTTGCCAATGTTCCCCAAATTATGACCGAAATTGAATCAACTTATGGACCCAAAGCAATTCACCCAGTAGAAAAAATGGATGGTCTAACTTTTGAAATGGGGGATTGGCGATTTAATCTTCGGTCATCCAATACCGAGCCTCTCCTTCGTCTTAATCTCGAAGCCGATTCAAGAAAACTTATGGAACAAAAAAGAGATGAAGTTTTGGCAATAATTTTAAAAGGATAACTTAATAACTTTTTAAACCAATCAAATGTTATAATCGCTCATGTCTACAGAAAGAGCTAATATTCCAAACGAGCCAGAATTAAAAAATAATCTTAGAAAGAATATTGAACTTGGTCAAGCCAGCATTGAAATAGTTTACGAAGACCCTACCGTCTTTCAACAGATAAAATCAAATTATTTAAATTCTGAATACGCCCTGATAATTAATGGTAATCATCAAAGTCACGCTGACATCTTTGCCCAAATCCTTTTAAATAATGAAATTATAAAAACAGTCAATGATAATGGTGAAAATTTTAAACTTAAGGGCATGGATATGGTGATTGCTTTATCCCTAATGACAGGTCATCAAAATCAAAATCTTAAAAATTATTTTAATGAAATAGAAGAATATTGTTACGAGAATAACATTGATTTTATTCCCTTAGTCAGGCCTCAAGATGAGGCTAGATACGGTCTTTTACCAGATTCAAATTTAGTTTTGTTAAGAAAAGCCTTATATAGTTATAAAAAACAAAAAATTCTAATGGAGTTTCCTGAAGGAACAATTATGGCAGGAAGGATTGACCCCAAAACAGGTCTTCATTATGGAGCTCAAAAAACTAGTGAATCAAACATAACTGACAATTGCATCAAAATGTATAACAGTAAAGGGGTAAACTTTGGAATTCTTCCAGTTGCTACTGACGGTAGCTATCAAATTTTTGATGCAGATAATTATCAATTTCATATTCCAGAAAAAAAAATTAAGGTAACAGTCGGTAAATTATTAAAACCTGATAACTTTAATCAACTCTCTAATGGTATTCGGCCAACAGATATAGTTATGCTACAGATAATTCGGCATCTTTCACCAGAAAATCAAGGAAGTTATTACCCATCGTTGCAAAATAATGTACTCCCCGTCTACAGAAATTCTCGATAAATATGCCGATGTGTTGGTTAAATTTGCCCTAAATGGCGGTAAAGGGGTTAAGTCAGGGGAGGTTGTTTTTCTCCAAGTACCAGAAAGTGCTAAACCTCTTTTAAAATCCCTCCAGCGATCAGTATTAAAAAGCCAAGCTCATCCAATTATTCAATATCTTCCCGACGAAATGTCAAAAGAATTTTTTGAATTGGCCTCTGTTGACCAACTTAATTTTTTTCCGTCAACTTATCTAAAAGGAAGAGTTAAACAAGCTGATCATTTTCTTATAATTTTGGCCGAAACAGATTACCATGAGCTTGAAGGAATTGATCCCCGTTTGATTATGGAACGAAATATGATTTTTAAACCATATAAAGACTGGCGAGATAACAAAGAAAATAAAGGAAAATTAAGTTGGACTATCGGTCTTTTTCCAACGATTGCTATGGCCAAAGAAGCCAATATGACACTTAGACAAGCGTGGAATCAAGTCGTCAAAGCTTGTTTTTTAAATTATACAAATCCAGTATCCAAATGGGTGCGTGTTTCCCTAAAATCTGATCAAATTAGGAATAACTTAAATAAGTTAGAAATAGTAAAAGTCAATATTAAATCAAAAGACACTGATTTAAATATTTCCATAGGTGATCACCGTCAGTGGTTGGGTGGTAAGGGTTGTAATATTCCGAGTTTTGAAATCTTTACTTCACCAGATTGGCGCGGTACCAACGGTTATATTTATTTTGATCAACCACTCTATCGAAGCGGTAATTTAATTAAAAATATTAGATTAACTTTCAAAGACGGTCTTGTTATTGATGCCAAGGCTGAATATGGTCAAAAATTTTTACAGGAATTAATAAAAATAAAAAATAGCGATAAAATAGGGGAGTTCTCACTTACAGACAAACGTCTTTCTAAAATCGATAAGTTCATGGCCGAAACTCTCTATGATGAAAATTTTGGCGGTGAATTTGGTAATACCCATATCGCTTTAGGTTCGGCTTATAAAGAAGCGTACAATGATAAAAAAGATAAATTAACACCAAAAGATTGGGATGGTTTAGGATTTAATGATTCAGCGGTTCATACCGATATGATTTCTACTCAAAATCGTACAGTTACAGCAACCTTAAAATCAGGAAAAGAAATTATTCTCTACCAAAACGGTCAGTTCCAAATTTAATTTACTCTTTTATTTCTATTTGATTTTCAGTTTTCTTTACTTTTTTGACTGTCTTTTTTTCAACTATTGGGCTTACTTTTTGAAAGTTTAAAATAGACAAAACTTTATCAATTTTTTGATTTATTATTTCTAATTCAGCTCGAGTATTATTATATTGGCTGTAATCCTTTGTATTTCTAGATTCAAATCTTCGATTATTTCCGCCAAAATCTCTATTGCCTCCTTCTCGACCACTAGTTTTTTCAAAACAATTACTACAATAAACTGGTTTTTCTCCAGTTGGTTGGAAAG
>CAYXLS010000011.1:0-13708 GCA_964464785.1 uncultured Gammaproteobacteria bacterium | reverse complement strand
AGGTGGTTGGTAGCTTCTCTGTCTAAAATTGATTTTAATAATTTCTTTTTGGCAAAAACTTTGGGTGAAAAAGACTTAATATAATTACCACGAGGGTTGGTATATGTTCCAAAAGAAGATGATACAGAAGTAATTAAATTTGGATTGTTTGAAATTAGATTGATTTGAGCGAAAAGGCCAGGGAATTGAATTTTTTGTTCAAAAATCATTTTATCTGGATGAGCAGTTCGGATATTACGTTGGGCGTCGACTAAGATTCCATCTTGAATGGTGCTAATAATCCCACTTTGCCAATTTTTTGGTGCAGAAGAAAGGATAATCTGAAAGACAAAAAAATCTTTTATATCGTTTGAACGAGAGAGAGGGGCTAGAACAGAATTAAGAGGGTCAGTGTCTTTAAAGTCTTTGGAAGTTTTTAGAGGATAACTATAAGATTTTCCTAAGCCTAGCTGAGTGAAGGTAGGATTTGTTAGGTCAGAGCATAGATAGTCTGGAGTTTCTTTTAGTGCTGCACTTGAGTATTGAGCTAAAATTTGGGAACGAAAGAATTCCATATCGCTGGTTGGGACGACGACATAAAATTTTATTTGGCCATCTTTTAGGACAATTTCTAAGGAAGAAATAGTCTTTTTCTTGTTGATTAATTTATCAAGGAAGGATGATTTGGTAAATTGAGTAAAGTTTGATAATAGAGCAGACATCGATTCGAAAGTGTATTCATTTTCTTGAGGCAGACGGACTTCGAGAATGGTTAATTTATCGTTTGGCATAGGAATATTTTAACAATTTTTTTATATTAAAGCTTTAAGATATGCATGTGACCTATAATTATTTAATAATATATCTTATATTTATATAATATATCATATTATGTTTATTTTAGTAATTTTGTAATATTTTTAGGATAAAAATTATGTGCTATAATGGCTCTAATTAATAATTTTTAAAATTTAGCAATATATTTATCCTGGGTTAATTGACCCTTTTGCTAAAAATTAATAATAAGGACAAATATGGTAGAGAAAAAAAAAGTCATTGTTAAAACAGTCAATCGAGGCGGTAAATCTTTGGTAAAAAAAGCTTTGGTAGTTAAAGCTAAAATTCAAAGTAAAATTTCGGTAGAAAATATTAAAAAATTAAATGAAAAACTTAAACAAGAGAAGGAAATTTTAGAAAATAAAAAAACTCAGGTTGAAAACGAGCCAGCCTCCGCTAAAGTTACGGTGGCCAAGGAAGATAAAAAATACAAACTAACTATTGGGTTAAAAGATTTGTTGAATGCTGGATGTCATTTGGGTCACAAGATTTCAAAAACTCACCCAAAAGCACGAGATTATATTTATGGTAAGAAGGATGGAATTGAAGTAATCGATTTGATAAAAACTTTGGATTCTTTGGATAAAGTTTGTAATTTTATTTACAATCAAAAAAGAAATAACAAACAAATAGTGTTAGTAGGTACCAAAAGACAAGCCAGAGAGGTGGTGCGACGAGTGGCCATAGATGTTGGGGTTCCTTATGTAACCGATCGATGGTTGGGGGGGACTATTACTAATTGGGAACAAATCAAAAAAGATATTAAAAAATTAAATGATCTTAAAGAAGATATTGGGAAAGGTAAATTTAGTGAAAATACTAAAAAAGAGATATCAGAAATGAACAAAGAAATAACTAGATTAGAAAAGATTGTTGGTGGATTGGTAAGCTTAGAAAAGATGTTTGACGTTTTGTTGGTGGTTGATGCTGGAGTGGAAAAAACAGCGGTTAAAGAAGCAAAACTGAAAAAAATTAAAATAGTGGCAATTAGTGATACTGATGCCAATCCTTATAAAGTTGACTTGGCGATAGTAGCCAACGATGACTCGACTAAAAGTGTTAATTTGATAATGGAAGAAATTGGTAGAGCAATTAAAGCAGCAGGTACTAAATAATTTTGATTTATGATTTAAGATTAAAGATTTAAGAAAAAAATGGAAAATAAAAAAATAATTGAATTAGTAAAAGAAATTAGACAAGAAACTGGTTTAGGGATAATGGAGATAAAATCAGCAGTTGAAGAGGCAAATGGTGATAAAACTAAGGCTAAACAAATTTTAAGAGAGAAAGGTTTTAAAAAGGCTGAAAGTAAGATTGAGAGAGAAACTCATCAAGGTAGGGTGGCGACTTATACCCATTCAACTGGCAAAATTGGAGTGATGGTGGAGTTGCAGTGTGAAACTGATTTTGTGGCAAAACATGAAGATTTTGTTGGTTTGACTAAAGATATTTGTCTTCAAATTGTAGCTATGAACCCAGAGACGGTGGAAGACTTGCTCAAACAAGAATTTGTTAAAGATAGTAATAAAACAATTGAGGAAATGATAAAAATTTTGGTAGCAAAATTTGGAGAGAATATGAAATTGACTCGATTTGCTAGATATGAGATATAAAATAGTATTTTATTTTACTTGCTTGTTTTTTTAAAAATAATGGTTATTATTATTTTAGAATTAAAAATTTAAAAAATTAAATAATGAAAAATAAATCAAATTTAGTTGCTTATGGATTAATGTCTTTAGCTTTAGTGGTAGGTATTTTTTTGTCAGTAAAATCAGTTAACCAAACCCAAGATACTCGAAGTAGTGCTGTTGAAGAAGAGACTTATGAATTAAATGAAGAAGATGGTGGTGAGGTTATTGATGGTGTTTGTGGATCTGCAAATGGTCAAGTTGTTGAGATAGTCCCAGATGGTGAAGAAGCTTGTGAAGTTGGAGCGATTAATTGGTACGATTCTGAAGGTACTGATGGGGAATATAACTGGTCGTGTATTGGGACTTTAGACGGAGAGGCTGATGATTGTACGGCGGAAGTGGCTCAGTAAAAATTATGATAGAAATTTCAGACGTAAAAATACGGATGGGAAAGGTTTTGTCGTTGTTTGTGAATGATATTGCTTCGATTCGAACAGGGAGGGCGACGCCAGGATTGATTGAAAATATAGTGGTGACTGTTTATGGCGGTCAAAAAATGAAATTGATTGAATTAGGCTCGATTGGGGTTCCTGATGTTAGATCGTTGACTTTTCAACCTTGGGATCAAGCATTAATTAGAGAAATTGCTAATGGAATAATGGTGGCTAATACTGGTATAAATCCGGTGGTTGATGGTCAGCTGATTCGAATGAGCTTGCCAATGTTGACGGTGGAGCAAAGAGAAGATTATATAAAACTTTTGGGGAGGAAATTAGAGGCGGCTAGGGTGATGGTTAGGGAAGCTCGAGGGGACTATCGGAGTGATTTGCAAAAAGCTAGGCAAGAAAAAGCGGTATCGGAAGATGAATTTAAGAGGGACGAAACAGAATTGCAAAAAATTACTGATGAATTTGTGAAAAAGCTAGAAGAAGTGGCTAGTAAAAAGGAAGTAGAAATTAGGGGGTAAAAATAGATGGTAGATTTTAGATTGTAGATTGTAGATAATAGTGACATGGATTTAATAATATTTATATTGGCTTTATCAGTATTAGTTTTGGTTCATGAATTTGGACATTTTTTGGCGGCACGAAAGACTGGGGTGAAAGTGGAAGAATTTGGTTTGGGTTTACCTCCTAGAATTGTGGGTAAAAAGAAGGGGGATACTATATATAGTTTAAATTGGCTACCAATTGGTGGATTTTGTAAATTACTTGGAGAAGACTCTTCGGCAGGCTCAGGGCAAACTGTTGTAAAAGATAAAACAGAGTCGTTTGAATACAAAAAACCGTGGCAGAAATTATTAATAGTATTGGGGGGAGTATTAATGAATTTGGTTTTGGCAATAGTGGTTTTTAGTGTGGTTTATACGATTTTGGGGACACCGGTAGAAACAGATAGAGTGTCGATTGTGGCGGTATCGAAAGAGTCTCCGGCAGAAAAAGTTGGCTTGAAAGAAAAAGATGTTATTGTGGCGGTGAACGAAAAACAAATTAAAAAGGCAAATGAATTGATTGAGGAAGTAGCTAAATTTAAAGGTAAAAAGGTGAAATTAATAATTAATAATGAAGAATTAAAAATTTATAATAAAGAAGTAGAAATAGAAGTTAGGGAAAATCCACCAGAAAGGGAGGGTTCAATGGGGGTAGCAATTTCAAATACGGAAATGGTCAAATTCCCTTGGTATCGGGTTGATAAAGGCATTGTGGCTGGGTTTAAAGAAGCTTATTATTGGGGGGAAATTATTTTTGGAGGGGTGTTTAAAATGATATCAGGATTGTTTACTGGTCAAGTACCTAAAGATGTTAGTGGGCCGATTGGAATGTATGAGGCAACAAGTGCTATAAAAAGAGATCAGGGGATTTTGGCGGTGATTCATTTTTTTGGAATAGTGTCGGTAAATTTGGCAGTGGTAAATATTTTACCGTTTCCGGCTTTAGATGGGGGGAGAATTATTTTTGTAATTTATGAAATGATTACCAAAAAACGAGCTAATCAAAAACTTGAAACTACAGTAAATAATCTTGGAATGTTGATTTTGTTAGCTTTGATTTTGTTGATAACGGTGGGGGATATTGGACGGTTGATAGGTAGATAAAAATTAATTTATTACAGTAGTCCAAATAAAGTAATGTTAATTAGGAGTTGAAATACTAAATAACATAGTATCTTATTCTTTATTATGATTAGAAGAATCCTTATTGGACAAAATAATAAAACTGACAAATTAAAAATATTGGAGATCTAACTACGTTTCAAAGATTTATGCAATTATTAGCGGGTAGGGTAGGACAATTAGTGAATTTATCCTCTTTAGCAAACGACGTAGGTGTTAATTACAAAACAATTGAATCATGGTTTTCCATTTTAGAAGCAAGCTATATAACCTATTTTTTACAGCCTTACTACCAAAATTATGGAAAACGAGTTATTAAGGCTCCCAAAGTATATTTTTATGATGTTGGTCTTTTATGTTATTTATTAAAAATAAACTCAGTAAACGATTTGGAATCGCACTTTGCCTACGGCCATATTTTTGAAAACTTTATCATTACAGAAATAATAAAAAATAACTTTAATTTGAGAAAAAACAAACAGGTGTATTTTTGGCGAGATAGTAATGGTAACGAAGTAGACGCAGTAATTGATTCAGGAGAAACCAAACAAGGGATAGAGATAAAAGTTGCTCAAACGTTTAATTCAGAGATGTTAAAAGGTTTGTCTACTTGGTCGATTCTTAATTCCAAAACTAATTATCCAACAAATCTTGTCTATACAGGAGAAAGTGAACAAAAAGTTAAAGAACATGTTGTCATAAATTGGAAAACATTTCTCAAGAATTTGACTTAGATTTAGACAATAGACCAAGCATTTATACACAAATATCTGTACAAATGCTTGAAATCAAGCAATTATACAAAACAGCTCCTTGACCTGGCTTTTTGAAAGTGGTTTACTTTTATATTAAAGTAAGATAAATTTAATTATGCAAAAAAAGAAAATTGTTTTTCAAAAGGGAATTACTGAGTTAGTTGTTTTGGCGATAATGGGTTTACTAGCAGTCGTTTTGCCAGTAGCCACCATGCTAGTTCAAAAGAATACAGAAAATCGAAGTCAGGCAGCGTCCATGGGTACTACATGTACTATTTTGAATAAGAAAGAATGTTGTAGTGGTAATGTTTGTACTTGTAAACAAGATACTCCTACAAAAAGATTTTGGATGAAAACTGAGACTTGTACTAGTGGTCAAAAGTGTGAAAATGGTGCATGTGTAACCGATGTTGTCAATTGTGATTCTTGGTTAAAAGGCGATTGGTCTCCTGCCGTTTGTCCTAGTAACGGAGTGCAATCAAGAAGTGTGGAAAAAAGACCGAAAAATTGTAGTGGAAATCCACCTGGTGCCAAACCAGATGATAGTCGAACATGTACGCCTAGTTGTACTGAGTGGACGACTGGTAATTGGTCTCCTAACCTTTGTCCTAGTAGTGGAACACAAACAAGGAATGTAGGGAAAAAACCGAGTGGTTGTGACGGTAATCCACCTGGTGCCAAACCAGATATTAGTCGAACATGTACGCCTAGTTGTTCTATTTTTGGTGGTGAATGTAAACAGGATTCTGCTTCATGTAAATATTATTTTTTAGGCACTGTTGTAAGTGATGTGACTGATTGTAATAGTCGAAGTCAAGTTTGTTGTAAAAATGTCTCGGGTGCAGTAATGTGTACTTCTCAAGGAGGTGAATGTGTAGCCAATGGTACTTGTACGGCGGGAGATGAAGTAACTGCCACTGGTTGTACTTCAACTAAGCCTGTTTGTTGTAAAAGTAAACCTACATATGAGTATAAATGTGTAGATAATGTTTTGAAAAAATGTGAAGTAAATAATAGTAGTAACTGTATTATTGTAAAAACTTGTACTAGTAATGAAATTTGTTCTGCTCCTCTTATAAAATGTGTCAATAAAACTACCTGTAAAGATGGGAACACGGCTGTATTGGTTGGTGACAAACGTTGTATTGAAAATAGAATGAAGAAATGTTTAGAGAGTGGAAGTTTTGATTCAGGAACACCTTGTGGTGAAGGGAAAGAGTGTAATTTAGCAGGAACGGCATGTGTTGATGCTATTGATACTTGTACTACGATAACTTATCCGAATAAGTGTGCTAGTGCTGTTTTTACTTATTGTAATGCTGGTGTGAAGGCGTCGTACAATTGTAAATATGGTTCTTGTAGAAGTAGCACTGAATGCGCGATGTGTAATAATAATGAGGGTTGCACTTCTGATTATCAATGCGAGAATGGGGTTTGTGTGGCTTGTACGGCTGGACAATATAAATGTGATGGAAAAAAATTATACGAATGTGGTTCTGATCGTCATTGGAAGTTTAAGAAGGAATGTGGTGCTAATCATATTTGTAGAGCTAATTCAGGTATATGTGAATATCAGGGTGGGGGGAGTAGTCCAACTACTAATCCAAACCCTCCAAACCCACCAGAACCGGAACCTACATATCCAACAGAAACTCCTACAATTCCACCTTCTATCACTGGAATCACTTTGAGCCCTGATCCGTTAAAAATAAAAGTGGGTGAGACTGGGAGGTTTAGAGTTACGACTACTCCTAGTGGAATAAATGCATTTTTGGAGTGGTCAATTGATCCCGCAGATGTAGCTAATATTGGTGAAAATGGACAAGTGTTTGGAAAGAAAGTTGGGGAGGCGACTGTAACAGTAAAAGTTAAGGGAAAAGAATCAATTTCTGATACGGTAAAGGTAATAGTTGAGCCGAGTGGAACTGGAACTCCAGGTCCAACTGGAACTGTAACTCCAGGTCCAACTGGAACTGTAACTCCATCTGATGCTAGTATTTCCTTTAAAGTGGCTTTTGCTGGGATTGCCCCACAAGCTAAATGTATTGATGAATATTTTATTCCAGAAACAAGATTAAAACTGGAGGTTAACAATGTGCCAACTAATGTGTTTGATGACACAATTCAGTCAACTTTTGAAAAGGTTAGTGGTGAAGTTGATACTAAAGGGTACCAAGTGTTTAAAGTAACTCAAACTTTAGATAAAAATAAATTTGGTTCAGTTAACAATTTTAACTATGTAAAGGTTAAGGGTCCTTGGCATCTTAAAAGAAGAATGTGTCGGGATAATCAAAATGGTAAAATACCAGAGACGCAAGTATGTAGTATTGACTTAAAAGTTGGAGGGAGTAAGGTTTATGATTTTAGTGAATACACATTGTTAGCTGGTGATGCTTTTGACCCACCAGATGGTATAGTTGATAGTCAGGATTTGAGTTATGTGAAAACTCGTATGGATGCTGGAGGAGGAATTACTTGTGGAATTGCTGGTGACTTGAATATGGATGGAGTTGTAAATAATGGTGATTTGGGTTTGGTTAGAAGAACTCTACAAGAAAGGGATGATGAATAGTTAAATGTTTAAATAATTAAAAAATGGAAAAAAATAATTTAATTAAAATTTTGATACCGATTGTTGCTTTGGTGGTGGTGTTTGAAAGTATTATGTTGGTTTCAAGTTTAGACAATGGTGGAGTTAAAAGTAATGATATGATAGGAGAAAAAGATGGTAGTAAGCAGGAGGTTGAACAAACGAAGGCTATTGAACCAGTTGCTGATTTTATCTGGGAAACTGAAACGAATGAGATGAAAGTGGGAAAATCATATAAAGTAACTCTAAATTTGTTAAGTAAAAAAGATTTGGTTTTGGATTCAGTAGAATCAAGTATATATTTTGATCCAAAGATGGTTGAAGTTTCACAGTTAGTAACTAATAAAGAGACTTTTGGTCAGGATTTAAAACCACAAGTTAATAATAAAGAAGGTCGTATTGGATCGATTTTGTGGAGTGGAGATGAAGTTGGAGTTGGTTATAGTATCAAAAAGGATGATACTTTAAAGATATTGTCTTTTTTAGTGACGCCAAAATCTGAAGGAAAAGTAAGTTTTGATATATCTACTAGTAAAGAAGATAATAAATTTGCTACTATAATTGTAGAAACAGATACGTCAAAAAAAATGTCGTATTTGACTAATCAATTAGAAATTAATATTACGAAATAGTTATGAAAAAAAAGGTTTTGTTGTTAGATGTTTTTTTGATAGCTATTTTGTTTTTTGGTGTTGGAGTTAGGGCGGTTGTAGCAGGGCCTCATCTTTCATTTAGTCCCTCGACTGGTACATATAAAGTTGGTCAAGAGTTTGATGTTATTGTTAAGATGGATTCAGGGGGAGTAGTGATTCCTGGTAATGATGGTGTTGGGACATATGATTCAAGCAGATTAGAGTTATTAAAAATTGAAAGATCATCTCCTTCAGTATTTGATGAAGGAGGGACACCAGGAGGTTGTGATGTTAATGACTCTTCAGTAGGTAAATTTTCGTTTGGTTGTTTTTCGACATTGGATTCTAATAGTAATAGTGGGGATGTGGTTGTTTTTAGTTTTAAGGCTAAAGCAGTTGGGACAGCAAAAGTTGAATTTCAGTGCGTTGATGGGTCGACGACAGATACGAATATATGGGATGAATCGGTGAATGAAGTTATCGTTTGTAGTGAAAATAAAAATGGTCTTTATGAAATTATTGAAGGTTCAGATTCAGATCCGGAACCAGATCCAGATCCAGATCCAGAACCATCTGGTGAATTACCCCAGACTGGTGGTTTTGGGGCGACGGTTGGGTTGATTTTGTTTGGGGTTGTTAGTGTGGCTTCAGCAGTATTTTTGAGATTTTTATGAAGAAGATTAATTTGAAAACAATTGTAATAGTGGTGGTAATGTTGGTGGTGATTGTTTTGGGGGTGGTGGCAGTGACCCAGGCGAAGATATTTATGAGTGGAGCAACTAGTGATGTGGAACCGACAAATGTGTCGGCTGTTTCTAGTGAAGATGGAAAATCGGCGACAATTAGTTGGACTTCAGAAAAGGAGTCGATTGCCAAAGTTGAATATGGAACTACCGCGGCAAGTTTGGTGTTGATGATGGCTGATAGTGTTGCGACAACAAGCCATAGTTTAATTTTGAGTCAATTGAGATCTGGTACTAATTATTATTATCGAATTAGAGTTGGTGATGAGGTATTTGACAATGAAGGTATGCCTTATATTTTTAAGACAAAAGGAGAGGCAATTGGAACTGTTTCTCCGGTTCCAACTGCAGTTGTTAGTTCTGCTCCAATTGGAAATATCCCGACAATACCGCCAACGACGAACAAGATGGTTTGTGATTTTAAAACTGACTATAATAAAGACGGAACAATAAATTCTTTAGATGTTCTTACTTGTAAAAATCAAGGTGGAGTAATACCGACATCGATACCGACAGTGGTATCAAAAATAGATTGTAGTAAGATAATTAGTGATTACAATAGCGATGGAGTGATAAACAGTTTGGATAGAATAAATTGTTTACAAAGTCAGAAGTAATAGGGTACAATAAGCAATTGTTAAATCTTAAGGAGGTGTTTTTAATTAATGTCAATTATAGTAAGAAAAAAGAAAGGTGAGTCTAAAGACGATATAATTGGAAAATTTCGTCGTTTGTGTTTGGAGGAGGATATTGCTGAAGAAGTAAAAAAAAGAACGGCTTATATTAAACCTTCTGAAATAAGATATGCCAAGAAAAAAATTGTTGTCTGGCGTGATAAGTGTAGGCGCCGGGCAAAAAATTCAAGGAGACATGATGTTAAAAGATAAACTTAAACAACATAGTATTGAAGCACTAAAAAACCACGACCCAAAAAGAGTGGAGGTGTTGAGGTTTTTGGTATCGTTGATAGACAAAAAAGAATTGCAGTTACCAGTTGGACAAATGACTGAAACTGATGAGGTAGCGGTATTGCGAAAAGAACTAAAAAATAAAGAAGAGGCTAAAGAATTGTTTGTCAAGGGAAATAGGGTTGATTTGGTAGAGCAAATGGACTATGAAATTTCGGTGGTAAAAGAGTATTTGCCACCAGAGATAAGTCAAGAAAAAATTAAAGAAGTAATAATTCAATTAATCGAAGAGAAAGGTAATAATTTTGGGTTAATAATGAAAGAAGCAATGGTAAGTTTAGGAGGAAGTGTTGATGGAGGAGTGGTATCAAGAGTGGTAAAAGAAGAATTAAATCGGTTATAAAGTTATAAAGTTGTGGATAATGTAATCTTAATAAAACATCCGAAGAATTGGGGATTAAATGAAAAGTTAGTAGAAAAATTAGCTCAAAAAATTTTGATAGATAAAGGATATAGAAAAAATGTAGAGTTGAGTGTAGTTTTTGTTGGGAGAGGTAGAGCAAAAAAACTGAACATTGAGTATAGGAACAAAGATTATATCCCCCAGGTGTTGGAATTTCCGATGTCAAAAAAAGTTGATGATGATGGAAAATTTAGATTAGGAGATATTGTGATTTGTACCCAAAAACTGAAATATGAAGTGAGTTTTCAGAAGTCTATTTTAGAAAAAGTTTTACATGATTGGTTGGCGCATGGAGTGAAAAATTTACTGAAATGAGGTGGTTGTTGATATAGATAATGATATTGTAAATTGAAGTTGGCTTTGGTTTAATCTATTAATGTCAGTCTTTCACTTAAAATATAGACCAAATAAAATTTCTGAGTTGGATTTAGTTGAGGTTGGTGAAGTGCTAAAAAATTTTTTAAAAGCAAAAGATATTCCACAATCTTTTTTGTTTTCTGGGCCCAAAGGTTCAGGGAAAACGTCAGCAGCTAGAATTTTAGCTCGAGCTGTTAATTGTGAAAATCGCAAAGAGGGTGAACCGTGTAACAGTTGTGACAATTGTAAAGAAATTTTAAATGGAAGGTCACTAGATATTATTGAAATGGATGCTGCTTCTAACAGAGGGATTGAGGATGTTAGAAATTTGAAAGATAAGGCTTATTTGTCACCAAGTAAGTTGAAATATAAGGTTTTTATCATTGACGAAGTTCATATGATGACCAAGGAAGCTTTTAACGCTTTGTTGAAATTGATAGAAGAACCACCGGCTCATACAATTTTTATTTTGTGTACTACTGATGTATCAAAAATTCCAGATACAGTGATGTCTCGGTTGGTGAAGGTTGATTTTCGAAAAGGAGACAAGGAGGCTTTAAAAAGTTCGTTAAAAAAAATTATTAAAGGAGAGAAAATTGAATTGGATGAAAAAACAATTGAATATATTTTAGATAAAAGTGATGGAAGTTTTAGAAATTTGCAAAAAAATTTTAATGAAATATTCTTATCTTTGGGGAAAAAAATTAGTTTTGACGAAGTTGTTAGTTTTTATACAAATAGAAGTGGTGACTATGATGAGAAAGAGTTTGAAGCTAATTTGGTAGCTGGTAATACTAAAATAATATTAGAAAAATTAGAGAAGATGGCAATTGATGGGGTTGATTTTGTCCAATTTAGACAAAGATTAGTTGATTATTTTTTTAGAAAAATACTGTTGGTTTTTGATGTGGGGGAAGGGATAAAATCTGATTTGAATTTGTCTCAATTGGAAACATTAATGACATTTTTGATTAGAGCGGCAAAACAAGAAAAAGAAACTGAAATTGATCAGCTTCCATTGGAATTGGTAGTGATTGATTTTTTGAATATGAGTGATTATGTTTTGTCGCCTAAGAAAGAAAAATCTTTGCCAAAGGATGATTCCAAAATTGAAGATGATAAGCAAATTGGGAAAGACGAGGAATCAAGAGTAACGTTAAGTGATGAAAAGAATCCTTTGGTAGTAGAGGTGACAGGACTTGATTTAGACAAAATAGCACAGTCTTGGGGGAATGTATTGTTGGCGATAAAACCATATAATCATTCGGTTGAGGCATTTTTGCGGGCTTCAAGACCGATAAAATTTAGTGGTCGAAATTTAATATTAGAAGTGTTTTATCCATTCCATAAAGACAGACTTGAAGAGGCGAAAAATAAAAAAATTGTTGAAGAGGGTTTGTTTAAAGTATTAGGGGTTGAATTAACATTTGATTGTGTTTTGGGAAAAAGTAGAAAGGCACCATTAATAATTCAAAATGATACTCCGGTAGAAAATGTTAACGAACAATTGATTGAAAAAAAAGAAAACAAAGAAGATTTGTATGATGTTGCCAAGGATATATTTGGATAATTAAAATTGTCAGTTATTCAGCTTGTTAGTTTTTCAGATTTCAGGAGGACAAAAAAGATTTTTTTATATATAATAGGTTTAGATTATTTTTTAAAAAAATTATGTTTGATAAAGCAAAAATGTTGGCTCAAGCTTACAAATTAAAAAAAGCAGTTGAGGCAGAAGTAATAGAAATTGAAGAAAAAGGAATTAAAATTAAAGTTAGTGGAGATCAAAAGATAAAAGATTTATCGATAAATGGAATGGAAAATAAGGTATTAATAGAAGTAATTAATAAAGCAATGAAAAAATCGCAAGAAATGGCAGCCAAGAGAATGAAGGATATGGGAGGACTTGAGGGTTTGTTTTGAAACAAGAAAGAAGATTTATGATTTATGAATAAAAATTAATGGCGGAATTTCCAAAGGGAATAAAAAATTTGATAAATGCGTTTGAACGATTACCGGGGATCGGTCCGAAAGGGGCGACTCGATTGGTTTTTTATTTATTAAATACTCCAAAGGCTTATGTTGATGATTTGGCAAGTTGTTTAGTAAAAATGAAAACTGATGTAAAAATTTGTAAGCAATGTTTTTCGGTAAGCGAACAAGATATTTGTTCAATATGTAGAGATTCTAAGAGGAATATACGGCAAATTTGTGTAGTAGAAAAAGCTATTGATGTAATGATTATTGAAAATATGGGAGGGTTTAGGGGGGTTTATCACGTATTGGGTGGGGTAGTAAATCCGTTGGAACATATAGGTCCAGATGATTTAAGAATTGATGAATTAATCCAACGGATAAAGAGTCTTTTGTCTCGCAGTGGTGGGACTGTGGATGATTTTGAAATCATTTTGGCGACTAATCCAACCATGGAAGGAGAGGCAACTGCTTTGCATATTAAAAAAAGACTGGAAGGATTGAACATCAAACTGTCTCGAATCGGGAGTGGTTTACCAATTGGAGCAGATTTGGAATATGCTGATCAGGCAACTTTAAGCAGGGCGTTGGAAGGAAGAAGAGACATCTAGATAACTTTATAATTAAATTTAAATTTTTCGTCATGAATTTTTTCACTGGAAAATAAGTCTGCGATGCAGGCTTAAATACGTTCAAAAACTATGACTTCGAAATTTAAATTATAAA
>CAYXLS010000010.1:216-16741 GCA_964464785.1 uncultured Gammaproteobacteria bacterium | reverse complement strand
TCCCCTCTAGTGTCGCACAATATTTGATCTAAATGAGCATGAGTGTCAATCATTATTTTAATCTAGGAAATAATGGCGCTTCAAGAATTTTTACCTTATTTTCAAAACAATTCTCAATTTTTGTTGCCACTTCTGGCATTATTAATTTTAGGTGGAGAGCCGCTTCTTGTATATTTTTGATACAGTAATCAAGCACTTCAATTCTTTTAGGATCTTCTATTTCCAGCTTCCACGGGGTAACTTCATTTAATTTTGCATTTGAACTATCGATATATTTTTCAAATACCAATCCGATTGCCTCATCAAACCTACAATTATCGATTAGTTCCACATATTTTTTATCAATAATTTGAAAAGAATTGTCTTCTCCCCCTTTCCTCAAAGGGGGAATAAAGGGGGATTTGTTTCCCTCTGCCAACTTCGCCACCCTCGATACCAAATTACCCAAATTATTGGCTAAATCTGCATTATATTGTTCTTTAAAACGAGCCAACCCAACATCACTGTCATTTTCAGTCGGAAATGATCTGGCTATCAAATATCTAGTTCCATCAACCCCAAACAAATCGATTAATTGTTGTGGTGAAATCACGTTACCCAACGACTTTGACATCTTTTGTCCATCAATCATATAAAAACTATGAGTATAAGTTTTAATCGGTAACTCTAAATCAGCCGACAGCAACATGGCTTGCCATATTACTGTATGAAACCACAATATTTCTTTTCCAAGTAAATGAATATTTGCTGGCCAAAATTCTTTTTTATTTTCTACAAATTGGGTGGCACTATAATAATTAATTAAAGCATCAAACCAGACATACACCGTTTGGGTTTTATCCCAAGGTGTAACAATCCCCCACTCCACATTTTCTCGAGAAAGTGAGATATCTTTTACTCCAGCCCTCAATTTTGCCAAAACTTCCGATTTTTTGCCTTCAGGGATTATATAATTAGTTTTTGGGTTTTCAATTATTTTGATTATTTTTGGCACATATTTGCTCAATTTAAAAAACCAATTTTCTTCACTTTTCCATACTGTTTTATCAGCCGAATGAAGTGGACAATGTTTATCGACTAATTCTGTCTCTGTCAAAAACTTTTCGCAACCCACACAATACCATCCTTCATACTTGGCTTTATAAACATCTCCATTATCATAAATCTTTTGTAAAAACTGTTGGACTATTTTTTCATGCTCCTTATTAGTAGTTCTAATAAAATAGTCATAACTAATATTTAAGTTTTTCCAAGCTTCTTCAAATCGAGGCGAAACTTTATCACAATAATCTTGTGGCGACAAATTTTCTCTAGCAGCAGATTCAGCTACTTTTTGTCCATGTTCATCAGTTCCAGTTAAAAAATATACATTTTCGCCCAAGTATCGATGAGTTCGCACAATTATATCTGCTGCTACAGTTGTACACGTATGTCCAATATGGGGGATATCGTTGATGTAATAAATTGGAGTGGTTACAAAAAAATTTTTCATTTTAATTTAATTAAATATATCAAAAAAAAGAGCATCTTTTAGATACTCTTGTCTTATTGCCTGTTTTTTTTAAACAGGTTTTTTACTTTTTTTTAATTGTTTTTGGCTTAGATTTAATCTTGGTCTTAACATTCTTTTTGATCGCTTTTTTTGTTTTTATATGTGGTTTAACCATTTCTTTATTTTTCAATTGTTTAACAAATTTTGCTTTCAATCTTGAGCCTTTATTAAAGTGATATAAACCCGATTTTACAGCTTTGTCAACCATCGAATAAGCTTCTTTTAAACCTTCATCAGTCGGCTTTAACAAAAAGTTTTTAATAGTCAACTTGACCTTATTTTTAAATAAAACATTCTCCTTGTAATTTTTCAAGGACTTTCTTTGTGATTTTTTTGCAGATAAACTTATTGGCATGAGAAGTATTTTATCCTATGTACCTATTATTTACAAGAATCTATAATATCGATATGAAGATCTTAAAAAAACTACAATTATTAATTCAAAAAAAACAATCAACAATTTTGTCTGCCTCTTTGGTTTTGGCTGTTACTTTTGGGATTTCTGCGGTTTTAGGGTTTTTAAGAAGTCGTTTTTTATACGCTACATTTTATAAATGCTGTACTGCCCAGCTAGACGTTTACAATGCTGCCTTCCGTCTTCCTGATTTAATCTTTAAGCTTTTAGTTACCGGGGCTCTCTCCGCCTCTTTTATTCCAGTTTTTTCCAGTTATCTTCATAAAAACGAAAAAAAAGCCTATGAAATTGCTAGTAGCGTCATTAATATTCTTTTAATTGTTTTTTTTATTGTAGCTGTTGTTGTTTTAATTTTTGCCCGACCATTAACTGCTCTTATAGCCAGTGGTTTTTCAGCAGAGCAACTAACTCTAATGACCAATCTCACCAGGGTTCTTCTACTTGCCCAAATTTTCTTTCTCTTGAGTAATTTTATTTCCGCAATTTTGCAGGTAAATCAGGTTTTTATAGTCCCCTCACTATCTCCTATTGTTTACAACTTATTTATTATTTTAAGCATTTTTACTTTAGCCCCAATTTTTGGAATCTACGGTGTTGTTTATGGTGCTGTCATCGGCGCCTTTTTTCATTTAGCTATCCAGATTCCATCAGTAAAACGACAAGGCTTTAAGTATTCTCTAATAATAAATACTAAGATTAGCGGAGTTAGAGAAATATTTAGATTAATGGTTCCAAGAAGTTTATCTCTGGGCTTAGGTGAAATAGAAAATACCGTTACTTTGTTTTTTGCCAGTGCCTTACCCTCTGGGTCAATCTCTTTATTAAATCTAGCTCTCCAGTTTATGTATTTACCTAGTCGAATTTTTGGTACAACCATTGGCCAGGCCTCTTTACCAATGCTTTCAAAAAATGTCGCTCGAAATGAGCTTGATATTTTTCGTAAAACTGTCAATAAAATTATGATTCAGAGCTTATTTATAGCTTTACCTGTTACCGTTTTGATATTAATTCAACGAGTTTCCATTGTCCGACTTCTGTTTGGTTCCCAACAATTCCCTTGGTCGGCAACCTTAACTACTGCTAAAATATTAGCTTTTTTAACTCCAGCAATTGTATGTCAGGCTATTATTCAAATTCTAATTCGGTCTTTTTATGCCCTACACAACACCAAAATACCATTTAAAATTTCTTTTGTGTCACTAATTTTTAATGTTTTAAGTAGTTTTTATTTAATTAATTTTACCAACCTTGGAGTATTAGGTTTAGCTATAAGTTCGAGTATTACTAATATTGTTCAATTAATCGGACTTTTATATTTTTTTATAAAAATCGTTGACGGGATTGATTGGTCAATTACCATCAAAAAAATTTATAAAATTATTCTAGCTTCTTTTATGACGGGTTTTTTTACTTGGGTAAGCATGAAATTTCTTGATTTGTTTGTGTTTAATACCACCAGGGTTATCCCTTTGACTATTGTCTTTATTATTTCCAGTACTTTTGGGGTTTTTATCTACTTTTTAATCACTAGCGTTTTGAAAATTGAGGAATTTCAAGATTATAAAAAATATTTTCAAAAAATTAAGAGTTTTCTTTTCATTAAATAGTCGTATATACTGATTATATGGTTAATAAAAAAGAGCTATCTCTTCTACCAGATGCAGAAAATCCTCATTCGTTTTCTGCTCGGGCTATTAAATGGGTAACTACTATTGGCCGTTGGGTTATTGTCCTAACTGAGTTAGTGGTTATTGTTGCTTTTATTTCCCGTTTTTGGCTTGATCGAAAAAATTCTGATCTATCCGAAGTTATCCGTCAACGTCAGGCTATTTTAGCTAGCACTCACGAGTTTGAAGAGGAATTTAAATCTTTTCAACAAAGATTGATTTATGTTAGAAATTTTTATCAAAATCAACCAACTTATGATGAAAAAGTTGATACTTTAGTTAAAAGTACTCCCAACGATTTAACTTACGAGAGTATTTCAATAAAACAAGACACAAAAAATAGTGATATTACCATTAGCGCTTCATTGTTTGCTTTCAACGAAGAATCGATTGTCGACTTTATTAATAATTTAAAACTAAATCCCAAAATTGATTTGGTAAATATCAACAAAATCGAGAAAAAAGCCAATGAAAATCATTATCTTATATCAGTAACAGCTGTATTTAAAAACAAACCAAAAAAAATATGATCGAGACAACAAGCTGGTTTCAGCTACGACCACTCTACCAACATCTTCGCCAACAAGCAGAGAAAACGAAAACTTATAAATACCTAGAAATTGGAGCTACCTTTTCTTTAATCGCCATTTTTTTATTTACTGCTATTGCTCCAACCGCTACGGCTATTTCTAAATTAGTTGGTGAAATTAAATCAAAACAAATTCTCGAAAAAAGATTAAAAACAAAAATCGATAGTATTATTTTGGCTCAAGATAATTATTCTCTGATGCAAGAAAACTCTAGATATCAGGTACTAGAATCCAGCTTTCCATCAAGACCAAGATATTATGAATCTGTCGTGGCGTTATCTTCAAGCTCTCAAAATTCAAACACAAACTTAGACCAGTTATCATTTAATCTTAACAAAAAAAAATCAACTGCTTCTTCCTCAAATGGATCTAATCTATCATTTGGTATTAACGTTTCGATTCAAGGGAATTATCACTCTTCATTGAAAATGATAAACAACACCCTTAACAATCGACGTCTTACTGACATTGAATCAATCTTATTAAGCCAAATAAAAGAAAAAGAAGCGTCCATATCCGGTTCAGAATTTATTAATATGAATTTATCCACTAACTTATACTATTTACCAACTAGCCAAAATGAACAAAAGTAAAATTACTTTATATTTTATTTTTATTGCTTTTTTCACTTTTCTAGCCATTTTTTTAACAATTGTTCAAGCAAGTTATAACAATCTGACGAATCCTGTTAAACAAGTTGAATCAGACAAATACCTTGAACCCTTAAACCCAGTTTTAGATTCAGAAATTATTCAAGAGATTGAAAAACGACAAATCCCCAACAATGACCAGCCGTTAATGATTAATAGTCTGAATTCAGATGTTACCAATGATTCTAAAGAGTCCAATATTGATGTTTCTCCAACCACTACTTTACACAGTGATACTCAACCACCTCTTTCTAAAGAAAACAATAATTAACATATGAGACAAGAAAAACGCATCCCAACAATTTTGGGGATAATCCTACTTGTTGGTATTATTTATATAACTATTAAATTAGCTAGTAGTCCTCAAAATACTTCAATCAAAGCAAGTCAAAGTTGCGACCCAATCAATCCTCAAATAACTAACAAAACAGACAAATTGGCAACAATTTCCTTTACTACTTCAGACAACTGCTTAAGTAGTATAAGTATTAACGATTATAGTTACGAAAACCTTAAAGGTAAAGGAAAAATTCATTATTTTGAAATTGATAAACTTGAACCTAATAAAAACTATGAATTTGTAATTATTGTAGATGGGGAAAAATACAAATCTGGTGATTATATTTTTGAGACAGCTCAATCACCAACCAGCAGTATCCCTACCTCAAATTTGGCTTGGGGAAAAATATTAACGCCAGAAAGTTTACCCGCTACCGAGGGAATAGTATATCTAAATATCCCCGGAGCTTCACCGTTATCCTCAATCATTACTTCTTCTGGTCATTGGAATATATCTCTTGCAGTCAGTTACAACGAAAGCCTTTCTGATTGGTTATCGATACCTAGTAATCTTGAAGAAGAAATTATTGTAATCGCCCCAAATTACCCATCTACTCAAATTGTCAGTAATACTTCAAGAAACAACCCTGTTCCAGACATTATTTTGGGTCAAAATAGTTTTTCTTTACCAGAAGCTATAGCTGAAACAATACTTCCCCAAGAAAGTCTTATTAATACTAAAGATAATTTAGTATCAAACAAAACCTTAGACATTTTAAATCCCAAAAAAGACGAAACAATCAATAGTCTAAAACCAGACTTTTTTGGTACAGCATCTCCAAGTAGTAAATTAAAAATAAAAGTAGAATCGCCAACAACCATCAATGATGTAGTCAATGTTGATTCTAGTGGTGACTGGAACTGGTCTCCATCCAAAAACCTTACCCCAGGTGAACATACAATTACTATTACCGACGAAAAAGACAATATTATTACTAGAAAATTTATTGTTTTGGCGGCCGAATCTTCTCAACCTTCATTTACGGCCTCAGAATCAGCTCAAAAAATTACTCCCACCTCTACTTCCACTCCTACCCCTGTCAAGGTATCCACCCCAACCCCTACCAAAAAAATAACTCCAACCGATATCCCAGTTACTCTACCAAGTACAGCTTCAGGAATTCCTCAATCGGGGACATCTTTTCCGACATTTTTTATCTTGTTTTTGTCTTTAATTTCTTTTTATCTCGGTTTCATTTATTACAAAAAATTCTAATTTGATAACATATACCTATGGGATTATTAAATAAAAATGTAAAACCAATAGTTCAGTCCCTTCGTCCAATTCAATGGATTAAAAATTTAAGTCTTTTTGCTGCAGTTATTCTAAATGGACAATTACTAAATTATCCAATATTTTTAAAAAGCATTTTGGGTTTTGTTGTATTTTGTTTTTTATCATCTTCGTCCTACTTAATTAACGATTTAGTCGATGTTGAAAAAGATCGTCTCCATCCAGTCAAAAAGAATCGTCCTATCGCCAAGGGTGACTTATCCGAAATTAATGCCATATTTATGGCAATTATTTTACTATTTTTAGGATTGTCTATTTCAATATTTATTAATTTTGGTTTTTTTTGGATTTCCCTAGTTTTTATTTTATTACAATATGCCTATACTTTTTTTCTCAAGAAAAAAGCAGTTATTGATATTATTGGAATTTCCTTCTTTTTTATTATTAGGGCCTATGCCGGTGAGTTAGCTACTGGATATCATCTTCCTGTCTGGATAATGCTCGCTGTAATTTTTCTTTCTCTATTTTTGGCCAGTGGCAAACGTCGAAGTGAATTAGGTGGCAGTGGTACAAAAACTAGAAGTTCTCTTTATGGCTATAGCAATAGTTTGCTTGATTTTTATACTAACATGTTTGCCGTGTGTACTTTAATTGCTTATGCTATGTTTACTTTTTTTGAAGAACCAGTAACTTTCAACGGTTTAATTCATAATTTTTTGCTCGATAATTTTCCCAAAGCATTAGGCAGGAAATGGTATATGGTAACTCTGTTGCCAGTTATTTTTGGTATTATGCGTTACGGCCAGATAATTTATGAAATGCAAGAAGGTGAGCGACCAGAAAAAGTAGTAGCAACCGATATCCCCTTAATTTTAGCAATATTTTTTTGGGGTTTGGTAATGATTACTATTATTTATGTTATCTAAAAAGAGGGTGTTTGTTGTATTCCTTTTTGTTTTAGCAATTTTTACCAGATTTTTTAAGCTAAACTGGGGAGATAATTTCTTTTTTAATCCAGATGAAAACAACATGGTTCATTCGGTGTCACAAATGAACCAATCAAATTTAGACCCCAAATTTTATGCATATGGTCAATTCCCTTTATATTTAACTTTTTTTACTACTTTCAATCACGATTTTAAAACCATTGCTCTGACACTTCGTTTTTGGTCTGCTGTTTTTTCCTGTTTATCTTTAATAATTTTTTATTTTATTGGTTTAAAAATATTTAAATTTAAAAAATATGCTTTAATTTTTATTTTATTTTTAATTTTTACCCCAGGGCTAATTCAGATTTCTCATTTTGGAACCACAGAATCTATTCTGCTGTTTATTTTCGCCAGTAATATTTGGTTATCATTTAAAATTTATGATTCTCAAAAAATTAAATATCTTACCCTTGCTTCAATCATTTCTGGTCTTGGCCTAGCAACTAAAATTTCGTCTTTAATTTTAACCACTCCAGTGTTTTTAAGTTTATTGTTCTTATTTTTAAAAAAACCAAAATTATGGCAATTATTTTGGAGTTCAGTTATATTTATTAATTTAACTATTTTTATTGGAATCGTTTTTTCTCCATATTATCTAATAAACCCAACTGAGTTTTTTTCCACAATGAAATATGAAGTAGGGGTAGCAACTGGTCAAATCCCTGTTTTTTATACTCGCCAATTTATTAATTCATTACCTTATCTATTTCAACTTCAAAAAATATTTCCCTATGTCAATGGTCTCCCCATTTTTATCCTTGGTTTAATTGGTCTTTGTCTTATTCTTAAATCATGGATCATAAATCATGAATCTAATACTTATCTCTTGTTAACCTTATTCCCCTCCCTAATTTATTTTATTTATCAAGGTCAACTTTTTGCCAAATGGACTCGTTTTATGTCCCCGATATTTTTTGTTCTACCGTTAGTCTCAATTTTCTTTATAAAAAAAATTAAACCAAAACATCTTCATTATGCAGTAATTTTAGTATGTTTACTCCCAGGTGTTTATTTTATGAAAATTTATTTTTTACCCGACATCCGCGTTCAAACTAACAATTGGATTAATAAAAATATTCCATTAAATAGTCAAGTCTTATCAGAGGGAGGCAATGTTGTTGATTTGCCATTATCTGGTGAGTATGATGTAACCAATTTTGATTTTTATACACTCGACGACAATGTTACTAATCTAAAAAAATTAAACCAATCAATTAGCCAATCTGATTATCTACTTATTCCATCTCGACGAATTTTCAAAAATCAAAATAATTCCAATTTTCCCTATTCTCAAAATCATTATCAGAAATTATTTTCAGGTCAATTAAATTTTAATCTAATCAAAACATTTTCGCATAATAATAGTTTATTTCTCAATTCCGAAAACGCTGAAGAAACCTGGTCGGTTTTTGATAATCCGACTATAAGGATTTATTCTAAAACAGTTAATTAGAATAGAACTACAATCAACTATGAATAAAATTTCAAAAATAAATACATTTAAAAATAATACATTTTTGTTAATTTTAATTTTGCTTCTTGCTCTATTTTTAAGAACTATTGGTTTAAATTGGGACCAAGGTCACCATCTTCACCCAGACGAGAGAATGATTACTATGGTCGCCACTGAGATTAAATTTCCAGAAAGTCAAACAATTTCTGATATTTTATCTCCAGACTCACCTCTCAACCCTAAATTTTTTGCCTATGGTTCCCTACCAATCTATTTACTTAAATTTTCTGGCTACATTTTGTCTTTTTTTGATTCTGGTTTCTCCTCTTACAGCAAAATTAATTTAATAGGCAGATTTTTGTCAGCACTATTTGACTCTTTAACAGTGTTTATAATTTATTTAATAACAAAACAGTTATTTTTATCTAAGAAAAAAGCACTACTAGCTTCTTTGATATATTCCCTTTCAGTTTTCCCAATTCAACTTTCTCATTTCTATGCGGTTGACACCTTACTTACTTTTTTTATTTGTTTAACTTTGTATCGGTTAATTATTCTTTATAACAATTTTTCTGCTAAAAATTCTATTGTGGTTGGAATTAGTTTTGGCCTGTCTTTAGCCACCAAGATTAGTGCTATTGTTCTCTTAGTCCCAATATTTTTGTGTTTAACAGCCAATACAATAATTTATTTTTTTAAAAAAATTAATCAGCAAAAATTCAGTTATTTTAAAAAAATAACAATGTTTTTATTGTCTTTAATAAATCCTAATTCTTGGTTTAAAAATAAAAATTTTAAATTTAAAAAAACTTTTTTTTATTTATTTTTAATAATATTTTTCACTATCCTGACTTTTGTAATTTGTCAGCCATTTACTCTCATTGATTTTTCAACTTTTTGGAAACAAATCAATGAACAAAGTGCTATGACAAAAAATGCTTTTGTTTTTCCCTACACACTTCAATATGTTGGCACTTTTCCATATTTGTACTATCTTAAAAATATTTTTGCATGGGGATTGGGGCCGTCATTTGGATTACTATCTCTTGTTGGGTCAGTTATTATTTTTGATAACTTTATTAAAAGGATAAACATTAACGGCAAAAAAACACTTGAAGCAATCAGCATAATAATTTTTTCTTTTTTTATTACCTACTTTTTAGTGATTGGACATTTTGCAGTTAAATTTATGAGATATTGTTTACCTTTATACCCCATTTTTGCAATATTTTCAGCTATAGGTCTAAATTACTTTAAAAAAAACACCAAATTATTTTTATTTTTTATAAATTTAATTTGGGTAATTTCGTTTTTAAGTATCTATACCAAATCAAACACTCGAGTATCTGCCACCGATTGGATAACCAACAATATTCCTTCAGGTAGTATTATTTTGCGAGAACACTGGGATGACGGGCTTCCTCTTGGATACCATGATGAATATCGTTTAGAAGAACTTACTCTTTACGATTCTGACTTGGATTCTAAAAAATGGCCAAAAATTAACCAACAACTTAACAAAGCTGATTATCTAATCATTGCCAGCAATCGATTATATGTTCCACTTCAAAAACTAACTAATTGTAGCAAATTACCATCTGATCGTTGTTACAATAAGACAGCTAAATATTACCAAAATTTATTTAGTGGTGTATTAGGCTATACCAAGGTCGCTGAGTTTACTAGTTACCCTTCATTTTTAGGATTAAATATTAACGATCAATCTGCCGACGAATCGTTCACCGTCTACGACCACCCAAAAGTACTAATTTTTAAAAAAAATGAAAAAAAATATTAAAATTTTAGCAATAATTATTTTAAATATTTGGATGATTATCAGACTTAATCAAGGAGATTATGGTTTGATAAGTGGGCTAATCTGGATAATCTCAGTTTTTTTATTATACAAAACAGTCAAACCTCCTAGATTAAGTATTAATAAAAAAAAAGATAAGATTTCTTCATCTTTTTATTTTTTACTACTATTTGTTTTTTTACTAAAAATTATTTTTATATCATTTTACCCAACTAATGTTTTTTTTCATGGGGACGAAGCCATAAACTCGCGTAATGCCCAATCAAATTTTGAATCTGGACTTAATTTAGGAAAATGGAATATTTTATCATCTGGGTCGGGGACATTAAACGAAATGCCTGCTTTATGGTATTTTCTACAAGGAGCAATTATTCATATTTTAGGGCCAAGTTTATTATCAGTAAAAATATTTACCATCATTTCTGACTTAATTCTCTGTCGTTTTATTTATCTTATTATAAGACAACTATTCAATAAACAATTAGCTTTTTTTGCATCGATAATTTATATTTCTCTACCGATTGCAATTCATTTTAGTATGACAGGTTATCAAAACCTCCAATCAACAGTCATGCTCTATTGGAGTATTTATTTGCTCAGTTTAATTCCTACAAAATTCAATTATCGTGATTTAATTTACTATTGTTTAGCTTCCGGAATTGTATGTGGTATTTCAATGTATTTTTATCTTTCCAGTACTATTAATCCCATAATTTGTCTTTTAATTATTTTTTCAATAATTATTTTTGAATATCAATTTAGTTTTTTACTCAAGTTAAAATATATTTTTGTAAATTTTGGTTATTTCTTAGTCGGCTTCGTTGTTACCACTATCCCTTATTTGTATTATTCAATTTATAAATATGATTTTATCAACGGTAGGTCGAGTGAATTTATTTTTACTCAACTAAAATCAGATTTGATTAAAACTATAACAACCCAACAAAAAAATTTTTTTCAAGGGTTTTTACCCTCAGGGATATTTAACGGGTCAGGTCAACATTACATAAATGCTTCTCTTCTTCCAGGAATTGTCTTATTCATATTATTTATTATTGGTTTATTAGTTAGTTTAAAAAAAATTAAACAAAGAACGTATTTTATTTCTTTAATAATTTTATTAATTACTTCTATCACGGGGGGAATTTTGACCAAGGAACCACCAACTGCCCAACGATTACTTCATTTATTTCCATTAGTAATATTCTTTATTATTTTTGCTATTAATTTGATTAAAATACAATGGATTCAAATAATAATAGTAGTTTACTTATCAATCGTTAATCTTAACTATTATATTTTTCAAAACATACCATATTATCAAAAAAGATTAGACAAAGATGTCTACGAAATCACAAAGATTATTAAAAAAAATCCTCAAAAACTTTTTTTTAATGCTCCTTTTCACAAAAAAGATCAAATTTATTATTATTCACAAGGGAAAATTAATCCAGAGCCCATTTCTCAAAAAGATTTTGTTAATATACATCCAGGTTATTATTTTCTTGATAATCTAAACTTGCCTCTATTAAATTCTAGTAACCCACCAAAATACGAAATGATGAGAGAATGGTTTACTACTTATGACCACACAATATTGTTAAAGTTTAATTAAATTAATTATGGTTAAACAAATCAAACCCAAAACAGTTTTTATTACTGGTGGCTCGGGTTTTCTTGGTATCAACATGGTCCGTTTTCTACTTCAAAAAAATCAAAAAGTAATTAATTATGATATTGCCGAATTTGATTATCCCGAAAAATCAAAAATAAAAAGTTTTGTCGCTGATATTAGAGATAAAGACACTCTCATCAAGGCCATGGCAGGAGTAGATATCGTCCTTCATTTTGCGGCAGCTCTCCCATTATATTCTAAAGAAGATATTTACACTACAGAAGTAGACGGTACTAGAAATGTATTAGAATCAGCCCTAAAAAATAATATAAAAAAAGTAATTTACATTTCATCAACTGCAGTTTATGGTGTTCCTGATCATCACCCAGTTGTAGAAACTGATAAACTTATTGGCGTCGGTCCATATGGGGTGGCAAAAATTAAAGCCGAAAAAATATGTCGTGATTTTAGAAAAAAAGGATTAACAATTACCATTATCAGACCTAAATCTTTTGTTGGCCCAGAAAGATTGGGTGTATTTGCTTTGTTTTACGATTGGGCTAAAGATGGTCACAATTTCCCCCTGTTAGGCAATGGGAAAAATCTGTATCAACTTTTGTCTGTAACTGATTTGTGTGAGGCCATATGGTCAGCAATGGTTATTGATAGTCAGAAAGTTAATGATGTCTTTAATATCGGTGCTAAGGAATTTAAAACTATGAAAGAGGATTATCAATCAGTTTTAAATTATGCTGGTTTTAACAAAAAAATAATTTGTATTCCATCCAAACCTGCTATTGTTTTGTTAAAAATATTAGAAGCGCTTCATTTGTCTCCACTCTATGCATGGGTCTATGAAACTGCCGCCAAAGACTCTTTTGTTTCTATAGATAAAGCCCAAAAAATTTTAAGTTTTAAACCAAAATATTCCAATCAACAGGCATTAATTGAAAACTATCAGTGGTATCTGGATCATTTGTTAGAGTTTCAAGGCAAACAGGGTATTTCCCACCGAGTTCCTTGGGGCCAAGGTATACTAAAGCTAGCTAAAAAAATATTTTAATTAACTTTATGAAATTTAAATCCACTCTCAAAAATTTTTTATTTTGGCAACCTCAAAAAGATTTATATAAAAAAATTTATCAATCAAGATATGGAAAAAAGTTTTTGATTGTCGTTAATTATATTATTTGGGTGTTTTTATTTTTTGTATCTTATTTGTTAATAAAAGAAAATACAAATATTTTTTGGCAATTATTCTTTGCCAGTATAATTGGTGAAATTGTTGAAAAAATACTTAAAGTAAAGTCTTTTTGGAAACGCCCGTTACATTTAAATAACAACACACTACCAAATGGACTTTTAAAATCGTGGTACAAAAAGGGCAGTTTTCCCTCTGGCCACACTATTAAAGCTGTTTATTTTTTTATTTTGCTTTTGCAAACTCAAATTTTTATTTCTCCATTTTGGTTTTCAGTCATAGTAACTCCGCTTTTATTAATTAGAGTATTTCTTGGCCTTCATTATCCCATCGATGTTCTTGGTGGCGGAGTAATAGGGTTTCTGATTGGTATTTTATTTCTACAGATTCAGTTTCCTCTTTTTTTAATAAACTTAATTCAGCCTATTTTTAATTTTATCTTTTTTATAAAATAAAAATATGTTTAAAGATTTATCTTTCATTTTTTCTTGGTGGTTAACTATTCTCAGTCTAAGTTTTTTAAGTCTTCCAGTTATTTTTCATATTTTTTCAAAATTTTGGGATTATGGCTACATTTTTGCTAAAACTTTATCTCTAGTAGTTTTTACTTATTTAATTTTAATTTTTGGAATTTTTAAAATTCTTCCTTTTAATTTTATTGGATTATTAATCATTTTTTTTATTTTAATTATATTTAATTTCTTTTTTCTACTTCATAAAAAAAGATATTTATGGTTTCTAAAAATTGTCAAATCAAAATATAAATTATTTTTAATTCAAGAAATATTATTTTTGGCCGTTTTGATCGCCTGGTCTTATGTTCGTGGTTTTGCTCCAAATATAGAGGGTTTAGAAAAATACATGGATTGGGGGTTTGTCAACTCAGCCCTTCGATCAAAATTTCTTCCTCCACAAGATATGTGGTTTTCTGGTGAGGTTATAAACTATTATTATTTTGGACATTTAATTTTTGCTCTAATTACAAAGTTCTCACAAATATCATCGTCCATTACTTACAACTTATCTATTGCAACTGTCTGTGCCCTAACTTTTGTCAGCACTTTTTCTTTAGTTTCTAATTTAGTTGCCCTACTCTCTTTGTCAAAGGAGGGTGTCCCGATGAAAATCGTGGCGAGTGAATTTAAAAAATATATTTTTGCTGGTTTAATTTCAGCTTTCCTTTTGACCTTTGGTGGCAATCTTCACTCAGTTTACAAAATTGTCAAATTAAACTATACCCAAAACAACAACAAAATTGTTTGGACTAAAACCGCTATTCAAGAAGCTGCTAATTCATATTGGTACCCAGACTCCACTCGTTTTATTGGACACGATCCCGACACCTTAGATAAAACCATTCACGAATTTCCACTCTATAGTTTTGTGGTCTCCGATCTTCATGGACATATGAACGATATAATTATCGTTATTTTTTTTATGGCTTTTCTTTTATCTTCTTTTCTTCAATTAAAACAGAAATTTAATTGGCAATTTATTATTGGATCAGGATTTATTCTATCTCTGTGTTACATGACCAATGCCTGGGATTTTGCAATCTATGGCCTATTATTAGCAATATTTACAATTTTTATAAACTTTTACAAACATGGTACGGACAGTATCTTACCAACAATTTTTAGTGGCCTATTAGTAATTTTATTTTGGTATTTATTTTCTTTACCGTTTTCTCTAAAGTTTATTCCGATGATGGAAGGGATAAAAATTTCTGACGCACACACCCCCTTTTATCAATTGTTTGTTCTCTATGGTGGTTTTTGGATTATTTGTCTTCCATTTATAATTTTAATTATTAAAAAAAATATTAGAAATTGGAAACCTGTCCGTCTGATAGGCGGGTTAGAAATTAGAATTTCTGACTTATTCGTTCTTTCATTAATTATTCTTGGTACTTTATTAATCATTATTCCCGAACTTGTCTATATTAAAGATATTTACATATATGAACACCGACGAGCCAATACAATGTTTAAATTGGTTTATCAATCCTTTATTTTATATTCTATTTGTTCTGGATACATTTTAATTAGATTGCCAGAAATTTTAAAACCAAAATTTCTGATTAATATTTATAAACTTTCTTTTGCAGTAATTTTTTTAATTCATATGATTTATCCCTATTTTGCCATTAAATCATATTATGGTGAATTTAAGCTTTATCACGGTCTTGATGGTTTAACTTATTTAAAAGATTTATATCCGGACAATTACAAAGCAATTTTATGGATAAATAAAAATATTACCGGTCAACCAGTAATGTTGGAAGCAGTGGGTGATAGTTATACTACTTTTAACCAAGTTTCCTCGAGTACTGGTTTACCCACTATTCAGGGTTGGGTGGTTCACGAGTGGCTTTGGCGTGGTGGTTACGATGCTCCTGCCGCCCGTCAAACAGATGTCGAAAAAATATATGTATCAGCAGACCTTGAAGAAACTCAAACTCTTTTATCGCAATACTTAGTGAACTATATTTTTGTTGGCGATAAAGAATATGAAAAATACTCCGAACTTAATCCACAAAAATTTAAAGATATCGGAGCCAAAATTGTTTTTCAGTCTGGTAAAACTGCCATTTACCAACTATAGTAAATCTACATGTCTGATATTTTAGAAGATCTCAATCCGAAACAAAAAGAGGCGGTCACCTATATTGGTTCCCCGTTATTGCTATTAGCCGGTGCCGGAAGTGGTAAAACCAGAGTCCTCACACATCGAGCCGCTTATTTTATTCAACAAAAGTTGGCTACTCCCGACCAAATCTTACTTTTAACTTTTACCAACAAAGCCGCCGAAGAAATGAAAATTAGGATGGCTAAATTATTAGTAGATATTAAACCAAAAAAAGCAGGCCTGCCCACCAAGTCTGTACAGCTGACGGCGGGTACATTCCACTCTTTTTGTTGTCGAGTACTTCGTATTGATGGCCATTATTTAGGAATAGACCATAAATTTGTAATTTATGATTCTTCCGACCAAGAAGCTTTAA
>CAYXLS010000010.1:0-206 GCA_964464785.1 uncultured Gammaproteobacteria bacterium | reverse complement strand
CAAAGAATTTAAGCCCGCTACTATTATGTATTTTATTGAAGCTGCCAAAAATTCTTATCAAACCCCCGCCGATATGATGGCTCAATCTCATGGGTTTTTTCAAGAATACGCTAGTAAAATATATCAGGTCTACCAAAAGAAGCTCGAAGAATATCAAGCGCTTGATTTCAACGATTTATTATTCAAAACAGTTCAACTTTTTATTG
>CAYXLS010000009.1:0-19078 GCA_964464785.1 uncultured Gammaproteobacteria bacterium | reverse complement strand
TATTTATATTATCCGGCTGATATGGTTAAAGACAATGCAGGTAATATTTATATTAGTGAATCAGGAAATAATCGAGTTTTAAAATATGATATTGGGACTTCAAATTGGGTTGCGATGGGGTCTGAAGGTGCGGGGGTGGGTCAATTTAATTGGCCAGAAAAGATTGAAGTTGACAGTGAAGGAAATGTTTATGTAGCTGATTATAATAATGATCGAATTCAAAAATATGATATTGGAACAACTAGTTGGTCAATATTTATGGACTCAGGAGTCAATCTTGGCCAAGTTGAAAACCCTTATGCAATTCACTTCGATACTTTTGGAAATATTTTTGTTACTGACGCCCCTTCTTGGTCAAGCCGAATTCAAAAATATAATATTGGAACCAGTAGTTGGGTATTGTTATCTAACACTAGTGGCAGTGGAGCAGGGAGATTTAAGGCACCCAGAGATATTACCTCAGATAATATCGGAAATATTTATGTTGCTGATTCAGATAATAACCGAATTCAAAAATATAATATTGGGACAACTACTTGGACCATTCTCGGTAGTTGGGGAACGGAGGTTGGTCAATTTGATTGGCCAAGTGGTGTAGATATAGATTCTAATGGAGATTTGTATGTTGCGGATGGAGATAACGATCGGTTACAAAAATATAATATGGAGACTTCTAGTTGGGAAGTACTGACCGACTATGTTGCCCTCTTTGGGCCGAATTCGCCCAATATAGAAAGTTATCCTTATGGTATATATATTGACCAAAATGATGACATTTGGGTGGCTGATATCTGGAATGATAGATTGCAGGTTTATACTGCTGATAGTGATACGTGGTCTCTAGTTGGTGCCTATGGTGGTCAGGTTGGTCAATTTGGTTTCCCGGAAAAAATTGAAAAAGACACTTTAGGGAATTTTTATGTGACTGATACTGACGGTAGCAGGGTTCAAAAATATGATATTGGGACAACTAATTGGTCAGTATTTTTAGATTCTGGAACTGCCTTGGGACAGGTTAATAATCCAACCGATATCCGAATTGATATTTTGGGGAATATTTATGTGAGTGATAGTACATTTACATATCGAATTCAAAAATACAGTGTTGGAACAACTACCTGGTCGGTTTTTTCAGTTGGTGGTACTGGTTTGGGACAAGTAGGCACTATATATACTCTTGGAGTTGACAAGATCGGAAATATTTATGTTGGCGATTCATATTATGATTCTTCTTGGAATTCTATTTATCGCCTTCAAAAATATAACGTTGGAACTAGTCAATGGTCAATAATGGCCTCAGATGGTACTGGAATTGGTCAGGTAAAGGCAGTTTATGATATTGAATTTGACAGTATAGGTAATATGTATTTGGCTGATTACACTAATAAACGGGTTCAAAAATATGATGTTGGAACAAGTAGTTGGTCGGTTTTTGGCACCGGAAGTACTGGAACAAGCCCTGGTGACTTTTTATATCCGTATGGAATTGTGGTTGATAACTTTGATAATGTTTACGTCACCGAAATTGATTGGTCTGGTTTACGAAACAATATTCAAAAATATGACATAGGGTCGAGTGGTTGGTATAAAACAGGGACGAGAGGGTTTGATCTTGGTAAATTTAATTCTCCAACAGATGTTGAAGTTGATCAGTATTCCAACCTTTATATCGTTGATAGTAATAATCACCGTATCCAAAAATTCTGGTATTACCATTTAGCCAACTATTCATCTTCTAGTAATGGTTCTGTTGTTGGATTAACTTCCCAAAAGCTTTCTGTTGGTCAAAGTGGAACTCAAGTAGTGGCCGTTGGTAATTCTGGTTATGCCTTTCTTGAGTGGAGTGATGGATCTATTGTTAATCCCAGAACTGATGTTGGAGGAACTGATGCTCTTAGTGTATCTGCTTCCTTTACTAACACCAGAACTGTTACTGATGTTGGGGCATCAGCTATGCAATTAGAAATCGAGAGAAACTTTATCTCTCTTGGTTCTACCAATCCTGTAGCAACTCCTAACTTTACTTTCAACATTAACTATACTTTTTTGGCTGGTAGTGCCAGTATCGTTTTCCCAGCTCAAACTGTAGTTACTCCAGTTGGCACCAGTACCATTGATTTAACTCAATTTAGAACCATTGATAACACCATTGATATTCAAACCAGCCTTGATAGAACTCTAAAATCAATTCAAATTGGCATTCCCAACTTTAATTTATCATTCTCCTCTCCTGTTACTGTTACTATTCCAGTCGGGACTAATTACAACAATCAAACTCTTAGTGTCGTCTATCGTAGAGAAAGTGACACCAATTGGAATGATGAAACCAGTTGTTTAATTATTGATGGTAATTGTACCTTCCAAACCACTCATGCTACTACCTTTACTGTACTAGAAAACCAAACTCAATCATCAAATAACAATAATAATTCATCGTCAAATATCTATATTCCTGATCATAGTTGTCACTCTAGTAAACCTCAATTTATCTCTGATCTATTCCAAATAGATACAACCAAGAATACAGCCAAAATCTTCTTTACTCCTCAAAGAGATACTAATGATTACTTTGTTAGTTTCTCATCGATTAACAGTAATGCAGAAGAACATGGTGAAAGGGTAACTCTACTACGAGAAGGTGTTCAATCACATACCATTTACAGTTTAAAACCCAATACTACTTACTATGTTAAAGTCAGGGGGCAAAATGGTTGTATGCCAGGGGACTGGAGTAATATTATGCAATTTAAGACTAATTCTAAAATTTATTATCGTTCTTCACCAATTACTAAAAGTAATTTATCAACTGAGAATAAATCAAATATCACTACTAAATTACCTATTAAGACTACTAATGTTTCACCACCAACCCTACCACCAATTGAGTCTCCTTCTTCAGTCAACTCTCAACCTACTAAACAAGTAGTTTCAACCCCTACTCCAATCCCTAAAAAGAAATGTTTCTTATGGTGGTGTTGGTAATCATAATTCTAGATTTTTTAATCGAAAATTTAAAAATAAAAAATTAAAGAACTACGTCCACGGGGAATCGAACATGTTTGAACCTAAATATTCCAATTTTTTCTTATTCCGTAATTTCTCAAACCTAAGTGAGCCAATAGTCTCAAATCTGGAACCTCTGTTTGAATCCCTAATCAAAACTTATTTTAGACTTATTGAGCTTGGGGTTACCAAGATAAATGATAACGTTATTTTTATTAATCATAAATAATTAGCGAATCACTTCAAAATATCATTACATAATGGAGTAATCTTTTCACACCATATTTATCATTAATTTAAATGATTATAAAATAATCAATTTTTAATCGTTACTATACGACTTTATATTTTCTCGTTTTTTTCTATTATGATTTTTGGTATCTTGTAGTTGCCCCCTGTCCAATACGTTTTATTATCTTTAATTCCTGTAATTTATTCACTACCTGATTTATTGTTGGTCTTGGTACTCCGGTCTTGTCCGAGATCTCTTTTGGTGTTGCCTGATCAACTTCTTTTATATAATTCCAAACGATAAGTTGTTGCGGTGACAATAATGTTTCAACGTTCGTTTGAGTTAGTAACTGAATAGCCATTTGAGATTGTTTAAGTAAAATATCCAAGAAGAAATTAATCCAAGATGAAATATCGCTATGTTTAGTTCTTAAAGTCTTTTGACTTTGACGAAGAGTTAAATAGTATTCTGGTTTGTTGTCTTCAACCAATTTTTCATGTGAGACATATGGCATGTAAGCATAACCAAGTTTTAATAATAAAAGATTTGTCAAAATTCTTGATAACCTACCATTTCCATCTTCAAATGGGTGAATTAGAAGAAATTCGACCAAAAAATTAGCCACTATTAAAAGTGGGTGATATTTATTTTGTTCTAATGCATTTTTAGTCCAATCTAGCAACTCAGACATTTCTTTGGGTGTTAAATATGCTTTGGTGGTTTCAAATAGGACTTCAATTGGTACACCTTCCTTATTTACCATTGCGACAGTATTTTCTTTTTTCTTATACTCGCCCCGATGTAATTCGTCTTTGTTTACATATTTAAGTAATTCCTTATGAAAATGTTTAATAGTATTCTCACTAAACATCATTGACTCCCAAGAATTAAATACATTTGCCAGTAATTCATAATAACCAGTGACTTCTTGTTCGTCTCTATTGCTAATTTTTTGAATAGAGATACCTCGAATCATTTTTTCAATCTCTTTATCGGATAATCTTGAACCTTCAATTCGAGTCGAAGCCCCAGTTGAAGTGATAAGGATTGATTGCTTTAATCTACCTAATATTTGAGGGCTGAGTTTAGTACTTCCTTCCCAGTTTCCCTTAATTGACTCTATTTGGGTAATCTTTAACCAAATATCAGAAGAGATGTGTTCAAGCCTAAAATCAAATTTATTATTCATATATATAAAATTATATAAGGTTATATAAGATCTGTCAATAACTAAAACAAATCAAAAACATTTAGCCCGAAGGGAGTCGAACACTTTTAAACCCAAAATTCATCAAATTTTTCTTTTTTAAAATTTCTTAAAGCTAAGTGACCCTACGGGGAATCGAACCCCGATTAGCAGAATGAGAATCTGCTGTCCTGAGCCGTTAGACGATAGGGCCTTGATTTATACCTTTGTATTATATCTTAGATACATTTATTTCTAAACTAGCTATAATTATTATAGATGACAATGAGAAAAAACTGTCGCGGATTTTCGATTTTTGAAATATTAATCTCTATAGTAATTTTAATGATGCTAATTATTCTTTCTTATTTAGTTTTTCCTAAATTAATTAACAAAGCTATTGATGCTCGACGTAAATCAGATCTAGAAAAAATAAAAAACAGTCTCGAAATATATTATAATTACGAAAATTATTACCCAAACGATTTGCCTGAATGCGGAAAACCTTTATCATACGGAAGTCAAATTATATTACCATCATTTCCTTGTGATCCGGTAACCCATCAACCTTATTATTATCAAACCAAAAAAATTAATTCACAATCATTTCGTTTATATGCTATGTTATCAGACTGGGATGACCCTTCAGTTGGCCAAGTAGGTTGTCAGGGTGGGTGTGGTTCTGATTGTAGTTATAATTATGGTGTATCAAGCTCAAATATTGGATTAATAGGTTGTTCTTATGTTTGTGCTCCTGGTGGGGGGAAAGAAGGGACATGTGAGTTGTATGGTGATCCTACAGTTAGTTTATGTCCTAAGCTTTATTATAAAGATGCAACTTGTAATAATGAATGCAATAATCCTGTAAACAGATGTCAAAACGCATCAGGTAAAAACATTCCTTATTAAATTGATATAAAATATGTAATGAAGACAAAATCGCCAATCTATCATTTATATTTAATATTGTTAACTTTTTTAAGTAGTTTTTTATTTTTGTTAATTTTTTATTATAATATTCCAGGGAAAATCGGTTTTAGTAATGTTACCCTGGAAACGATTTATGCCAATTATGACGGTCCAAATTATATGGTCATTTCTAAATGTGGTTACAATAAAGATTGTATTGGTCCAAATTTTTCTTTACCACAACCACTAGAATATTATCCGGCACATTTTCCAGGATACCCTATCCTAATCAAAATTTTTAACAACTTCACTACTGGCCCAAAAGCTATGATCTTTTCAACCCTTATGGGTTCAGTGTTCCTAAGTTTAATTTTATTTGAAATTTTAAAGTTATACCTAAAACCTTCTAAATCATTTTGGCTGACAATAGTATTTCTCTTTTTTCCTGCTAGGTTTTTTGTTTTACGATCTATAGGTGCTCCAGAAACATGGTTTTTGGCCACCACTCTCGCATCAATATTCTTTTTTAAAAAAGAGAAGTATTGGCAATCCGCCATTTTTGCTGCATTAGCTCAATTATTGAAAAGTCCAGGAATTTTGTTGTTAGCCTCGTATGGGATTATAGCTATTTATGAATTAATAAAAAACAAAAATCCCGTCGCTACGGTAAAAAAATATTTTTCTTATATTTTAGTTCCATTAACAATTCTTTTTATTTTTTATATTTATTATCTTCAGACTGGTAATTTCTGGGCATATTTTCAAAGTGGAGACAATTTTCATTTAAATTTTTTACCTTATTTAGTATTTATTAGTTCAAAGTCATGGATAAACACTATTTGGTTAGAAGATATTATTTATATTTTCCTGTTTTCTATATACGGTATTTATCGATTAATTAAAAAATACAAATTTGATATCATCGCCATATATCCATTAATATTTGGATTAGTCACTTTGTTTGTGGCCCATCGAGATATTAGTCGCTATATTTCTCCGATATATCCATTTTTATTATTAGCCTTTCAAAAAAATATGAATCGTCGTTCTGTCAAAATTATTTTAATTTTGCTAATCCCTGCTATTATTTTATATGGAATAAATTTCGTTTCTGGAAATGTCGCCCCCATTTCTGATTGGACTAATTATCTTTAGGATATATAAAATTTCCCGTCTGTCTCTGTAAGTAAATCTTTCATCAACATCATCGATAAATTGGTAGAAATCTCGGTTATATTTTTTTTAGTAATTTGACAAATTTCGTCGCACGACATAGGTTCATTTTCTAACAAATTTATAATATTTTTTTCAATATCGTTTAGGTTACTATAATCTTTAAACAGATTTTCTTGTTGAGGCATACTTATTGTATCTTCAAAAATATCTTTAGCTTCAGTTACCATTTTTGCAGCTCCAGTTTTAATCAACCAATTTGTTCCTTGGGATGTTTTTGAATTAATAGACCCAGGGATTGCCAGAATTCTTTTTTTTTGTTCTAATCCCAATTTTGCTGTAATTAAACTTCCAGATTTAATTCCTCCTTCAACTACCAAAACTCCTACCGTTGCTAAACCAGATACTATTCTATTTCTCTGGGGGAAACTCCAGATTGTAGCCTTAAATTGTGGTTCATATTCAGATATCATTAGTCCACCGGTTTCCAAAATTTTTTGGTATAGTTTAAGGTTTTCTTTTGGATAAAATTCATTTAGCCCACTACCTAAAACTGCTATTGTTTTACCTCCATATTCCAAACATTTCCAATGTGCTTCGCTATCTATTCCATACATAAACCCAGAAATTACAGTGGTTTTTCTGGTTATAATTTCTGGCATAATCTTTTCAATCATTTCTTTACCATATCGAGTAATTTGGCGACTTCCGACTACAGCTACTACATTTTTTAAAATATCTTCATTCCACTCACCTCGATAATACAACTTTACCGGACACATCCTTATTTTTTTTAATTGTATGGGAAAATCTTTTTGCTCGATTATTTTTATCGGCCATTTTTTCCAATCATTCATAGTTATGTTTTACTCTCTTTATTAACGAAAGATACCCAGCAGTCGGGTGGATTTGTTCTAATATAAATTATTATAATAATTAACTCTATCTATAGTTTTATCTTCTTTTAATACAATACAAACAGCGTCTATTCTAAACTTTTTAAATTTTTTCATAGTAGGGGAGTTAGTTAATAAATATAATTCAGCCACTCTTTTCACCTGATTAAGTTTGTTTTTTCCAATCATCTCTTCTGGTGTTCCAAATTTATCGCCAATTTTTAACTTTACTTCAACAAAAACTAACCAATCTTTGTCAGACATGATTAAGTCTATTTCTCCTAAATTATTAGAATAATTTGATTCAATTAAAAAAAATCCTTTTTTTACTAAATAATCTCTAGCAATTCCTTCTCCCTCTTTCCCCTTTTTATAATTTTGAATTTTTGTATTATTCATAGATCATGAATCATAAATCATAAATCATAAATCATAAATCATAAATATTTAATCCTCACTCTTTACTCTATATTGTAATGCTTCTGCTATGTGGTTTTCTAAAATTTCATCATTCTGTGCCAAATCTGCAATAGTCCGAGCAACTTTAATCAATCGGAAATATACTCTTGCGGATAGCCCAAATTTATTAACAGCTTGTTTTAGTAAAAGATTTGCATCACTGGTTAAATTAGCAAATTCTTTCAAATGGCTATTTTTCATATCAGAATTGCTATGGATATGTATAAGGTTTTTAAACCTTTCGTTTTGAATTTTTCTAGCTTCTAATACTCTTTTTCTAATATCTTCTGATTTTTCGTTGTTATTAATATCTTTTTTTCCAATCATCAAATGGTTTACGTCAACAGCAGGGACTGACAGGTGTAAATCAATTCTATCCATAATTGGACCAGATAACTTCTTTCGATAATTCAAAATTTGCCAAGTACTACAACGACACTCTTTTTTGGGATCACCCAAATATCCACATGGGCAAGGATTGGCCGCCGCAATCAACATAAATTGAGCCGGAAACATTACTGATCCAGCAGCTCGACAGATACTTACCACTCCATCTTCAAGTGGTTGTCTAAGTGCTTCCAATGAATTTCTCCCAAATTCAGGGAATTCATCTAAAAACAGTACCCCTCTATGTGCTAGTGACACCTCACCAGGTCTTGGGTTACTTCCTCCACCAATCAATCCTACTTGAGAAGTTGTGTGATGTGGTGCCCTAAAAGGTCGTTGTCTAATCAAAGAACCTCCCGGTGGAATATTGCCAGTAATTGAATATATTTTTGTAACTTCTAAACTTTCTTTTTCTGTTAAATTAGGTAATATTCCTGGTAGTGCTCGAGATAGCATTGTCTTTCCACTTCCAGGAGGTCCCATCATAAATACATTATGTCCTCCAGCTGCCGCAATTTCTAATGCTCTTTTTGCCTGTTCTTGACCCAAAATTTCAGAAAAATCAAAATCGGGGTTGGCATCACTCAAAATATCTTGAGTGTTAACTTTTTTAAGTGGTTGAATAATTTTCTCACCAGTAAGATGCTTAATAAGATTTTTTAAATTATCGACTGGTATCACTTCAACACCACCAACCACAGAGGCTTCGTTGGCACTCATCCTAGGGACAAATATTTTTTTAACATTTTCTTCCTTTGCTAGTAAGGCCAGTAAAAATACCCCACGAGTATGTCTCAAACTTCCATCTAAAGAAAGCTCACCATAAAAATAAGCTTTTTCTTTGGGTAAAACTAATTCTCCTATAGATGCCAAGATTCCAACAGAAATTGGTAAATCATAACAAGAACCATCTTTTGGCAAATCAGCTGGTGCCAAATTTATGGTTATTTTTGCATTTGGGAATTCAATGTCTGAATTTATTATTGCTGTTTTTACTCTTTCTTTCGCTTCGTCAACGGCCTTACTGGCAAGACCAACAATATTAAAACCAGGAAACCCTTTTTCGGCAACATTCACCTCTGTCTCTATCTCTATTCCCTTAAGACCCACACTTGCTATTGATAAAACTTTGTTTAACATTATAAGTAATTTAACATAACTATTTATTTAATAAAAAAATAGGTAAACGATTTTCCCAGCAAAAATTTAAATAATTTTAGTTTAATTTTACCCAAATAAAACCCAAAACTGTGTTACAATATTATTTATGCCTTTTGTACTTAAATCTGATTATAAACCATCAGGTGATCAACCGAATGCCATTGCCAAATTAACAGACAATATAACTTTGGGCGTCAAACACCAAACTCTTCTTGGAGTGACTGGTTCTGGTAAAACTTATACCATTGCCAATGTAATCCAAAATACTCAACTACCCACCTTAGTTATTTCTCATAACAAAACTCTTGCCGGTCAACTTTATCAAGAATTTAAAGAATTATTCCCTCAGAATAAAATATCTTATTTTGTTTCTTATTATGATTATTATCAACCAGAAGCTTATATCCCTGCATCAGATACTTATATTGCTAAAGAAGTTCAAATTAATGACTTAATTGATCGACTTAGACTAGAAGCTACTTCGAATCTTTTATCAGGCAATGACAACATTGTAGTTGCTTCAGTTAGTTGTATATACAACATTGGAGACCCGTCAGAATTTAAAAATATGACATTTTCTCTAGAAATCGGACATAAATACCCTCGTCGACAACTTTTAGAAAAGCTAGTTTCATTGTTTTATCTTCGTTCTGAATTAGAATTCAAACGATCAACATTTAGAGTTAGAGGCGAAAATTTTGACTTATGGCCATCCTATACTGACTCATATCTATCTTTAGAATTTCAAAATGAAATTTTATCAAAAATTACTCAAAGACATCCTTTAACTGGTAAAGAAATATTTATCGATCAATTTATTCTTTTTCCAGCCAAACAATACGTTAGTGGTCATCATGATTTAAAAGATATTTTTAAAATTATAAAAAATGATTGTGATAAACAAGTAGACTATTTCAAATCACAAAATAAAATATTAGAAGCACATCGAATCGAACAAAGAGTCGAGTATGATTTAGAAATGCTCGAGGAAACCGGATATATAAACGGGATTGAAAATTATTCTATTTATTTTGATAAAAATCGCCATTTAGGGGATCCCCCTTACACATTAGTTGATTATTTCCGTCATTTATGGAATGATAAATTTCTTACTGTAATTGATGAATCTCATGTAACTATACCTCAAATCGGTGGTATGTATGCCGGTGATTTTGCCCGTAAAAGTAATCTTATTGATTTTGGATTTAGACTTCCTTCGGCCTTAGACAATAGACCTTTAAAATTTAACGAGTTTGAAGATAGGGTATCGAAAGTTATTTACGTTTCTGCTACACCAAGTAATTACGAAATAGATAAATCTAAAAATCACATCATCGAACAAATTATCAGACCAACAGGTCTTATAGACCCAGAAATTTCAATTCGTTCCACAAATCAACAAATTATCAATTTGGTCAAAGAAATAAAAGATAGAATATCTAAAAAAGAAAGAACCCTGGTAATTACCTTAACCAAAAGAATGGCAGAAGACCTCGCAAATTATCTTTCTGACCCTCAAAAAACCGGTGAGTCGTTCAAAGTTGCCTATCTTCATTCTGATATTGACACCTTAAAACGTTCAAATATTTTGGATAATCTTCGTTCTGGTAATTACGATGTTTTGGTTGGAATAAATTTATTACGTGAAGGTCTAGACCTTCCTGAAGTAAGTTTAGTTGCTATTCTAGACGCTGATCAACAAGGTTTTTTACGGTCGCAATCGTCTTTAATTCAAATTATGGGTAGAGCCTCAAGACATTTGTCTGGCAAAGTAATTTTGTATGCGGACACAGTTTCTAAGGCCATGAAAGGGGCTGTTGATGAAGTAACTAGGCGTCGTCAAATTCAGTTAAAATATAATCAAGACAACAATATTGTCCCCAAATCAGTGATAAAATCAATTCGTCCTCAAATAATTGAAGATATCAAAACAGAAAGTAAACCAAATTGGACCAAAATTGATACCTCTTCCTTGACTCCGTCTCAGCAAAAAAAACAAATCAAGGAATTAAAAAAACACATGAGGTCTTTAGCTTTTAATCTTGATTTTGAAGAAGCGATTAAAATACGTGACCAAATTCGAGAAATTGAAAATTATTTAAAATACGATTTATAAAAAATATAATTATAAAAATTACCTCCTTTATAAGTAGAGATACCCAAAAGACAAAAAATATTTATGTTAGATAAAATTATCGTTAAGGGAGCTCGAGAGAACAACCTCAAAAATGTTTCTTTTGAGTTTCCCAAAAATAAAATGGTCGTTTTTACTGGAGTTTCTGGATCCGGAAAATCTTCAATGGCTTTTGATACCTTATTTGCCGAAGGTCAACGACGATATGTTGAAAGTTTATCTTCATATGCTCGCCAATTTTTAGGTAGCATGAAACGTCCTGATGTTGATCTTATAGATGGCTTGTCACCATCAATTGCTATCAATCAAAAAGCAATATCCAAAAATCCACGATCGACTGTTGGTACTGTTACTGAAATTTATGACTATCTTCGTCTTTTGTTTGCTCGTATAGGTCACCCTCATTGTCCATCTTGTGGCCGTGAGGTTTCTCCCCAAACCGACAAACAAATTGTCAATCAAGTCCTTGAAATTGCTAAAAACAATATCCATGGATCTAATTTTTATTTTTTTTTAGTTTTGTCACCACTCGTTCGTGACAAAAAAGGAGACTTTAAGGGATTAATCGATAATCTAAAAAAACAAGGTTATAAATGGATTCGAGTTGACAATCAAATAATCGATCTTTATGACAACTTTTTAATTGCTAAAACTAATAAACATAATATTGATGTAGTAGTTGATAAAGTCTCTATAAACAAAAACAATTTTAAAGACCCAAAAACAATCTTCGAACGTTTAGTTGATGATGTTCAGCAGTCTATGAAATTAACCAACGGTTTAGTAATTATTTCTCAAATTAATGGCTTCTCTTTTGAAAATATCCAATCTATGAAAGAATTCAAAGACACCCTCTATTCAGAAAATTTTGCTTGTCCAAACTGCAACCTTTCACTTCCAGAAATTGAACCAAGATTATTTTCATTTAACTCACCTCAAGGAGCTTGCCCCGAATGTAAAGGTTTAGGTTTAAAGTATCAAATCGATCGGTCTAAATTCCCAGAATGGAGGGCTAGAATGATGGAAAGTAGGTATGTTACTGCAGGATCAGATATTGTTCGAGAAGAATTAGAAAAATTTATGATAAAAACTGAATGTTTATCGTGCCACAAATCTCGTCTCAACCAAGATGCACTATCTGTTCATATTTTAAATAACAATATTTATCAAATCACCCAATTTCCAATTGAAAGATTAAATATTTGGCTAAACGAATTAAATTCAAAACTAAATAGCGATAAAGAAAAAGAAATTCTGGAACCTATTAAAAAAGAATTGTCAGCCAGAATAGAATTTTTGTTAGCTGTTGGGTTAGATTATTTGAGTTTAGATCGTGAAGCTGGTACGTTGTCTAGTGGTGAATCCCAACGAATTCGACTAGCTAGTCAAATAGGAACTGGTTTAACTGGTGTTTTATATATTCTTGACGAACCAACCATTGGGCTTCACTCACGTGACAACGATCGACTTATTACAACCCTCCAAAAATTAAAAAATTTAGGAAATTCTGTGGTAATAGTTGAACACGATGAAGATGTTATAAAAAGTGCTGACCATATAGTAGATTTTGGACCATACGCTGGCAAAAAAGGTGGCGAGATCGTCGCTCAAGGCAGCTTGCAAGATATTAAAAAAAATAAAGATTCAATAACCGGAAAATATTTATCCAAAAAACTAAAAATAAATTCTAACAACACTTACCAATTATCTACAATCGACAATTTACAATCAAAAATTTCAATTAAAGGGTGTCGTCAGTGGAATTTAAAAAATGTTAATATCGATTTTCCTTTAAATAAATTAATTTGTGTCACCGGTGTTTCTGGTTCAGGAAAATCTACTCTAGTTCATGATACTTTGTATGGTGGTGTTCGTAAAAAATTATTAGGAAGTTATTATGGAACAATAGGACAGTTTGATGAAATATTTGGGACAGAAAATATAACTGATGTTTTGTTAGTAGACCAATCACCCATAGGGAGAACCCCTCGTAGTAATCCAGCAACCTATACAAAAGTTTTTGATGAAATTAGAAATCTATTATCTCAAACAATTGAATCTCAAATTAGAGGTTTTAGTCCTAGTCGGTTTTCGTTTAATGTAAAAGAAGGCCGTTGTCCTGTCTGTGAGGGGCAAGGTCAAATAAAAATCGAAATGCAATTTTTACCAGATCTCTATGTTACTTGTGACGAATGTCGTGGGAACCGATTCAAAGAAGAAACACTCGAAGTAGAGTACAAAGGAAAAAATATTTCTCAAATACTATCAATGACGATTGACGAATCAGTCGAATTTTTCAAAAATAATAATAAATTAAAAAGAATGTTGTCCACTATTCAAGACGTTGGCTTAGGTTATTTAGAATTAGGCCAATCGTCAAATACTTTATCAGGAGGAGAATCTCAAAGACTTAAAATTAGCCGGGAATTAGTTAAACGTGGGAAAGGGAAAATGCTTTATATCTTAGATGAGCCGACAACTGGATTACATTTTTATGATGTCGATAGATTAATAAAAGTTTTAAGACAATTAGTCACAAATGGAAATACCGTCGTGGTTATAGAACACAATTTAGATATGATAAAAAATTCTGACTGGATAATTGATATGGGTCCAGAAGGTGGGGATAAAGGGGGAGAATTAGTGGTCGCTGGTACTATTAATGATGTAATAAACTGTTCACGAAGTTATACTGGTAAATATCTTAAAAAAAATCTCTAATTATTTACATTTTTCTCTTATTTCAACAATTGTTCTCCAGTCTGTTTCCCATTTATTTATAGTGCAGTAATCACTAAATTGCTTAATCCAATCAAGATAGGTTGATTTGGTTTCATATATCAACGCCAACTTTTTCTCAGCTTGTTTATTATTTTTATAAAATATATTCTGTAATCTGACATATTCTGGAACATCTTCTAAGCTATAAGATATTATTTCAGGCATATATCCATAATTTTTGCTTCCATACCACCAATATAAATATTGGTGGGGATAATCATATACTTCTGGAACATAATTATAAGCTTTAAAACCTTCGCCTTTCATTTCTTTATAAACCCAATCAATGTTTTTAATCAAATTAGCTGTATTTTTTGGATCGTCACTTTTATCTCTATTTTTGATATACACCGATTGGTCAACAATTGTTTTGGATAAATTAAAAATTAATAATAATGTCACTAACCCGAAAAATATTTTTTGGTATTTAGTAACACTCACAATTGCTGTTCCAATTACAAAGCAATACCAGACTCTTATCCCTTCCAAATACCAATTTTTTAATTCATGATGATAAATCAAAGTATAAAAAAATAAAGAAAACACTATAAATCCGATAAAATGTACTGCCACAAATCGATATTTTTTGTAAAGTAATATCACTATTAATGCAAATATTAATAATAATAATCCAAATCCATATGGCAACATAAATTGTCCTTCAAAATAAGAAAATATTTTATTTATATGTAAACCAAAAATTTGGTTAAACGGAATCTTATCACCTAATATTGAATTACTACCATCAAGAATTCCTAAAAATAATTTTGTCATTTGAAATTTATGCTTAATTTCAAAAGCCAATTGAGGCAAAAACCAGGGTAATAAACCAAATAAATAATTTTTAAAAATAAATTTATTTTTACTTAAAATTATTATTAAAATTGAGTAAGCTACACAAACACTGCCAAAAGCCGCTTCAAATTGTATGACTAAACCAGCTGTTATACCCCAAATTAAGGCACTATTTTTGTTCTTATTTTCCAAATAATTCCACATTCCCAAAAAATAAAATACAATAAAATAAACTACTGCGTTTGCATTCCAAAAGTATCTAGTAATACTAAACAACTGAGGAGCCAACAAAAATATAATTGAAACAAAAAAACCTAAGATTATATTTCTTTTATAAAAAAATATAAAAATTACGATTGCTGTAACCAAAAAAAATAAAATATTCCAATTAACCAAGTATTGTGGATCCCCTTGACCCAACCAAAAAGCTGGTAAGTTAAAAAAATAATAATAAGGGCCTAGGTTTAAACCTGTAATAGATGTAGTTGGCCCAGAAATTTGAAAATCATGAAATCCAGCTAATACTCTTATATCCAACAAATCTCTGGATTGATCATAAGTTAACGCCGAATTATGATTTTTAACTTGATAAAATCGAATAAAAGCCGAAATAAATAAAATTATTACAAAAAGAGATAATAATAATTTTTCTAAAAATTTCACTACTTCATTATATAATACAAAAGTGATTGACATTAAAACTATTCCTTCAAAACCTGGTGTCTATATTTACAAAAATAAACAAAAGAAAATTATATATATTGGTAAAGCTATAAATCTTAAAAAAAGAGTTTCTCAATATTTTCTAAACGACCATGCTTTGGGATACAAAACTAAGCGTTTGGTTTCAGAAATTGATGATATAAGCTATAAAACGGTAAATTCAGAAATTGAAGCTTTAGTTTTAGAATCTAGTCTAATCAAACAATATCGTCCCAAATTTAATTCACAGCTCAAAGATGATAAAAGTTATTTATATATTTCTATTTCCAAAGATAAATATCACATTATCAGACCAGCATATAAATCTACACTTGGTAAAAATGATTTATTTTATGGACCATTTCCAGATAGCCATTCAGTAAAAAGTCTTTTAAAAACAATTCGACATATTTTCCCTTATTATTCGAAAAAACATATAGATAAAAAATGCTTATTTTGTCACCTCGGAATTTGTCCTGGTCCCAACCCAAATCTTAAGGAATACAAATTAACAATTTCCAAGATAAAAAAAATATTAGCTGGTAATTTTAATAAATTAATCAAAGATTTAAGTAATGAAATGAAATTAGCTTCTAAGTCAGAAAATTTTGAATTAGCCAAAATCCGACGTGATCAAATTAACTCTCTTAATTACATAATTTCAGGATGGAAAAATTTAAACAATTTATATAAAGATGTCCAATTAGTGGAAGACAAGAATCAAAAAGCTATCGACGAACTTAAATTAATCTTGAATTCATTTTTTCCTAATTTGTCAAAAATAAACCGAATCGAAGCTTACGATATTTCTAATTCAGGATCAAAATATTTTGTTGGTTCAATGACTGTCTATCAAGGCCAAAAAATAGATAATTCTCAATACCGACAATTCAAAATTAACACCAAAATTACTCCCGACGATCAGTATATGATTAAAGAAGTCGTTTATCGTCGACTCAAACACCCCGAATGGGATTATCCTGATTTAATAGTAGTCGATGGTGGCAAGCCTCAAGTTGGCGCAGCAACAGAAGCTATAAAAATGTCAAATCAGCTTCCCCTCCTTTCCTTGAGGGAGGGGGATAAGAGGTGGGTTTTGCCTGTTATTGGTTTAGCCAAAAAATATGAAACAATTGTTATAAAAACGAAAAACGATTGGCAAGAAATTAATTTACCAAAAAATTCGCCATCTCTTCTACTTTTACAACAGTTACGTGATGAAGCCCACCGTTTCGCCAATAGATATCGTAAAAAAATAACAAATCTATTTTAATTTTTTTAATTATTAACATCATTTAAAAAAGCTTCAAAAGACTCATATTTGGATAAATTATAATGATTCCACGCACCAAAAATATCATCTGGACTAAAATATCCTGTTTCATGGCGAGATCCTTCTTTGCGTTGAAAATGATACTGGGCAATTTCACAATTATTTGGTTTAAACGAATATATTAAACTTAATGATTTAGTTTTTACATCATTAATAGCTAAGATATCATATGTCAATTTTCCACCTAAATATTTTTTACTACCTAATCCTTCTATTCGGATACCTTTCGGAATATAAAAAACATCATCTATTAAACCTTTTTCTTCTCTTTCTTCTTTAATTTCCGTAAATTTTCTCCATATTATAGATAATTTATTTTTATTATCATCAAAACATTCTGTCGCAATACTTTTCGTCAATTCACCATATCCCAATTGACCTGGGGTAAATTTTATTGGTCTTTTTGGGCGAGATTTTAACTTTTGTATTAATTCTGGTTTAAATAAACCTATACAATTTTGTTCAATATTAACGATTTGTCCATCTTCAATGACATATTTAAGTTGATCTGGTAATGGTAATTCTTTTCTTCTTGGCATAAAATTAACATATAATTTTAAACCTATAATCTAATATGAAAAAATTATATCAATATTAACCCTAGTTATCAAATTTTATTGCTTTTCTTATATATTCCTTAGCTATTGGTGTTTTTACAATATCTAACCAATTTTTGTTAACATTCATTTTTTTACTTAACAATATCTCAACCAAGTCTCCAGTCTTAAGTTCGTATCCAATTTTCGCAATTTTTTTATTAATTTTTACCCCACAACATCTCTCTCCTATTCTAGTGTGAATTCTAAAAGCAAAATCAAGAGCCGTACTCCCTTTTGGTAATTGGATTGTGTCTCCTTTCGGTGTAAATACATAAATATAATTTGTTAGCAGTTTAATTTGATAGTTTTTGATGTTGTTTTTTCCAATCTGCCATTTATACAAATCTTTAACCCATTCCATCCCCATTCCTCGTTTATCACCTCCATTTTTATAAGCAATATGCGACGCTGGTCCAAACTCATTAAATTCATGCATTTCTTTGGTTTTTATTTGTAGTTCAACCATTATTTTATTTTTCCAAGTCAAAGTCGTTTGAATCGATCTATAACCATTTGTTTTTGGAGTAGCAATATAATCCTTGAAATCTTCTGGAGAATATCGATATTTAGCGTGAACAAGTCCCAAAATTGTATAACACTCAACCAAATTATCAGTTAGTATTCTTATCGCTATCCTGTCCCTAACTTGATAACCTTCTCCTTTACTTTTTATTTTTACATACGTACTGTATAAGCTTTTTATTCTTCCTTCGACAACAGCGTTATTAATATTATTAATTTTTAACATACTCTCTAGTTCATCTTTGACCAAATTTAAAGCTTTTATCTCGTCTCTTTCTTGTTCTTTAAAAATATTTTTAATTCTATTTGCTTCAATTGGATTTAATATTTGAAAAGCAATATCTTCAATTCTTTTTTTAAAAAAATGTAAACCAGCATATTCTGCAATTGGCCCATATATATTCATAATATCTCGAGCATAATCAATTTGTTTCTCTATAGGAAGATATTCAATAGTTAAACAATTATGTAATTTATCCACAATTCTTATTATCAATATTCGAACATCATCGATTGAAGAGAAAAAAAACTTTCTAAATACATCAATATTAGTTTGATTAATTTTTATTCCATCAGTCTTTGACTTAATTTCTGTCAGTCCAGAGACCAATAATGCTACTTCATCACCAAATTCCCTGGCGATATCATCAATATTTGTTTTAGTATCTTCGATACAATCATGAAGTAAAGCTGCCAACACCGACTCTTGACCAATATTAAGTTGAGCTACAACTTTTGCAACCCAAGCTAAGTGAGACACATAAGGTTGTCCAGAGTGTCTTAGTTGAGCTTTATGAGCCAAAGCC
>CAYXLS010000008.1:0-19447 GCA_964464785.1 uncultured Gammaproteobacteria bacterium | reverse complement strand
TTGTCACCATTGGTTAATTCACCGATGTCGAATATGTATCGTAACTTATTCAGAGTTATTCATTTATTAGTTCTTTTACTTCTTCACCTTCTTTCAAACCTTCCTTACATTCGCTGTCTAATTCTAGTAATAAAGTTTAAAAACTCTCCCACATAAGCTTTTTCTTCTTTTATTATATTCAGCAGAATAGTCGGCAACATAAATTCTCCTTAACTTATATCAAATAACAATTTATTAGCCAAACATTAAAAGTTCTGGTTTTATAATCAAAATAATTCCAATCACTAAAATAATAAATCCACCCACAACCCCCGAGATTTTAGTATATTTTTTACTTATTCCACTAACTTCAAAAGTTTTTATTGCCAAAAAGAAAATTAACAAATCATCCAACATGAATATCAAAACATACAAAAGTAAATAAACATAATATTCAAAAGTTGATAATTTTATCGTTGATAATAGATTAGTATAAACTGCTGGTAACCCCGCCGAACAAACAATCTCCACCAAATTAACAGATATTGCCAAACTAATTATTCCAACCAAAGAAAAAAATAATTTTTTTTGGCTCAACGTATCTTTTATTCTTTGAATAATTTTTTGACGCTGAGTTTGGTTGGTAACTTTACATTCTCCTTTGGAGAATAGTCCACTTTTAATATGCATTATTCCAGAAATTATGGCAACAATCCCAATAATTACTTTAATCCAATAAACATACCCTACAAATTTAAAAAAGTTAAACCAAGCCGATAAAAAGACTAAATACATCAAGCCCGATACAAAAATAAAAGTTGTTCCCAATATATAAAGTTTTTTCTTATCCTTCATATTAATCAGCATAGTAATCAAAAATACCAATATCCACATCGCGCAAGGATTAAACCCATCCACAAAAGCAATTAGTATTGTTGCGATTGGTAAAGAAAAACTTTTTAAATCAATTTTTTTTGAAAAAAGATTTAAATATATAGGGTTCGATTCGTCTGTTTCCAATTGTTCATCTCCTAGTATTTTTCTTATTTTATTCTCAATTTCTGTCCCAGTAGTATCGTCTGATCCATAACCCAAAACATAATCATTCCCAATTAATAAAAGAGGAACACCTGCTGTTTCAATTTTTAAATCCTTTACTAAGTTGCCAAAAATTTGAGCATTTTCCGGTCTATAATAAATTTCATATTCAAAAATTGATATTTTATCTCGATACTTAGCTTCAATCTTTTTCAAAAATTCCCTTTCCAAAGCGCAATGAGGACACCCTTCACCATAGAATAATTTCAACTCAACCTTATTGTTTTCAGCTTTTACTGGGTTCAAAAAAACAACCCCCAAAAATAATACTAGTCCTAAAAACAAAAAAAACTTTTTCATTTTATAAATCTTTAAATTTTTCAATTATTTTTATTAATTTTTCTTTCTCAATTTCTCCATAATCTCGATAAATTTCTTCATCGTTTTTGTCAAGAAAAATAAAACAAGGATAATCTGTAATATTATATTTTTTAGTCAATTCAACCTCTTCGTCAGCATCATGATACTCAGTTTTCAACCACGGTAATTCCGCTTCAATTTCTTTCCATCTTGGTCTCATCACCAAGCAACCCGAACACCAAACTGCTCCAAATTTTAGTACTTTCATTTTTTGCCTCTCCTTTATATTAATCTATAACTTTATAAATCTTATTGTAAAGCAGAATTATTTTCTTTCAAGTTTAATTTTACACCTAGGGCAAATCATTTCTTTACAAGGTTTTCCTGCTTGATGTTCTATTTCATAACCGCAAACAGAACAAAAACATATTCCCTTTGGTCCCTTACCTCCATCCTGATCATTATTTTTACCTTTTCCCTGCCACGAAAATCCTCTGCCAAAACTTGGTTTAAAATAATTTGTTTGAGTATCAAGGCCTTTAATTTCAATTACTACATAAACCAAGTTGTTTATTTTTTGAATCAATTTTTCCCTTAAATTTTGAGAAATATCAGTTGCCTCATTAATTTTTAATTGACTAGGTAATTTTATTTGCAAATTAGCCGTAATCACTGATCCCTTTTTTTGAGTTTTTAGATTTTCCAAAACAATATTTTCCGTTTCAACTATTTTTTTTATCTCTAATTCTATTTTTTCCCCCGCAGTTACATCAAACAAAGAATCTGATGCCTCTTTCCCCAAAACAAACGATTCATAAATGATATAAAATCCAATAAAAATTGCCAATATCGAATCTAAGTTATTAAATTGTTGATAAAAAATAAGTCCCAAAAGTACTACCAAAGAAGATAAAACATCCGCTCGATCATGAGTTCCGTCAGATAATAAAGTTAAAGAATTTTCTTTTTTTCCATAATAAATTTTAACTTTTGAAGTAATATAGTTAATCAAAACTGAAAAAACCATTACTCCAACCAAAAGAGGACTAATCTGTATTTTTTCAAAACTTAAATAATTTTTATAGCCATCATAAATTACCCCAACTCCAGTAGCAAACAAGATTAAAGTAATTAACAAAGCCCCAAGCGATTCATACTTATAATGTCCATAAGGGTGTTTTTTGTCCGCCTCCTTTTGTGATATTCTTATCCCCACAAAACCAATCAAGGAAGAAAATATATCTGTCAACGAATGAAACCCCTCAGCTAATACTGATGCTGAATGCGATATTAACCCCATAACAATTTTTGTTATTGCTAATCCTACGTTAGCCACAACTGAAATTAAAGCAATTCTTTCTTTCATAACAAAAGATATAATGAATATCTATTCATTATATAAATCTTATTAAATTAATCAATAGTGTTTTCGTCAAAAAGTGTTTTTAATATAAATTTTTGCTATTTTCTTAATATCTACCTCCATTTCAGCAATTTTTTTAGGATCATATAAAGCTACCGCTGGATGAAACATAGGGATAAATTTAACCAAACAATCATTAATTTTTAAATCAAAAATTTGTCCGTGAACTCGGCTAATTTTCCCAAAATTTACTAATTTATATTTTTCAACCACCCATTCCATTGCAATCCTTCCTAACGTAACGATAATCTCTGGCTTAATAATCTCTATTTGCCTAGTTATGAAAGGGGAGTAAGCTTTAATTTCTTCTTCATTTGGAGTTCTGTTGTTTGGAGGTCTATCTTTGACAATATTAGTTATATAAATTTCTTCTCTCTTTATTTTTGCAAAAACCAATAATTTATCTAATATTTTCCCAGCTGACCCCACAAACGGCCTCCCTGTTTTGGCTTCCTCCTCTCCAGGGGCTTCAGCTATTAGCATTATTTTAGCCTCGTGGTTCCCTTGACCAATTACGGGATAATATTTATTACTACTTCTATAAGAAAACAATGGCAAATCTTTACAATTAAAAACCTCATCTCTTATTTGTCTCAATCTATCCTCTTTATTTTCTATCATTTCTAATTCTAAATCAATTATTTTATTAATTCTAGGTTCGCGCTTTATTATAAATTATGGTCAATTTTTCTCGCTAACAGGTGGGCTGGTCTGGGAGTTTGTATTTAAATTTTGATTTTTGATTGGTGGTATCGGCGGTAAAATTGTAGTTCCTCTTTGATAGACTGCTGATGGTGTGGGTGTAGTTGTAGTGGCCACAGAGTTTCCAGATCTATTGAATGCTTCCTGAACTATTGCCATTCCAATTGGCCCCAATAAATATAAAGCCAATAAAGTCAAAAATAAATTAAGTTCATTTTTTGACACATGTTCTACCCCTTGAGCATATTTCCATAACCACCAAAATTGACCAATTAGTGGGATTAACCAAATCCAGACCGTTGGAATTTTCTCACCTAATTTATTCATCTCATCTTTCGTTTTGACCAACCAGTACAAACTATAAATTCCACAAGTCAAAATACTCAACAAAAATACCATTAATGGATTCCTATTTTTCACTGACTAAATAATATACTAGCCTTTATTACTAATCAATTTATAGTTTTTGAGTTTAGTATTAGTAGAGTAAAAATAAGCTATAATAGGTTCATGGCTAAAAAATTTATCACCCAAAAATCAGACGATTTGTCAGCGTGGTACAACGATTTAGTTGTTAAAGCTGAATTAGCTGATTACGCTCCTGTCAAAGGTTGTATGGTTATTCGGCCTTATGGTTTTGCTATTTGGGAAAGAATTCAAAGTTTTATGGATAAATTTATCAAAGAAAAAGGTGTCCAAAACGCTTATTTCCCCCTATTTATCCCCGAAAGATTTTTGAAAAAAGAAAAAGAACACATTGAAGGCTTTGCTCCCGAATTGGCGGTAGTAACTATGGGTGGAGGACAGGAGTTGACCGAAAAACTAATTGTCCGACCGACATCAGAAACCATCATTTATGATATGTATCGAAAATGGACCCAAAGCTGGCGTGATTTACCAATTATGATGAACCAGTGGTGTAATGTTGTTCGTTGGGAACAACGCACTTATCTCTTTTTACGTACTAGTGAATTTTTGTGGCAAGAAGGACATTGTGCTCATCTTACCGATAAAGATAATCAAGAAATGGTCCAGTGGGCCTTAGATCTTTACAAAAAAACCTACAACAAACTCTTAGCAATTTATGGTATCACTGGGGTAAAAAGTGAGTCTGAAAAATTTGCTGGTGCTGGAAAAACTTATAGCATCGAGGTACTTATGCCAAACGGAAAAGCTCTTCAAGCCGGCACCTCACACGATCTTGGTCAAAATTTTGCCAAATCTTTTGATTGGTCAGTTCAAGATCAAAATGGTAAAAAACTTTACCCCTATCAAAACAGTTGGGGGATGTCGACTCGAAGTATTGGTGGTTTGATTATGGTTCATGGTGACGACAATGGTTTGGTTTTCCCTCCCCAAATTGCTCCAATTCAATTAATTATCATTGCTATCCCTGGACATCAAAAAGCGGTTAGTCTGGCCCACTCACTTTTTGACCAATTAAAAAATAAATATCGAACTAAATTAGACGATGTCGAAGGAGAAACTGCTGGTTTTAAATTTAACAAATGGGAAATCAAAGGGGTTCCAATTCGGCTTGAAATTGGCGATAAAGAAGCCGCTATTGATTCGGTAGTTGTGACTCGTCGAGATACTCTCGAAAAACAAACCATAAAAATTTCTGATTTAGAAAAAACCCTTGATCAACTGATTGTTGATATTCAATCTAGTTTGTTTGAAAAACACAAAAAATTCACTCAAGACAATACTTTTTCCGTTGATTCTTACGATGAATTCAAAAAAATAATGTCCACCACTCGTGGTTTTATTTTGGCTCACTGGTGTGGTTTATCTGAATGTGAAGAAAAAATAAAACAAGATACCAAAGCCACTACTCGCTGTTTACCCGATGATCAAGTAGAAGAACAGGGGACTTGTATTTATTGTGGCAAACCTTCAAAACACCGCTGGCTTTTCGGCCAATCCTACTAAATTTTAATCACAAACAAATTTTTATGATTATTAATATGCAGTCCAACCAGAATCAGCCGTAATTACTGTTCCATTAACAAAACTAGAATCATCGGAGGCTAAAAACAAAGCCACTTGAGCAATTTCAGTCGGTTCACCCGCTCGGGGGTTAATTCCCATTCCCGACATAGCTTTTTCTTTTCCAAATGCGTTAGGGTTCGTAATTGGGCAACAATATTAGTTTTAACAACACCAGGATCGATTGCATTACAGCGGATGTCTTCTTTAGCATATTGATAACCAACATTTTTTTGTTAAGCCAACTATGGCAAATTTTGAAGCTGTACAAGCTGCTTCAGCCCAAGAACCACTACTACCACCATTAACAATAGCAACTTTATTTTCAAGTTTCATAGAAATTTACCTATTAATAAATTAATATAATTCTATTGCACCAGCTCACAGAGGCAAGAATAATTAAAAGTATTCAACACTGTCATAATTAAATCGTTGATATAATGACTAAGTTGCTATGACCGAAATTCAAACTCTAATAGAACTATTAAAAACCAGACAATCACTCATTGCCATGTTAGCACCATCATTTCCGATTGTGTTTAACCCAAAAACAATTGTCGGACAATTAAAACGAGCTGGTTTTCAGCACATAGTTGAGGTCTCTGTTGGAGCCATGCGAACTAACAAAATGATCATCAACGCCCTAAAAACAGAAGAATCATCCAGATTTATCACCAGCCCCTGTCCTAATATTGTCAGAATGATACGAGCAAGATTTCCAGAAGCTGTTAAATATTTATCTCTTAAAGCCGATTCACCAATGGTTGCCACTGCCCGAAAAGTCATTAATCAATTTCCCGCTTCACGACCTGTTTTTATTGGCCCCTGTCTGGTTAAAAGGTTAGAAGCAACTCAAGACCATCCTAATTTAAATATCCTTTCTGTTACCTACAAAGATATACAACAAATTTTTACTAATCTAAATATTAAAGAAGAAATAACTGATGAAAAAATAACCTTTGATTTAGCTGGGGGAGTAACTCGTTTATATCCAGTTTCCGGGGGATTAACTCAGAGTAGTGGGGCTAGGGATTTACTAAGCGAAGACGACATTGAGGTAGTTTCTGGCATAAATAATGCCCAAGAGGCGATTAAAAGATTTATCAATTCCGACCATCTCCGACTATTAGATATTCTTTTTTGTGACGGTGGTTGTATTAGTGGACCGGGAATAGACAGCTCACTTTCGCTAGAAGATCGACGTAAAAAAATAGTTGATTATTGGAATAATAAATAAAATTTTTTCTTAAAAACGACCTTACCTCTATTTAATTACAAAATGCTGGTTTTAATATTTCATCTGGAAATTGATATTCCATTCTTAATTTTGGACAATCAACCGACCCATTTCCATCCCAAATCACCTCCCATTTTCCTTCAATTTTTTTTGCCAACCAACCTCCACCACCAATTTCTTCGCCAAACCCCACCGATCCAGTGGCAAAATCATTAAATTCCCTGTCCACTTGAACCGATACTTTACTTGCTTCCCAATTATATTTTTTTGTCAATATTTTTGTCACTGCCTCTTTAACTGTTTCCTCTACTTTTTTCTCCACTTTTACCTTTACTTCCTCTGTAATTTCTTTCTCACATTTTTCTTCCCAAGTTCTTAAACATTTTTGTTTAGCTTCACACCAGCTATACCCCGCCGATGCCTTACATCCGTGTTCATCTTCATCATTTCCGACTAATTGCTCTTCTGGTTTTTCCTCAAAAGGAGTTGGAGTCACCATTATTACTTCCTTTTTAGCCCCAAGCGTACACCCTGATAGTATTAAAGCCGAAATCAATACCAAAATCAGTTTTTGTTTCATACCAGATTTTATCACCAATATTTAATTTATCATTTTTATCTAAGATTCATTTGTTTTCACCAACACGATATAATCATTCATGGGAGAAAATAAAATCCATATTCGACTGAGATTGGTAGTAATTAAAAAAGAAAAAGTTTTGGTTCAATATAGTCAAAAAACAAATTTTTATTTTTATATTGGTGGACACCTAAAATTTGGCGAAACTGTATTGGAGGGTTGTATTCGAGAAATCGCTGAAGAATGTAATGGCGCCAGATTCAAGTTTCAAAAAATTCTTTATATTCGTGATTTTTTTGATCCCACTAAAAATAATGAACAAAGCTTGGAATTGTTTATTCTAGGAGATATAGATAAATGCCAAGATTTAGAACATCACTATGACCCCCAACACCCAGATCATCATCTCTGGTGTACCTGGTTAGATATAAATAATTTACCCGATAATCTTCTTCCACATCCTTTATCGCCAAAATTATTAAAAGACTATCAATCCGGTTTCCCTACATCAGGGGAATATTTAGGTAATCTAGAAAAATAATTTAAATATTACCCTAAGTTTAGAAATTGTCTAGCCGAGCCACTTTGAAATGATATACAGTCAAAACTCCATCTCTCTCAAATTCCTCACCATGTTCTCTTTTTGCATACTCAACCGCCTCATCAATAGATTCAAAACCACACGCTTTAATTTCTTCCACTGGCATATATTTAGGCCGAGCACTAACAATTCTTGTCAATTCAGCCCAACCAACTTGTTTTTTATCGCCATTAAGAATTGGCACCTCTCCGTGAAAATTTGTTCTTTGACCACCCTTTAATGTCGCCGATTCTTCACCAACATTAGGAATTTTTTCATTTTGTGGTGGATTCGTATAAATACGAATAGCATAATTAATTTCTACTGGATAATCTCCACCTGGACCCAATTCTATATATGGGGCTCTTACTGTTGACGACATGTATAAATTATACCCCATAAATTGTCATAACATTTGGCGGAAAGGATAAGTCTGGAACCTTTCTGTCTCACAACTCTAAATTTTTCTCTCTAATTTCCACAGTCTAAAACCAACTACACCTAACCAAGCAAGAACATTAAAAACTATAATTTTTTGAAACAAACCTTTCCATTTAAACAAAAATCCATGTTCATTAAAATAGTACCAAAGGGTTCCAAATATTAAATTAAAAAACAATACAAAATATGAATAAGGAATTATTTTTTTCCAATTTAGATTTTTTCTCATGTCTTGAATTATTAAAATGCCATTACTGAAATCGTTATTATCAATATAAAAGTAACTAAATAATGGATTTTTCCTGTTAAAGAGAGAAATATAAAACCGAGATGGTAATTTGTAGTAATTTTGTCTGCTGGGAAAATTAAAACTCCAATTAATTCAATTACACATAACCAAAAAATTATTATTATTAAATTATTTTTGATAATATTTTTTTTCAATCCAAAGCCAATAAATATTGCCGAAAAAATAAGAATACCAAAATTTAACGTTTGTATCCAACCAAAATTACCATCAACCAATTCACTTATAGTGTCTCTAATATGATTGTAATCAGGTTGTAAAAATCCCAATATTAAAAAACAAAGGAAAAATAATATTGATAAAATTCCCCCAACTAATCCAGCCCTACTTGAAGTTAATTTAGTATTCAAATTCATTTAAAGAAGTATATCAATCATTACAAGCCGCGAAGAATATAAGTCTGGAACTTTTTTGAAGCTAAACAGGAACAAAACATTAATTTCTTTAAGAGCATCATCGCCTATATTACACGGTACAACAGGATAAAAACGACATTTGGCGGAGGAGGTGAGTCTGGAACTTTTTTTGAACTTAATACGTATAAAATCATAAAAATAATTCAAATCTCGTTTCCTAAGTTATAAGGAAGTATAAAGAAAATTCAAATTTTAGTGAACCATTAATTCAATTAATTTCTATTCATTCCATTTAATATGTCTTTTTATAAATTCTCTTCCTGATCCTGTTTTCATGTATTTTTCAAATCTGAACGCTACTTTTTCATCATTAAAAGCAAAATAGGCAATTAAATTCCAAGGCCTCAAGTCTTTTGTCGCCGGGACATAACCTTTGTTGTGTCTTCGTAATCTATCCTTTAAATCATTAGTACATCCAACATAAGGGATTTTATTTTTGTTTTCTAAAAAATAAACATAAAACACAATTAATTTTATTACTTTTTTATAGTGAATGTAATTCGCTTTCGCAAAATGGGCGGACTTTGTCCGCCGGAGTTAGCTTCAGCGAACGTAGGCGGAGGAGGTGGGATTCGAACCCACGAGTCCTTTCGAACACACGCTTTCCAGGCGTGCGCCATAAACCACTAGGCGACTCCTCCATATTGTTGAGGAATAAACCACTACCAGCCCGCCTAAATGCGAAGCTTTTGGTGGGGGCGACTCCTCCTTATTTTTAAAAGTTCCGACAAGTCTACTATTTTAACAAACCTTCCAACTTATTTTTTGCTTTTTTTAATAGTACCTTTTCACTATCATACGCCAGCTTTTCACAAGCCTCTTCGTAACTATACCAATCCCTCTCAATTACCATTTCACTATCATAATATTTCAGATTACTTTGACCATCGTATTCCATCAAAAAGAAAGTAACTTTTTTGATAATTTTTTTTCTACTTTCCGCATCCCACAAAATATAATTGTTCGATCCTACTTTAGTTATAATATTTGCCTTTATCCTACCTTCTTCCTCCACTTCCCTCAAAGCCGCTTGTTTCAAAAATTCATTATCTTTCAAATGACCTTTGGGAAATTTGTAAACTGGTTTTGGATTTCCCTTTTTTATCGATTTGTATCCCGAAATTGTTCTAATCAAAAGCCATTTTATTTTTCCATTTTCCAGCTTGTATACAATTCCTCCCGCCGATCTCTCGTCGTAATATAAATTGTCTTTTATTTTGATTGCTTCATTTATCATGACTGTCTGATTATATCTCAAAAATGTTAAAATAAGATAAAAGTTACTAGTTAAAATTCGTATGAAAAAAATCTTAAGTCTTAGTTTAATCCTTTTATGTAGTTTGTTTTTGTCAGCTTGTGGGGTCAAACCAACAAATGATGCAGCCACTACTACTTCTAGCGACCAACAAGAAGAATCGACTACATCCTCTTTTTCTTTGCGTGACCTAATCGCCAAAAACATTCCTCAAAAATGTACTTGGTCAAGTAATATTGAAGGGTCAGAATCTAACGGAACAATTATTATTCAAGGTCAAAAATTTAATCAAAAAGTCACTATTAAACAAGAAAATCAAACTTTTACTACCAATTCAATCAGTGACGGAGTTTATATTTATACTTGGCAAGAAAACCCCCAAAATCCAGCCTCAAATGTCGCCATAAAAATGAAACTTGATAATATTGAAAATCAAAAAGAGGAACCTCAAACCAGTGAATACTCAGCTTCAGTCAAAGGTGTAGATTTTGATCAGCAATATCAATACGATTGTTCTCCAACTGTGGTGTCTGAATCAGATTTTCAGCCACCCCAAGGAGTTGAATTTATGGATTATGACGAATTTTTAAAAGATATCCAAAGTAAAATTCCCAATATTGATGTTAATAATCTTGAACAATATAATCAATAATTTTGCTGGTTGATTGATAGGGTATTAATTTGGTTACTTTGATTAATTTTGCCCCAATTTTTTTTGCTTGTTCTTTTTTTTGAAAAATTCTTTTATCGCCATCGCTAATAGCAATTATTGTTGGCTTAATTTTTTTAATTAAGGCAAAATATTCATCATCAGTTTTCATTTCAGGTAATTTAATGACTTTATCCACCATTCTTAAGCTCTTTAACACTTTTGCTCTATTATCTTGATTGTTTATTGGCCTATTCTTCCCTTTATTTTTTTTAATATTTTCATCAGACTCCAACAAAACCACCAACTTTTCTCCTAAATTCTTGGCTTTTTCCAAAAAAATTATATGTCCCAAATGGAGAATATCAAAACATCCCCCAACCAAAACTATTTTCTTATTTTCAATAATTTTCTTTAAATTACTTATCTTTTTATTTTCCAAAGTTGATTTCATAGAGCTAAAGCCTAATGTCTTATTTTTCCCCTCTACAGCTTAGTCTTTATGATATTCTATCAACCTTTTGTGTTTGACAAGACATATAAGGCTACCGAAACATATTTTGTAATTACACCAAGCATTTCTACATCAATATCTGCACCAATGCCTAAAATCAAGCAATTATTATTAAGTTAACTATCTCTCAATATAGTTAATTATAAGGAGTTAGCCTCCTCAAAATTGATTAATTTCAGGGATTTTGATCACTTTTTTATTTATTCAAATCAAGATATTTTTTTACCGTCTTTAATAGATAGGTTTTTACTATCTCAAAACTAATCTCTTGATCGTGTTTAAAAATAATCGATTCGATTTCAATATCATCAAAATAAACCAAGCTTTTTAAGACTAAATTACTATCGATTGTAGGAAACTTTTTTTTAGCCAAATTAAGTAAAGTGGCTAAGTTAAAATGATGCAAGATAAAATAAAGGTCAACATAATCTTTAAAAACTGATCGGCTAATTATTGCCGACATTTTCATACAACCAATATCTTCAATTGAAGCTATTTTTAAATATTTTTCCTCTTTTAACGGTCTTATTAATTTATATCGATACCCCAAAAAACTTAATTTAATATTGGTATCAACCATCAAAGTTAAAGTATCTTTTGCCTCTTGAACCTTTATTAACTGACAAGATGAAAAAGTTTTTTCGATTTTTTTGTAAAGTTCATTGGTTGAAAATGAGTTTTGACAAAAGAAATCAAAATCAACACTGTCACGGTGACCCAATTGAAGCGCCAAAGCAGTCCCGCCAGCAAGATAAAAATCGTTTTTAAAATCAACCAATAAAGGTAAGATGCGACTTCGTTTCTGATCTAAAATATCCCAATAAATTTTATCCATTTAATACTTTTTCTGACTTTTTAATAGGCTTAATCCCCAAATAAAGTGACCATAAAGCCAAAGATTTTTTATCCCACTGACCTAAAGGAATCTGTTGTGCCGTATTGGATATTTCATCAATACTATATGTTTTAAACAGCCAATCTGTTGCCTCAGTTGTTCCAAAATTAAGCACTTGAGCAATAATTAATTTTTTATTTGTGAAAATATTGATTTTATTAAGGTTATAAGACCACAACACATTCTCAACTGATTTTGGTAGTTTTTTACTCACTTTCATATTATAAATTCATCCCTTTCTGTGTTTAATTTTATCATAATTTACATTCAGTGAGTTCCAATTGTATTGCATCCAGTTGCAATTAGAATTGGAACTCACTTATCAATAATTTTTATTAATTATAAAAAACATAGCTATTTTTATTTACTCTTCCACCACCATCTTTTTCAAGCTTGCTTTATTAAACCCATTAATTTTAATTTGTTGTTTTGAGATTATATAAAAGTTGATATCATCATTATCTTCTAGTACTTTTGGTAGATACCAATTTAAGTAAGAATATGATCGGTCATCGCAGGTTACAAAAATAACTTCCGGGAAACTGCAGCCAGTTTGATCTTGCCAGTAGTTATCATCAAAGTAATCAAGGTGTTGCTGAATTCTTTTTTTAAGTTTTTGAGGATTACTATAAAAATCAAAGATATCTAAAAAATAATATTTTTTAATTCCACTAGTTTCTTGAACATAAAAGTAAGCATCAGGGTGGGGAACAATTAGATATTTAATATTTTGTAAATCATTTTTAGTATAAAAAGAAAGTTTAGAGCCTAATTTTATAACCGTCTCTTTTAAAGCAATATAGATATCAGCTAGTGTTAAACAATGGTTTCTAAATTGAGCTGTTAGTTTGTTAACTCTCCACACTTTATCTAATGCAGTTTTATTTAGTTTTAATTCCTCATGATTTTCAATTAAGTATTTACGCCCAAAATTATCTAATGAATAAATCGCTGGACTGTTTACTAAATTAGGATTATAAAAACGCTTGATAAAATTATTTTTTAGTAAATCATTAAGCCTTGATATTGTCAGACTATGAAACTTCTGATCCGTTAATCTTTGAATTTGTTCTCTAGTTAAAAACCGAAACCGATATAAATATATTAATATTTCTGTTGCCTTTTTTTCATAATCTCTCTTATATATAAGAGTATAGATGACGTGATTTTTAAATTTTTAGCTTCATATTTGTCTTTTTTCATGTCAACGCGTTGACATTTTTTAAGTTATACTACCAAGTCTACTAGATATCTGTATTTTTGATAATTTTTCTCATGTGTCCTCGATGGGAATCGAACCCATATCACTCCCTTCGGAGGGGAGTATTCTATCCATTAAACTACGAAAACTGTAAATTATCTGTATTTTACTCTAAGCCTGTATCTTCTCAAAAAAATATGTTCCCAAAAATATTAATACAATAGTAAATCCAATCAAAACAATTAAATCCGTGGTTAAACTAAATGTTCCCTGATTGATTAAAATTTGTCTCAAGCCATCCATCCCATAAGTCATTGGATTTATTCTTGTCAGATAATTTATTGTTTTTGGAAAGTTACTAATTGGGAAAAATGCTCCGGACAAAAAATTAGTTGGCATTACCAAAAAATTCATTACTAATTGAAACCCTTGCATATCTTCAAGATTTGAAGCGATTACTGTTCCAAGTGATGTAAAAAGCATTGCTACTAAAAAAATTAATACTATACCAATAGGTAACATCGTCCAATTTGTCGGTCTAAAACCAACCAATAAAGATAAAACAAAAATAATTATTCCTTGAAAAGTTGCAATCGTTGCTCCTCCCAAAACCTTTCCTACAAGTATTTGCCACCTAGGCACTGGCGCTACCATTGTTTCTTTTAAAAATCCAAATTGCCGATCCCAAATCATATCTACTCCAGAAAACACTCCCAAAGACAATACTCCCATCAACATAATCCCCGGGGCGAGATATTGAATATAATTGCCTTCTCCAGCTTTGCTATATATCGATCCAAAACCAAAACCAAAAGCTATCAAAAATAATAATGGTTGACCTAACATACCTATCATTCTTGATTTTGAACGAAAATATTTTTTAATTTGTCTTAACCATAATATATATATAGTTCTCATCCGTGTCTTTTCCTCCTCCTTCTTAATAAATCTAAATTGCTAACATCTTCTTGCCTTATTGTCTCCCCAGTTAACTTTAAAAACGCATCTTCTAAATTTTGTGTTTGAGTTTGTTGTTTTAATTGAGTCACAGTTCCTTGAGCAATAATTTTTCCATTATCAATAATTGCTATTTTTTGAGCCATTTTTTCAGCCTCTTCCATATAATGTGTAGTAAAAAATACTGTCATTTTTTCTCGTTTATTTACTTCTCTAATATAATTCCACATTTTATTTCGAGTTTGTGGATCTAATCCTAATGTTGGTTCATCTAAAAACAATATTTTTGGATGATGAATCAACCCTCTGGCGATTTCTAATCTTCTTTTCATGCCTCCAGAAAACTTTTTAACCAAATCATCTTTTCTTTCCCACAAATCAACAAAAACCAACAAGTCTTTTATCCTTTTTTCTTTATCTTCTTTCCTGACTCCATACAAAACTGCATGAAATTCCATATTTTCTCTGGCAGTAAGATCGTCATCTAATGTTTCATCCTGAAAAACTATACCAAAAGAATCTCTTACTTTATCTTTTTCATGTTTAGGGTCAAACTGATTTATTAAAATTTTCCCCTCATCAGGATTAAGCAAGGTTGTTAATATTTTAATCGTTGTCGATTTTCCTGCTCCATTTGGTCCTAAAAAAGCAAATATTTCTCCTTCTTCAACACAAAAACTTATATTATCAACCGCCTTAACCTCTCCAAAATATTTTTTCAAATTTTGAACTTCTATTATATCTTTAGACATAACAATTACCGAATCAACCCTAACGCCATATACCAAGTAAACGGTTTTTTACACACCGGACAAGTAGTTGGGGGAGTCTTCCCTTTGTGTATATAACCACAATTTAAACATTTCCATTCCAGTTCTTTTTCTTGGTTATACAAAGTGTCAGCATCCATGTGTTTAGCCAAAATCAAATATCTTTCTTCATGTTTTTCTTCTACCTCTGCTACTTCTCGAAACAATCTTTCAGCCTCTTTATCACCATCAATTTTTGCCTGTTCTTCGTAAGAAGGATACATTTCAGTCCACTCGTGACGTTCACCCTCGGCGGCATATTTTAAATTTTCAATTGTATTTTTTGAAAAAGGTTTAATGTTTAACTGGTCAGTCGTCATTACTGGTTCAGTAATCATTTCATATTCTTCCTCAGCGTGAGCTTTTTCTTGATCAGCAGTTTCTTCAAATACTCTAGCAATCCATTCCAAATTTTGTTTTCGAGCCATTTTGGCAAAAATTGTATATCGATTTCTTGCCTGGCTTTCGCCAGCAAACGCTTTTAAAAGATTTTCTTGTGTTTTTGTCATATTAAAATATCCTATCATATTTTTGAAAAATATTAGGTTATAATATGTCCAAATGATTGAAAGTAGTAAATTAGAGTTAAATCGAGGAGCCCAGTTTTTATCTCACCTTCAAAATATTGTTGATATTAGTCGAGAAAACCAAGCCAATGTAGCAATTGTTGGAGGGATAGCTCTTCGGGCTTCAATGAATCAGCCGGTTCAATTTCAACGCCCCAATGGCACTGTTCCTGATATTGATATGATTGGCCTTGGCCCTAATCCTAATATTCTTCATCAAACTAAAAATAAAATATCAAAATACTGCCATCAGCACTCCGATTGTCCTTCTGTGAGTTTAGAATCAGCTCGTTTTTCTAGTCGACCCAAAAAAGTTTATAACCCCGCAGAAGTTCTTTCTGGTCTTCGTCGAGATAACAATGGCGAGTATTACCTCACTTTTCGAAGTGTTGATCAACAAATTCCATATCAAACCATGGATGTTATTTATCGTCAATATGGTGAAGTAAAAATTCCAACTTTACCACAAGAAACAACTTTACATCGTTACGAAACCAGGATGGGTTATATTAAACCTAAAGATATGGAAAAAATAGAAAAATTTAGGGAACATATTAAGCAAAACGGAGGTGATGGTTTTGATATCAAGCTTTATCAATCGTATTTTGATTTTTGTGAAAAAATTAATAAAAAGCACAAACTAGCTATTGATATAACCAAACTATATTGGAATATAGATTACAAACTCGATGGAAAAATTTCTGGTGCCGAAGGATTTATTTATAAACTTAAACAATTTTTTCTTCGTTAAAATTTTCCCGTCCCAAAAATCAAACAGGTTGCCAAGCCCTCTACTCCAATTCCTACATAATTCCATCGATTATCCAACTGATTATCGTTGTGTGGTTTATCGCCAGCATACATCCACTCAATCAGGTGAACTCCGCTTAATCTGTAACCATAACTAATATTTTCTCCAAGCATTGTAAACCCCAATTTATTAAATCCATCTTCATTTTTAACAAAATTATTAAACCCTTCATGTTTATCAGTTGTATTTTGAGAATTTAAATATTGAGCTCTTTTTTGAGCATATTCAGCTAATTTGCCATCCCAATTTAAAATCTGTGACCCCTGAACTTTTCGGTATTCATTAAGTGCTTCCCAAATTTCTTTGGCTGTTGCCATTTTTTCGTCTTGACCCACTTTCATCGTCCAAGTTACATCATCAATTTGAGTCGCCACTCCCCAAGGTGTCTTGTCTGGAGTCGGGGTTGGATAATTTTTTTTCTTAATAATTATAGTAGGGGATAAAATCTTTGTTGGTTTTATAGTTATTACTTTTTGGTTGATTATTTGGTTTTCAGTTTCTTTAGAAATCTCAATTTTCTCTGTTTGTGTAATAGTCTCTACCATTTCAGGCATTACCAACAAGTTGATAGCAAATTTAATTTCATTCCAATATTTAGCAACCGTCCAGCCAATAATTCCAATCTCAATCAAAATTATGAACCATCCAATTTTATTTCTCACAACCTCTATTATAAATTAATTACCAATTTCAGTTTAGTTTCAGGTAATATTAATACTATCAACACACTATGAAAACAAAATCAAAATCAAAAAACCAAAATAATATTATTTTGCCAGCTATTCTCGTTTCGTCAGTCGTTTTGGCTCTCTTTAGTTTCAAAGACAAAATTTTCCCAAAAACTATAAACAATGTCGATGATACTAGTTCGTCAAATCAAAACCTAAAACAATCGGATGAGGACATCGACACCACCTCATTTCATAAACTTTCAGTCTTGACTAATCGTTGTCGTGGTTGTGGTAAATGCACTCGTCTCGACCCTGAGCATTTTGAAATAATCAATGGCAAATCATCAGTTATTTCAATAAAAAATTTGGATTCCCAAAACTTAAAATTAGCCATTAATAATTGTCCCGACCAGGCAATTATATTAGAATAATAAAATTATGCAAAACTATCAAACAATCCCTATTCTAATGGTATTAATAATAATATATATTATTACAATATTGCTAGTAAAATCAAAAAAAATCACTCTTTTAACCCAACGTCGTTTTTGGAATATCGTTTTATTAATTACTTTTTTAGTTTCCGGACTTCTTGGTCTAATTTTAGCAATTTCCATCGATCAAAAAATCAATCTTCCCTGGTATTTACAGCTTCTGCGTCTCCATGTCAAATTTGGCATTGCTATGAGTATTGTCTCTATTTTTCATCTTCTCTGGCATCTCCCATACTACAATTCGATTCTGAAAAAGAAATAATCTCCACTATTTTAATCCACTTTCAGTTATCCACCCCCATGCTTTATCTGGAAATCCTCTCGGGAATGAAGATAATAATTTATCCTCTCCTTCCGTATGTTCATCTGTTGGAATACTTATTTTTATTCTATCTTTTTTTCGACCTTCTTCCCAACAAATACCATTATTTATTCGCCCCTCCACATAAGTTTTAAATCTTTCAAAACTATATTCTCCCGAAGCAAAACTAGTTAAATCGAATAAAAATTGAACCATTCCAGAGTTTTTCCTTCTTGTTGACTCATCCGGATTTTTTTTATTGACTAATTCTGGTAGTTCTATCCCAGTTTTATACTCATAATCTTTTATAAAATCACCAACTTTCTTTTTATAATCATTTACAAATTTATTTCCCCAGACACTCCTAGCCCCAAAACCTCTATCCATTTCAGAATACTTCGATAAACTCTTTTTTGCATCATCACTTAAATTTTCAAAATTTGCCCCATAACTCTCTAATACTTTTCTTAATAAATCGCTAGAAATTTCACCAACTTTTTGTTCTATTGAAAATTTCCCAACCCACTCACTTACCATTTTTCTTTCTCGTTCAATTGATTCTGTTGGTTTTATTATTTCATTCATAGCTGATTATCATCTAAATATTTATTTCCTAAATATTTTTTTCAGTTTTGCGGTGGGAGAGGGACTCGGACCCCCAAGTCCTTGCGGACGGCGACTTTCGAGGTCGCTGCCTTACCAATTCAGCGCATCCCACCAACAAGTGTACCCGGGAGGGATCGAACCTCTAACCTTTGGTTCCGCAAACCAATGCTCTATCCAATTGAGCTACGGGTACAAGTGTGGCTAATTATATCAAAATTTAGGCTTTTTTCTCTGGTTCTACCGTTACGTTTTTAGTTTCTGGTTCTTTTTTCTCCAAAGGTAATTTAGAAATTCCCCATTTGGTCAATTTATCTACAAAATTAGGTGATTCGTCTATTAATGGTAATTTTTTGATCACTAATTCCTTAATTTTTTCTTTATCTTCCTTATTAATCACCAAAGATATTTGCCTTGGAAACCGCAAAATTGTCTCAAAATGAATCATTTCATTACTTAAACTGGTTTTAAACCAAAAACGAGTAAACATATCCCATTCATACCTGTCTTCTCCAAAATAGATTCCTCGATTGGTAATTTTATATTTAATATCTTGAGGAGAAACGGTCGACAAAACATAATATAAAAATAAAGCTGAAATCAAAGAAATTATTAAGAAAAATTCTTTAACAAAAAATAAAATTACTGAAACTAAAACTAAAATTGAAA
>CAYXLS010000007.1:0-19513 GCA_964464785.1 uncultured Gammaproteobacteria bacterium | reverse complement strand
AATCTAATTTAGGAATATTTGGGTATTTTTTACCCCATTGAGTTCGTTTTACGGAAGGCATCAAGTGTTATATATAATTTATAATGATAGGTCCGCCCACAGCTTCGCAGTTGTGGCGGACGGGCAAGTTATGTACCAACCGCTCGCCAGAATGTAGGTATTATAACCCCGGTGTCAATAGTTGACAATGGGGAGAAAATAAGTTGGACTAATTAGTTGAATTTAAATGAATTTATAAATTGTTTTTCAATTGAATTTAAATCTCTGTCACCACAAAATGTAATTTGACAAAATGACGTATCTTTATTTTGTATATAAAATTGCTTAGTTTCGCTCAAACCAAGTTGAGTGACACTATAAGACACAAAACCATTTATTGTGCTTTGACTGAAGTCTTTAAACTGACTTGTTTTCAACCAATTTGACAAAGAATTTATATTTTTTTCTTGAATTTCTGTTTTGTTTATTTCTGCAAATGATTTGTAACAGTTAATCTGATATTCGCCACAATTGGTCGGCCTATCTCCTGGTGGAAGCGATTTATCTAATTCTTCGTTCTGTTTCCCTTCAGGACTTTGAAATACTATAATGTTTTTATGTTCAGGATATGTTTTAGTAACCCATTCACGTGGATAGCTTATTGAAAATTTATAGGTTGAATCGGTATATGTTTTCCAATCTTTAGGGATACTAGATGAAGTCGCCGGGGTAGTGGTTACATCAGTACAAACTTTTTCAGTACAGGTGATATTATCAGCTGAGACACAGGTACATGTGTTACAACCATCGGCGGCGGGAAAAGATTGATTAAGTTTATAAATAAAACCATTTAATTCACAAACAACATCTGTTTGAGTAGGTGCGTTAGATTGTGTAGGGGTTTCGGTTGGTGTGGTTGCTGGTCCAAGGTTTATTTTTGAGGTGGGGTTAAAATAGAAATAGGCTAAAGTGGCAAAAACAGCAATGAATGTAATTAAAGAAAGAGTAAAAATAGTTTTTAAAAAACGAGACGTTTTTGGTTTGTCTGATTTAGAATTTACAACACTATTGACGGTGTTGTATGAAAGAACTTCCTCAATTTTTTGCTTAATTTTTTCGGGATTTTCTTGGGGTTGATTTATGGAGTTGGTTTCTGTTTGAATCGTTGGTTGTGGTTCGGAATTGTAACCAGAGTCCATCTCTTGGACGATTTTTGGTTCAGGTTTTAATTCAATTTCAGGTTCTGGGGTTGATTCTGGCTGTGGTTCTGGAGTCACTTCTGGTGGTGGAGTTATTTCTGATTCTGGGGTAATTTCGGTTTTTGGTTCAGGTTTTAATTCAATTTCAGGTTCTGGGGTTGATTCGATTTTGGGTTCAACTGGAGACTCGGGTTTGGTTGTGGTTTCTGGTTTTGGGGTTGATTCGGGCTCATTGCTGATAGCAGACACAGATTCCTCGACTAAACTTTTTGAAGCTTCTAAATTATCACTTAAAGAGGTTGGGGTGGGTGGAGCGTCGATTGGCGTGGCGTTGAATTCTTTGAGAGGCTCTTTAATATCTGAAATCGAGGATTCGGTAGGTTGGGAAGAAACTGCTTGAGTAACTTTTTCTGTGTTTGGTTTCACCGATGAGGCGTACTTGTTTAAAACATCTTGATCGTTAGAAGATGATTTAGTTTGATTATCATTTTGATTATTCATAGGATAATATTCTCATTATTAACAAAATATTGCAAATTATATTTGGAGGTATTAGTATTAATTATGAAAATAAAAATTATGAAGAAATTGGAGATAGTTTTGTTTGTAGTTATTATGTCTTTATGGGCAACAACTGAGATTTGGGCAGGGGGTTTTAATTTACAATCTATTGGTTCGGTGAACACGAGTGGACGACAAATTTCTCATTGGTGGTATACAGGATCGGTCGCAACGATGAAAGGAGAAGCAACTGCAGGGGAAACAATTACTATCTCGATTGATGGAACAGAAGATACTACCACTGCTGATAGTGACGGTAATTGGACTTATGTACCAGCAGTTTTGGAAGACGGAGATCACGAAGTGACTCTAACTAGTGGTGGATCAACAATTAGTTTTACATTAACGATGGGAGCCGAAAATGTTGACTGGGATGCAGTAAATAGCGGAGGTGGAGAATCATTGCCAGCAGCTGGAGTACTCTTCCCTACTTTAGGGCTGACTACTTTGGGTGGATTGTTCGTTTTGGTATCTAAAAAAATAGCTAAATAGACTTAATTTGATAGAATGGGTGATGAAATTTTTTGTTAAAACTTTTGGTTGTATTCAAAATACGGCTGACTCGGAACAAATCCGTTTTTTTTATCTCAATAAGGGATATGAAGAAGTAAAGAACTGGAAAGAAGCAACCTTAGTAATCATTAATAGTTGCATAGTAAGAGAATCGGCAGAAAATAGAGTTTATGGTTTGATTAATGAGATAGATAAATATAATCAAAGAACAAACCCCTCTGTCGATAAATCGACTTCTCCCCTTAAAAAAGGGAGAAATCTTAAAACAACAAAGATAATTGTAACAGGGTGTTTGGCAGGGCTAGCTAATAAATCTAAAAACAAGGTTAAACTAAAACAATTAAAAAGGGATTTTCCGACAGTATCTAGTTTTTTGCCAATCGAAAAATTTTCTACTAAAACGAAACTATTTCGAGAAAATAAAAACGTGGCGCTTATTCCAATTAGTTTTGGTTGTAGTAATTTTTGTAGTTACTGTATTGTTCCTTTTGCTCGAGGTCAAGAAAGGTCAAGAAAAATAGAAGATATTTTAGCAGAGGTTGATGACGTAATAAAGCAAGGGTTTAGAAAAATAATGTTGATAGGACAGAATGTAAACTCGTATTTAGATTCAAAACCACTCATTAATTCTTCCTTTGATGAAAGGGAGAACACTAGATACGTTGTACATATGGGTAAGAGGCGACTTCAAAGTTCATTCCCTAAATTACTTGAAGAAGTGGCGAAAAAGAATTTAGAAAAAATTTCTTTTGTTAGTAGTAATCCTTGGGATTTTTCGGATGAATTGATTGACACTATTTCTAAATATCCAAATATAGATCGACTAATTCATTTACCTTTCCAAGCAGGTGATGATGAAATATTAAAAAAAATGAATCGTGGTTATACTGCTAAAGAATACCTTGATTTGGTTAAGAAAATTAAATCTAAAATTTCAAATGTCAAATTTAGTACAGACATAATTATTGGTTTTCCAGGTGAAGATGAAAAAGCTTTTCAAAATACAGTAGAACTTTGTAAAAAAGTGGGGTTTGAAATTGCTTATTTAAATAAATACTCCCCTCGAAAAGGAACAGTATCGGCTAGACTTTATAAAGATAATATTCCGATGAAAGAAAAGAAAAGAAGATGGAAGATACTCAATAATTTAATTAATAATTAAGAATTAATAATACCTAAAATAATTATTTTAGGTATTTGGTAATATTGGAATTGTGTTCTTCGAGAGTTTTGGCGTAATACATTTTGCCATCGTTGCCAGTAATATAAAAAAGGTAATCCGAATCGGTGGGGTGAAAGGCAGCATAGAGTGAATTGAAACCTGGGTTACAAATAGGACGAGGAGGTAAACCTTGATTTTTGTAGGTGTTAAATGGAGAATTAATTTGTAAGTCGATTTTGGCTAATGGTTGCCAATAGTTTGTAATATTTTTAGTTAGGCTATCTTTGGCGTATTGAACGGTAGCGTCAATTTGAAGTGGCATACCTAAATTTAGTCGATTAATTATAATGCCAGCAATTTTTTGTTTTGACTCTAATGATTTCCCCTCTCTTTCTAATAAAGAAGCTAAAATAACATTATCTTCATCGATTAGAGATGAGGTTGATCCTTCTTTGGCTTGTGCAAATTTTTTATCAAAATTTTGAATGATTACATCAACTGTTTGATCAAGACTGAAGTACGAAGGAATTAAATAACTATCAGGGAATAAATAGCCTTCTTTTGTCTTATATTTAGTCAAAAAATCCTGAGAATTAAACGTCAGACCGCTAGGAAAAAGTTTGGCGATCTCTTCAATCCGGATACCATCTACAATTTTTAACCAATAATCCGACACTCCCCCGCTTGATAATTTTTTAATAATTTCTGGTACTGAAAGTGAACTTGACAATCTAAAAGTACCTGACTGAAGTTTCTTGTTTTGACGAGTGATTAAGGAATAAATTAAGAACGCATATTTGTTTTTGATAAAGTCATTTTTATATAGATTTTGGCTAATTGTGTGGATTCCATCACCTTCGTTAACAACAAATATTCTATTTTTTACTTCAGTGGATACTGAGGTGATATTGTTGGTAACAAAAAGATATAAACCAAGACATACGAACGCAAAAAATATTAGTAAGACAACAAAAATCTTTTTCATGAAATTTAAACCTCATCAAATAGAGCCCGTCGATATGTTTTTTTAGTTTCATCAAAAATAAAAATTCGACCACATTTACAAGTAACAGTAACATTGCCTCTGACTGGTTTAACTGTTCCTTTTGATAATGGGGTACCACAACCGACACATCTTCTTTGAGATAATAACCATGCTTGGATGGGGGCAATTAAATTTTTTATCATTTTTTTATATTAATTTATAACTCTTCTTAAGATTACTGCTGCCGAAATTGAATCAATATTTTTTTTATAATTTTTCTTCTTTTTTTGATTGTCAAGAAAAATCTTTTCGGCTTCAATCGTACTAACAGCTTCCTCTGTTGTTTCTACAGATAATCTTACCATATTAGTAAGCTTATCTACAAATTTTTTAGTTTCTTTGGCAAATATTCCTTCGGATATACCAACAAATATTTTTTTGATTTGATAATCATTAATAATTTTAGTTAAATTTTTATATAAATTTGTATCATTTTTTATTGGTAATATCGGTTCAATTATTCCTTCGGTAGCAACCGCAAGACCAATTCTTTTTGTTCCATAATCAATCGAAAGATAATTCATATAAGAATTATAACTTAACTCTTTTATTGAAAATTAAGATAAATAGAATTCGATAGATAATATTTTATTACGATAAATAGGTTAGATTTTTTATAATTATTATGGAGACAATTGGGCTTTGATGATTAGACGGCGGAGATAAGTACCTGGAGGACTACAAGTGATTAAGGTAAGATATTTATTGTCAAATTTTTGTTCCAAAACAGATAAATTGGTAGGTTTTACTTCAAACATTTCTTCGACAACATATTTATATTCCAAACGGTCGTAATTAAGGATGATTTCATCCCCCTGTTTTAATTTATAAAGAGTGGAAAAAATCGTTAAATAATTTTTTGGACTAAAAAATTGGGGTAAGACAGAGTGACCAAAAACAACAGTATTACCCAGTTGTCCAGGAAGAGCTGTTTGAGGATATTGGATTAAACTTTTTTTGAGATCCATACTACCCATAATGACAACAGCATCTTTAATATTAAGTTTTGGAATAGATAAATAATATGCCGATTGAGAGTTGTTGATAAGTTGGTCTGGGACATCATAATTATCAACAAACCAATTAGTAAGTTGAGTATAATCTGTGCTAACATCGCCTAAAAGATTACCTGATTGACGTGATGATTTGGTAGATAGTGGATCAATAATTTGTTTTAATTGAGTTGAATAGGCGATTTGAAAATTTATTATAGGGAAAAAAGCAAAACCTAAAAAGATAAATCCAGTAAACAAAAATAAAATTGTTAAAATTTTTTTTTGTTGAAAACGGGAAGGTGGTTTTTCTTTTTTTAGATAAATATAACTCACAGTTTTTCTAGTTTAACTTGAATATCAATATTTTCAGTTCGTAGGGGCATTAAAAAAAACTTATTAAATATTTTGAACCTATTGGCGCGAGGAACTAGTTTTTTTATTATACTATCAGATTGTTTAACAGTTTTTAAAACCAGACTTTTTTTAATGCCATTAATATCTAGTTTTGGTAGCGATGACCCGGTTATTATTAAATCACCTGTGGCTTGATCAGACTCAATTTTTGTTGGCTTGAAGGTGAGTTGAAAATTATTGGTATCAATATCGATTTTGTCAAAGTCTGGTTCTGAAGTTAAAAAAGTAGAAATAATTGTTTTCTTGGTTTCTTCGGAAATAATAAATACAGACACTGAAGAGTTGACGGTTGCAATTAACTCTTCGGCTGACTCACCAACTTCTCGGTTTAACTCTAAATTACTTTTTTTAGTTTGAATTGTTTCTTTTAGAGATCCAGGTAAATTACTAAAATCATTGGCAATTTTTTGGTCAATATCAATCTTTATTTGTTTATCAATTTCTATTTGAACATTATTTTTATCTTGCTGACTTATAGCTAATATTTGCTGTCGATTGCCTCCCGAAAAGGCGTTGTTGGTTTTGGCAATTAATACTGTTTGAGGATAATCGTTAAAGATTAATTGGGTGTTTGAATTGATATTGTATTCAGAACCAATATCGATAGCCTTAATGGTTGTTTTTGTTTGACCAAGATTGATTACCCCTTGTTCTAGGTTAGAACTACTTGAAGCCACTGAAACAGCATTTACTAGTTCAAACTTTTTACCGGTTGGATCGACTAGAATAGATCCTTTGGGAACGGTTTGAACTTTGTCGACTTTATTGTAAATAATTATTTCTCCAGTTGATTTTTCTCCAATAGTTTTTTGACCTGTAGCTATGACTTTTGCCGTCGAGCCTACGTCAAACACTTTCTTGTCTACTGGAATAATAAATTTTGAAATTTGATTAGCGTCGACATCGGTTTTGAGAGTAACTGGTACAGGCTTATTAAACTCATACGGATTCATAAAGAAAATTATCTGGCTTTTTATAAAAAGTAATAATAATAAAAAAACAAATGGTAATAAAATTAGAAATATCCAAAATAAATTGTTAAATTTTACGTTGAATTTAGGTAATTTAATTCTTTTTAAAAAATTAAGAGATAAAATTAATTTTTTATTTTTGTTTACAGTTGGAAATGATGGCATGATTTGGGGTTCAAATGGGTCTAAATTTGGTTCAGGAACTGGTTCCGGAATTGGCTGAACTTCCTCTTGAACAACAGGTTCATCAATTGAAATATTTGGAATAGACAAATTGTTTGAATTACTAAACCCCAATACCTCTGGTTCAGTTTCAACAAGTGTCTTTTCTTCAATTATGTCGGTATTGGTATCTAATGACGAAAAATCGCTTTCAGAAACATTTTCTTTGATATCTGGATTTATTTGTAAAGAAATTACTCGAGAAAATATTCCAATAATTTCTTGAGAAGATAAATATTTTATATCTGGAAAATGAAGAAAAGTTTCAATATTTTTTTTGCCAACCCAAGGAAAATCCTTTAATAGAGACACAGTTTGAGTATCAACTTTCCCAAAAATTATAATTTGTGGAGGGAGAGCAGATTCAGAATTTAATTCAAGAAGTGCTCCTTCAACAAGTTGACCAGAGAATTCTCCTTCAAAAGTTTTTGTTACTCTTTGTTTGATATGACCGAGGTATACTAAAGATAAATAAAAATCTTTCGAAGATAGGTGAAGTAGAATGAAACTAGCAGGGAAACTATCAACAGAATTACTATCTTCAACTATGGCATCATCTTCAGCTAAGTATCCAGTAGGTTGAAGAGCTAGTTTTTTGCAGGCATCTTTGATTATTTTGAGTTTTGGTGGCGTAATTTTACTGTCACTACCAACCCAAAATGGGGGAATAACAAAAGCGGCTAATGATGGTTCTTGATCCTCAGTAATATTTGCATTAATTGAAGCAATTGAAAGTGATTCATCAACAGACTTGCTTAATGATTCTTCGATATTTAAATTCCATTCGATGGTTGGTCCGGTACCCAAAATTTGAAAATTTTGGTTGTTACTGGAGATTAGAGAAACAGAAACAGAATTATCTTGTATGTAAATTAACCAAAAACTATTTCCTACCATATGATAAGGATACTATAAAAAGTAACTAATGTGATTATTGTAGATATAATAGGTTATGGTACAAATAAATTTTTATCCAGAAAGTGATAAAAAAGGGTATCTTAAATCAGTTGAGGAGTACAAAACAGTTTGGCAAAATAATGGTAAAAAAGTAGTAGAACTAATTGAAAAATATACCAAAATGCATTTTAAATCAAAAATAATTAATGCGATTATTTTTGATGAGATTAGTTATTCAGTCCCTCTACAACTGGAATATTATTTATCAGATAATCAAAAAATAGCTACTTTAACCCACGAACTATTACATAGATTATTGATAGAAAACGGATATTTATTACCTAAAAGAGATTTTACTAAAGAGGTCCATAAAATAATTTATTTAGTATTATTTGATATTTGGGCTGATTTGTTTGGAATAATAATGGCTAAAAAAAATGTAAAAAATGAAATTGGATATGGTGATATTAACTATAAAAAAGCTTGGGTTTGGGCATTATCTTTTTCTAAAGAGCAAAGAAAAAAAGAGTTTGAACGGATGAAATTAAAATATAAAAAATAAAGTTTATTTCAAAACAGCGTAGATACGACGACGACCAGAACCAGCAGATTCTTCTTTGATAATTTCAAAAATTCCAAGTTCTGAAGTATTGATAACATGAGGTCCAGCGCAAACTTCTTTGGAATAACAATTTTCTTTTGGGCCAACAGTATAAACACTGACAAATTCCGGATATTTATTTCCAAAAAAAGCAATCGCTTTTTGTTTTTGAGCTTCTGTAAAAGACATTGTTTCTTTTGTAACAATTAATTTGTCCCTAATTTGTTGATTAACTATATTGGCAATTTTTTTGAGCTGATCATCGGTTAATTTTTCATCATGAGAAAAATCAAAACGTAATCTTTCTGAAGTTATATTTGATCCAGACTGTTGAACATGATTACCGAGCACCTGACGTAGGGCGGTGTGAAGTAAATGAGTCGCGGTGTGATATTTAGTAATAATTTCTGAATTATCTGCTAGACCAGATTTAAATTTGCCAGCAGACAATGTTTGTGACTGCTTAATATGGTCTAATTTACATCGTTCAAACCCTTTAAAATCAAGTGATAGATTATTTTTTTTAAGTTCTTCTTCAATTAACTCAACTGGGAAACCAAAACTTTCATAAAGAGTAAAAGCTTCTTGACAAGACACATTGTGTTTCAGATTAATTAATTTATTAATTTCAGTTAATCCCCGATTAAGAGTTTTTCTAAATTTAGTTTCTTCGGTATCTAAAATTGAAATTATTTTTTCTTGGTTTTGATTTAATTCGGGATAAATTCCAGCATAATTATCTTGATTGTCTAAAGCTGCTTTCCCTATTTGAGACACAAAATTATTTTCAATTCCTAAAATTTTGCCTTGTCTGATTGATCGACGAATAAGGCGACGTAAAACATAACCAGCCTCTTTGTTACTAGGTTCAATGCCATCAGCAATAATAAAAGTAGCACTCCGAATGTGGTCAGCAATAATACGAATTGATTTGATAAAGTTTTGGTCAGTATAACTTTTCCCAGAAATTTGTTCGATTTTTTTGATTATCGGTTGCCAAATGTCGGTTAAATAATCGTCAGTTACTCCATTTAAAACTGCCAAATTTCGTTCAACCCCATATCCAGTGTCAACATTTTTTTGGGATAAAAGTTCATATTTACCGTCAACTGTTTTGTGGTATTGCATAAAAACATCATTCCCGATCTCAATAATTCTTTCTATTTTGCAACCTGTTTCAAAATCAATAGGGCTATCTTCTGGTTTAAGATCAATAAATATTTCTGTGTCTGGACCGCAAGGCCCAACGCTACCAACTGGACCCCACCAATTATCTTTTTTTGGTAAATAATGGATATGAGACTCAAAAATTCCTTGGTCAATCCACAAGTCATGTGATTCTGTATCTTTTGGAGCGTCTTTATCTCCCTCAAAACAAGTAACGTGAATTTGTTCTAATTTGTAGTTTAAATGTTTAGTTAAAAATTCAAAGCTCCAAGGAATCATTTCTTTTTTAAAATAGTCACCTAAAGACCAATTACCCAACATTTCAAAAAAAGTATGATGAAATTTATCACCAACCTCTTCGATGTCTCCTGTCCTAAGACACTTTTGAATGTTTGTTAGCCTTTTCCCTGAAGGATGTTCTTGCCCTAAAAGGAAAGGAACTAGTGGATGCATTCCGGCAGAAATAAACAAGGTTGTCGGATCATTTTCGGGAATTAGACGGCTTGAGGGAATCTCGACGTGTTGTTTAGAAACAAAAAAATTTATAAATTTGTCCTTTAATTGACTGGCGTTCATAGTAATGATTATATCATCAGCTAGTCAGATCCTCAGTTTATCAAATAGTCAGAAAAACATTATTTAGGTAAATTCAAGGAATAAATACTATATGATATGGGGTCTTTACTAAAAAAAATTATTTTTTGGGTTTGATAAAAGTTTTTGGAGCAGGTCTTTTGGGTTTAATAAAAACAGGGGCTATTTCTGGTTTGGGGATAATTTCTGAAGTAGTTGTTAAAAATTTTTTGGTTGGGCTTTTGGGTCGTGAAGGGTTATTTTTTTTGGGGGTATTCTCGACTCTAGATTTTACTAAATTGTCAAAAAAATCTTTTATTTTTTGAGATAATTTTTCAAAAACTTCAGTTTTGTTGTTTTTATAAATTAGGATAGCAATAATTGCTCCAATAACAACGCCACATAATAGGCCAAAAATAAAACCAGAATTACAACTATTATCACAGTTTTGATAATCAGATTGATTAGTCATCTTTTTTTTCTTTATCTTTTTTGTCAAATAAGCTGTTAAATAGACTAAATCCATTTTTAAACCCCATCACAAATTCCGAAAATGAATTGATTGGTTTGGCAACAGAACTAGTGATATTTTGAGTATCATCTAAAATTTTGTTAGTTTTGGTAAGGGTAATTTTCAATTCTTTAAATATTTTAATTAACCAAATACCTGAAGCAAAAATTATACCTGTAATTAGTATAAGACTAGAGATAATTACGATTTGTGTGATATCCATATAATTAAGTATAGACTATTTCTACATTAGAGTGAAGATTTAATTACTTTGTTGACAATCGTTTGTTTACCGTTTGGAGAAGTAGATTTCACGATAATATTATTTTCACCAGTAGTTAGATTAATTTTTTTTTGGAAATTTCCATTGATGTCAACTAAAATTAAATCATCATTAACACGTACGGTTGATTCTGGATCGGTGATTCCATTAATCTCAATTATTGAACTAGAAACAGTGGCTTCAAGTGGCCAGATAACTTCTAGTTTTGGAGGTTGGTGAAATTTGGTATATTCAGAGATTAAATAAACCAAAAAAAACAAAATTACGAAAATTAATGATATGGTAAATGTAAATTTGGGAGTAAATGAAAAAAATAAAGATTTTTTTTTGTTTGTTTTTAATTGTTGATCAAAATCTCGACGAAAAAGAGCCAAAACATCAGTACCATTTAATCCTAAATAATCAGCGTAATCTTTGATTATAAGAGAACAATATGGTTCTTGAGGAAAACAACTGACGGTTTTATTTTCAATGGCTTCTAAATATTTAACAGGAACTTTAATTTTTTTAGATATATCAGATAAATTCCATTCTTTGTCGAGACGTGTATTTTTTAAAAGAGACGAAGCGCAGAACATATTTGTTTATTCAATACCCTCTTGAGGATTATTGTGTTCAATCAATATTTCTCTTGGTTTTGAGCCATTGGCGGGTCCAACGATCCCTGCTTGTTCTAATTGATCCAATACCCTAGCAGCTCGAGCATAACCAAGTTTTAGGCGACGTTGCATTAATGATGATGATGCTTTTCCTAAATCTCTAACCAATTTTACGGCTTCATCAAACAAAGGATCGTGTTCTCCCTCGGAAACTGAACCAACAGAACCATGGCTTGTTAATGTTTGACGAGTAATTTCGTCGTTGTATTGAGTTGTTTGTTGATTTTTAAGTGTTTCAATAAGGCTATTTAATTCTTTATCGGAAACAAAACAACCTTGGACCCGAACTGGTTTAGCTAATTCGGGAGGGAGATAAAGCATGTCTCCCCTGCCTAAAAGTTTTTCTGCCCCAGGAGTATCTAATACAACCCGAGAATCGGTAACAGAAGCAACTGCAAAAGAAATTCTTGAAGGAATATTGGCCTTTATTAATCCAGTAATAACATTTACTGATGGGCGTTGAGTAGCCAATACTAAATGAATCCCAACAGCACGGGCCATTTGAGCCAAACGACAAACATTGTCTTCAACTTCAGATGGCGAAAATAACATAATTTCAGCTAACTCATCAACAAATATAAGAATATAATACATTTGTTGAAAACCAGACAGATTATTGTAGCCTTCGATATTTTTTACGCCAACTTCGGTAAATTTTTTATAACGATCTTCCATTTCAGTAACTGCCCATTTTAGAGCAGAAAGAACTTTTTCTGGTTCTACAATAACTGGGGTTAAAAGATGGGGAATACCATTATAAGGGGTAAGTTCTACGCGTTTGGGATCGACCATAAGCATTTTAACTTCTTGAGGAGAAGCTCGAAACAAAATACTAGCAATCCAAGAATTGATACAAACAGATTTTCCTGAACCAGTTTGTCCTGCAATTAAGACATGTGGCATCTTGGTAAGATCAGCAACTTTGGCATGTCCAGCCACATCTAACCCCAAGGGTACTGTAATTTTGTTTTTGGCACTTTTCATGGCATCTGATTCAAGCATTTGCCGAATGGGAACTACTTCTAGGGAGCGATTGGGAACTTCAATGCCAACTCGATCTCGACCTGGGATTGGGGCCTCAACTCGGATCATACCGCCAGGAGCGGATAGAGCCATGGCTAAATCATTGCTGAGACTCATAATTTTAGCTAATTTTGTGCCCAGGGCTACTTCAAGGGCATATTGAGTAACAGCTGGACTTTCATTAAACTCAGCGACTCTGGCAGTAATTCCAAATGATTCAAGGGTTTGCTCGATAATTTGAGCGTTTTTACGAATGTCTCCCCTGTCAGCTTTGGGGCCAGGAGTGTTGTCAAAAATATCAATTGATGGATATTGCCAAACTGGAAAATTAGCAGCACCAAAGGAGTTATTACTGGAAGAGAAAACACTATTAATATTTGATTTAGCTAATACAGGAGGAATATTAACCACATTTAAATCTTCTTTTTCTTTCTTGGTAGAGGGGATAGTGTTTTCAGTTGATAATTGTGATTGATAAATTTTTTGTTTGTTTAGTGATTTTTCTTTAATATTTTTGACATTACCTATTGTATATTTTTTTATCACTTTAAAAACAGTTGTAAAAAATTTGACTACTTGAGCCAGAGTAGTATCAAACAAAATTACAAAACCAACAATAAATAAAAAAATAAAAATAAAAACACTAAGCACTTGACTATTAAATGCTGTGGTCAATTGAATTGTAAAAAAACTACCAACTAATCCTTGTTTAAATAAACTAATTAAAGCAATAAACATTATCAAAAAACCTAAAAAGACATTAAGATCTTTTAAGGGAGTTTTGATTTTAGCGAACAAAAAAGCAGTTAAAAAAAGCAAAAAAGAAATAAGAATAGCGCCGAAACCAAAATATTTATTTAAAAACTGATTAATGGCTAAAGGAATTGGACCTGTCTGAAGAAATGAGAAAACAGAAATAACAGTTAGAATTAAAAAAAATATAAAAAAAATGGTTTGAATTGTTTCACGCTTTAATCTTAATCGAGGAATTATTTTCTTTTTCTTTCGACCACGTTTAGCCATAGATACAGTATATAAGAACTAATTAATAATTGCTTATTATATTTTATATAATATTATTAAAATTTTAACTAAATTTATTAGACTTCAATTACTAATGGCAACACCATTGGTTGGCGACCAGTTTTTTGATAAATAATTTCTTCGATATAACCTTGGAGTTCTTCTCGAATAAAATCAAAATTAGCAGGAGTGCTAGTTACTTGATTAAATTTATTACTAATTTCTTGTTTCAAAAAATTAATCAAATCGGTATTTTCTTTCATAAAAACAAAACCACGACTTAAGACTACTGGTTCTTTTTCTAGCTTTCCACTCTCTTTGTTAACTAATAAAACTACCGAAAACATACCATCTAAAGCAAGTAGTTTTCGATCGCGCAGGACTGTAGTGCCAACATCACCAATACCAAAGCCATCTATTAAAACTTTCCTAATAGAAATATGGAACTTGGTGTCGAAAGTGTAATTACTATAAAAAGTAGCGGTGGCATCAAAATCTGGCATAATAACCTGATCTTCGGAAAACCCGAGTTTTTTGGCCATACTTTGATAACTTTTTAGATGCCGAAAATTACCACCTATAGGTAATAAAAATTTTGGTTTAACTAAATTAATTAATAAAGCATGTTCTTTTTGATAGCCATGTCCCGATACGTGAAGTTCTTCTTTTTCTCCATATACAACCTCGGCCCCCATTTTTGAGAGAACATCTATCATAGTATAAATATTTGAAGTAGTGCCTGGAATATAATCAGGGGATGAAAAAATTACTTTATCACCTGATTTTATTTTTATTCGGTGTTTACCCATCACCATTTTGCTTAGGGCAGAATCTGGTTGACCAGCAAATCCTGCAACCAAGAAGATTAATTTATTCTCAGGAAAATTTTTGGCTCGTTCAGAAGGGATAATATCAGCATCAGTTAGGGTTAAATATTTTAATTCTTTAGCAATATTAATAGCTTTTTCAACAGAAAAACCAACAATAACAATTTTTCGCCCAACGCCTTTGGCATATTCGATGGCTTGAGACCAACGAATAATGTTACTAGAAATTGAGGTAACAAATACTCTACCCTTGGCTGAGGTAATTTCTTCTTTAAAATTATGAGCAATTGAACTTTCGGAGGGTGAAAACCCCTCATGGTCGGAACCTAAACTATCTGACATTAAGGCTAAGACTTTCTTTTCGCCAACTCGAGCAATGTGGGCCAAATCAGCTCCTTTACCATCAAGTGGAAAAACATCAAATTTAAAATCAGAACCATGGTAGAAAATACCAATTGGGGTAGTGATAGCGAAATGAAAAGTGTCTGGGATTGAATGAGTTACCCTAATTGGATCAATATTAAAAACTCCTTTTTGAATTGCAAGATTATCTTCATAAACGGTTAAATTGGCCCTAATGTTTACTTCGGTAAGTCGAGACTCAATAAAAGCGGCGGCTAGACGGGGAGCAAAAACAGGAATATTGTTGCCCAAAATAGGCAAAATGAATCGAATGGCCCCAATATGGTCTTCGTGACCATGAGTAATAAAGATACCTAAAATACGATCTTTTTTGTCTTCTAAATAATGCGTGTCAGGAATTTGAAGATCGACACCAAAAGCATCTTCTTCAGGGAAACCAACCCCACAATCAACAATAATAAGTTGACTTTTTGAAGTGTCCCCATTTGGAATAAATTCGTAAACGAACATATTTTGAGTAACATCTCCAAAGCCTCCAAGTGAACTAATTCGGACAGAATCCAAATTAGATTTAAACTCCCTTACTTGGTTGGGAGCTTTTGTAAATTTTTGATTTTTAATCATAATGTTTTTTCAATTTTTAAAATAGTTTTTTTACCACTGTGGTAAAAAAACCTTGATATTGGATTCGTCAACAACAATTTTTTTGTATTTTCCTTCGAAAATTAATTTGGCAGTTTTTCGACATAAACCTTCAATGTTTCTTTGAAGAGTGCGGACACCGGCATCAAAACCTAATGGTCGAACAATTTGACCCCACATATTAGAATTGATGATTAATTCGTCTGATTTAAGACCTGCAGCGGCAATAGCTTGAGGAAAAATATAATCTCGGCCAATTGCAATTTTTTCTTCATCAGTATATGAAGGCATTTGAATAACTTCTAGTCGATCCATTACGGCAGTGGCAATACGAGAAGTATTGTTGCAGGTGGCACAAAAAATAGCTTGAGATAAATCGAGAGGATAATCGATGTAATGATCAACAAATCGATCGTTTTGTTCTGGGTCGAGTAACTCGACTAATACACCCATAATAGTATTAAGAGCGTTGTCGGCTACTCTATCAATTTCATCAAGCAAAATTACTGGATTATTGCTTTTAACATTGATCAAACCTTTGGTTATTTGACCAGGTTCTGAATCTGGGTAGATTCGTGATTGACCTCGAAGATAAAGTGGATCACCTAAGCCACCAAAAGGAATACGAATAAATTGTCGACCCAAAACATTGGCAATCGATTTGGCCATGGTGGTTTTACCAGTACCCACCAAACCAACAAATAATAATATTGGAGCCCTTAAATTTTTGTCAGGAGAACGATTCCTTTGGAGAGCTAGAACAGAAATGTATTCAATAATTCTTTCTTTAACACTTTCCAAACCATAATGTTGTTCGTCTAGTTTTTCTTTGGCAAATTGAATGTCTAAGATATCAGTAGTTTGAGCAAACCAAGGAATATTAATTAGATAGCTAATATATTTTGAGGCAATTTGATAATTTTGCCAAAAAGTTTGCTCATTTCTTGAGTTAATCGAAAGCTGAGAAAAAAGCTCATCAAGATTTTTGATTAAATCTTGCGGTAATTCGACTGTTTCAGTCTTTTTTTTGAGATTGTTAATTGCCTCTTGAGTCGTTAATACATTAATATCCATATATAGAGTATAAACTATTTAATAGCATAAAAATTGACAAAATCTTATTAATAACTTCTTAAAATTTGCTTAGAATTTTTATCAGGATTGAATTTGAGTGTATAAGCACCGTGTTTTTTAAATAACCATTGATGTAATTGTTTTAGGTTGTTAATTCTTTTTTTGGTTTCAAAAAGTTTGTGCAAACTTTTTTGTTCTTTTTCAATTCGAGATAATATTAGTTCTTTATTTATTTTAAAGTCAGAAACTGATTCAAAATCAAGTCTATATGGCTTAAAAAGCGAGTTATTTAATCCAAATATCCATTTGAAAATGGCCTTTGATCTGGGCATGTGGAACTCGGAGGTAATAATTAATAATTTTTTTAGGTTTAGCTGATCAACATGAATTAATCTGGTAAAATAAGCATTACCAATAGTGTCGTGAGACCAACGTTCGGTTAAGATCCTTGATTGTTCAACACCAGATTTTACTAGTAATTCTCCCATTTTTACCGACTCATTCACTGGAAAACCCATTTTGTTGATAACAGGTTTTTTGTTGGTAGTGTAAGCACTACTCGTAATAAAGTATCTGGTTTGATCTTTAAATTCTAAAGCTTTTCGAATACGACGAATAACCCATATTGGGAGAGAACCATTTTTACGAACGCCACCACCAAGAATAATTACAGCATCAAAAACACGATCTTTATTTCCCATATAAAAATTGTACACTAAAAGAGTTTAGCGAGGTCGCTTTCTGAAATCTGGATTAAATTTGTTGAATTGAGGACGTTGGTTGCTATACTGAGCTCGGGACCCCGCCTGCGCTGACGCTCCGTCGGGTGAAGCTGGGTGAGCAGTTTTAAATTCGGGGGAAGATAATTTAATTTGATGATTATCGTTGAACCCTGAAATTTTGACCTTAAGTTTGTCCCCAATTTTAATAATAGTCGAAGGGTCGGATAAAAATCCACCAGTCATTTCGGAAACATGAAGTAGAGCTTCTCGGCCTGGCAAAAATTCGACAAAAGCGCCAAAATTTTCAACTCGGGTGACGACACCATCATATTCTTCGCCAATTTGAACTTCTTTAATCATTGATTCAATTTCGTAAGCACAATCTTCAATCGCTTTTTGATCTTGGGAAGAGATTGAAGTAGCACCAAAATCGTCAATATCGATTTGAACATTAAATTTTTCCATTAAGGCTTTGATAGTTTTACCACCGCTACCAATGACTTCACCAATTTTGTCTTCGGGAAGTTGGACTAATTTAATCTTGGGAGCGAATTGAGAAAGTTCTGACCTCGGTGATGACAAAACTGATTCCATTTTGTCTAAAATCTGAAGTCTGGCTTTGGTGGAAGCAACAAAAGTTTCTTTGACCATTTGAAGGGTTAACCCTTCACGCTTGATATCAAGTTGAATTGCAGTAATCCCATTTCGGGTTCCGGTGATTTTAAAATCCATATCACCAAAATGATCTTCGATACCGGCAATATCTGTTAACAATACATATTTATCGTCAGACTCAGCTATTAAACCAACAGAAATACCGGCGACTTTATCTTTGATTGGGACACCAGCGTCCATCAGGGACATAGTTGAACCACAAGTGGAAGCCATGGAAGAAGAACCGTTTTGAGATAAAATTTCAGAAGTTAAGACGATAGTATAAGGAAAGTCAGCTTCGCTTGGAATTACTGGGATTAGGGCTTTTTCGGCTAATGCGCCATGGCCGATTTCGCGGCGACCGGGTCGACCAGTACGGCCAACTTGACCAGTAGAAAATGGCATAGCGGAATAATAATGAAGATATCGCTTGGTAATTTCACCAGTAGAATCTTCTAGATATAGTTTTTCAGATAGAGGAGCCAGAGTAGTAACAGTAATAGCCTGGGTTAAACCTCGTTCAAAAAGAGCTGAACCGTGAGTTACAGGCAAAACTCCGGCTTCAATATTAAGGGGCCTAATTTCATCAAAAGCTCGCTTATCATAACGAGTACCAGAAATAGTTTGGCTACGAACATAATTTTTGATAATTTCATCAACTGAAGCAATTAAGTGATTTAGAGACACTTCTTCGGACTTAATTTTGTCTTGATAAAATTGTTTGACTTTTTCGACAATAACCTCTTGTCCAATCATATGAGCTCCATCGACACCCTTGTCAAAAAAATCTTTAACATCGGATTTAATTTTGGACTCAACTTCTTTTACTAATTCTTCAGATGGACCGGCTGGTTCGAAAATGATTTTTTCTTTACTTGACTTTAGGGCAAATTCGGCAATTTGGTCGTTGACTTTATCACCGGTATTTTTGGCCAATTCTATGGCTTCAAGCATTAAATCATTTTCAACGATATTACCATCAGCTTCAATCATGTTGATGCCTTTTGGACCAGTACACACCAAAAGATCAAATTTTGATTTTTGTAATTCTTCTAAATCAGGATTTATAACTAGTTGGTTATTGAAATGTCCGATTCGGACTGCTGAAACTGGGCCCCTAAAGGGGATATCGGAGATAGCCATGGCAGCAGAAGCAGCCATAAAAGCAGGAATAACAACATCGTTTTTTTTGTCATTACTTAAAACGGTGGTAATAATTTGAACTTCATTTAAAAAACCTACTGGAAATAGTGGTCGAAGAGATCGATCGATGATACGACCAAAAAGAACGGCAGTGTCAGAGGGACCACCATCACGTTTGATCCATTTGCTACCTTTAATAATTCCACCAGCATAGAGTTTGTCAACAAACTCAACAGAAAGTGGAAAATAATCTTTGGTTTCATCAAGATTGCCCATTAGGACAGTAGCTA
>CAYXLS010000006.1:0-19732 GCA_964464785.1 uncultured Gammaproteobacteria bacterium | reverse complement strand
CCGGTTTTTCTTCAACTTCTTTAAATATTGCCTCTAAGACCTCACCAACTCGTCTACCTGGCTTTATTTTTAATATTTCCATCACATCATCCCCTTTAATTTTTAAATCTTTTACAGCAAACGGTTGTTTTTGTACTTCTACAATTCTTTTTTTAAAAAGTTCCCATCTCCAACTAGTTTCTTTGGCTCCACTACCAAGTCTATCAGCCCGTCTCATGGCAATCATTTCATCTATATAGTCTAGGGTTACATTTCGGATAAACCTTCTGACCGCTTTGTCGGTTTGAGTTTCTTGAACCGTAAACATGTGCCATCTAACCAATCTAAATAATTGATCCAATTCTTTATTGGACAATTTTAATCTTTTTCCAATACTCACCGCAATTCTTGAACCATAAACTTCGTGGTTATGAAATGTTTTGTCTTTTCCTTCTCCTTTCATTGATTTAGGTTTCCCAACATCATGTAATAAGGCTGCCAACCTTGTTATTGGATTTTTACTTTCACAATTATCTAAAGTTTTTAGATTATGAGTCCAAACATCGTCAATATGATGTCCTTTTTGGGCCATATTTATTCCGTCTATCAACTCCGGCATTAATTCCTGCAACAATCCCGATTCCCTCAAAAGGTTTATCCCGTTCGATGGATTGTTGCAAATTAAGATTTTAAATATTTCATCCCTAATTCTTTCTCCCGCAATATTTTGAATTAAGTTAGCATTTTTTTGAATCGATTTTAAAGTTTTCTCTTCGATACTAAAGCCTATTTGTCCCGCAATTCTGACTGCTCTTAACAGTCTTAGCGCATCTTCTTTAAATCTTTCGTCTGGATTTCCTACTGTCCTAATAAGCTTATTTCCTAAATCCTTTTGTCCCTCAAACAAATCAACCAATTCTAGTTTACCCGAAGCCAGTCGAAGGGCTATCGCGTTAATTGTAAAATCTCTTCTTTCCAAATCCTCTTTTAAACTTTTTCCCCATTTAATCTCGTCAGGATGTCTACCGTCGCTATAACCTCTTTCAGTTCTAAAAGTAGTTATTTCAAAAATATCCCCATCTTTACACTGAATACTTAAAGTCCCAAAATTGTTATTATAAAAACTATTTTTTGGAAACAGTTTTTTCATCTCTTCTGGAGGTAAATTAGTTGTAAAATCCCAGTCATTTACAACCCGTCCCAACAAAAGATCACGACAAGCCCCGCCAACGATATAAATCTCAGCTTTATTTTCGATAAATTTAGAAATAATATCTTTAACCTTTTGTGGGATTACTATATTTTCCATTCTGTCTTATTTTACCTCATTCACAGGGAATTTCTTTTTTTTCTTCACGGAACCAAGTGTTTTGGTAATAGCATTTACTTCTTTTACCGATACATCGACTATAAAAATATCCACTATTCCAATCATTTATGGTAGTAGTTATCCCTAGACAAACACAAGAGCTTGTTAGTCCTGGATATATATGAAAAACTCCACATTCCTGGGAAGGTAAATAATTAAATAAACTAAAATACAATACAAATTCCAACAAAAAAACAACAAACCATTTTAATTTTCGAACAGTGAAAATTTTAAATATAAGATATGAATTTATTATCAACAATATAAAACCAATAACACTTATATATGTTAAGTAAAATATAATATTTACAATAAACAATATTACTATTACACCAAATTTAAACAAAATTACACCAATTTTAAACAAATCTAAAAAGACTATTTTGATTTTCTGATTCATAATACAAAAAGTTTATCACACACCAAAAACCCCTCTTTTTCGAAAGGGGTTTAATAAATCGTTTTTAATTTAATTTATACACGATCTGGCTTTGGTAAAGCTTCTTTGACAGCGATATTTCTACCCATCTGTTCGGAATTATTAAGAGCTTCCATAGCTTTAGCGGCATCCTCTTCGTTTTCAAATTCTACGAAACCGAAGCCCTTGCTTCTTTTGGAAAATTTATCAATTACCACGTTTGCCGAGGTAACGGTGCCATAAGCTGAAAAGATGGTATTCAAATCAGCATCGGTCATTGCAAAAGGCAAGTTGCCTACAAATAATTTCTTTGCCATGTTGTTTTTTTTAAAACTCCTTAAATACTTTTTATAAAATATAACAGGTTTAAACCTTGTTGCCAAAAGTTGGCGACTTTTCGCAACTAATGAATAGTATATAACAAAATTTTATAAAATGTGTAAAATTATTTACAAATGAAAATAATTGACAAAAACACTACCAAAGGAGAAATAATCGATTTATTATTAAAAAACCGAAACATAACTGAAACTAATAAAGATGAGTTTTTATCACCTTCACTCCCTCAATCTTTTATAGTCAAAGATTTTGGGGTTAATTCTAAAAACTTAGACAAAGCAGTTGACAGAATCAATTTAGCTATAAAAAATAATCAAAATATTCTAATTTATGGAGATTATGATGTCGATGGTATTACTGCCACCGCCATTCTTTGGCAAGTTTTGTATAATAAAAAAGCCAATATTACTCCCTTTATTCCTGATAGAGAACTTGATGGCTATGGAATAAAGGCCGATTCTTTTTTTAGGTTTCAGAACCAAAAAAAAATAAAATTTGATTTAGTTATTACCGTAGACAATGGTATCGTGGCCAGTGGCGAACTACAAAAAATTTTAGATTCTGGTGTTGAGATTATTGTTACTGATCACCATGTAGCCAACAACTCCTTACCAAAATCGATAGTCAGTGTCCACTCCACAATTATTTCTGGTTCCGTTATTGCTTGGCTACTAGCCCGTGAAATTGATTTAAAGGCTGATTTGGGTTTAGCTACGTTAGGTACAGTGGCTGATTGTCTCCCCTTAAATACGATTAATCGTAATATTGTTTATCATGGGCTAAAATCTCTTCAAAATAATCCCAATTTTGGAATCAAAAAATTGATTGAAATTAGCGGTATCAAACAAGAAAAAATTTCCACCTATGAGCTTGGTTATGTTGTTGGCCCACGGTTAAATGCAGTCGGTCGTTTGTCAAATCCAACCGATGCTCTTCGGTTACTTTGTAGCACCTCAAAAAATTTAGCGTCTAAATATGCCAACATTTTAAATACTTTCAATAAAGATCGACAGTCGCTCCAGCAAGACAGTATCGACATTGCTCAAAAACAGATAAAAGAAAATAACAATAAAGTAATTTTTTTATCAGATAATTCTTTTCATCCAGGAATTATTGGTTTAGTTGCTAGTCGGTTTACTGAAAAATATTATCTTCCGTCAATTGTCATAAGCATAGGAAAAGAAATTTCCAAAGGTTCCTGCCGTTCAATTAAAGAATTAAATATTATCGAGTCACTTCGAAAATTTTCCAATCTTTTTATAGATCTTGGAGGACATGCACTTGCCGCCGGATTTAGTATAAAAACCGAAAACATCCCTATAATTAAGAAAAAAATAACAAAATTTATTAATAAGAAATTGTCAGGATGTCATCTTAAACCTCAAAAATTTATTGATGCCGAAATGAAATTAGAAGCCGTTACTATTGACAATTGTCGTTTAGTAAAAAAAATTGAACCATTTGGGGTTGGGAACCCAGAACCAGTATTTTTGTTTAAACAAGTAAGAATAGTTGAAAAACGTTTACTTGGTTCAGATGGAGATCATCTAAAATTAAAAGTTGATGACCCTTTTACTCCAAAAAATGAAAATATTATTATGGATTCTATCGCTTTCAAAAAAGGGGATATTGGTAAAAAATTTAAAGTTGGTGATTCTATCAGTTTCACCGCCAAACTAAATCTTAATTTATGGAATGGAAATATTTCTCCCCAACTTATTGTCAATGATATACTATCTCTATGAAAAGAGTATTAAATAGTGAATGTATCACCCTTGTTGGTAAAAAAGTCATTATTAAAGGCTGGGTTAATAGTGTCCGAAGTTATGGAAAACTAGCTTTTGCCGATATTCGTGATCGTTCTGGCCTAATTCAGATTGTCGGTGGCAAGGATGTTGGTTTATTAAAAAATGAGTTTGTCGTAGAAATTAACGGAACAATCCGTACTCGTAATAAAAAATATTTTAACGATAAACTAATTACTGGTAAAATTGAAATCGAAGTAGAAAAAATTACGGTATTATCTAAATCAGTCGAACTTCCATTCGATCTCCATCAACCTGAGATAAATATTTCCTTACCAGTGGCTCTCGACAATCGAGCCCTTTCTTTACGTAATAAAAAAATACAAGACGTTTTTAGAGTTCAAGCCACTATAGTTCAGGAATTTAGAAAATATTTGAATAATCTTGGTTTTGTAGAAATTTTTACCCCTACTATAGTTGCTGGCTCCACAGAGGGTGGTTCAGAAGTCTTCCCTGTTAAATATTTTGATTATCAAGCTTATTTAGCTCAAAGCCCTCAACTATATAAACAAGTATTAACTTCTATTTTTGAAAGAGTATTTACTGTTGCTCATGCCTACCGAGCCGAACCATCGGTTACCACCAGACATTTGACAGAATATGTCGGCTTAGATGTCGAGATGGGTTTTATTGATAGTTGGCTTGATTTAATAAAAATGGCCGACAATGTAGTCAAAGCAATTTTTAAAGCTGTTTCTCAAAAACATCAAGATATTCTTGACGAATATGGAGTTACTATTCCTAAAACTGTCAAAAATACGCCAGTAATCAAACTCAAAGATGCCCTAAAACTTATTTATAAAAGAACTGGACGCGATGTCCGAAATGAGCTTGATATGGATCCAGAAGGTGAGAGAGAAATCTGTCGCTGGGCTTTAGAAGAATACGGAAGTGATTTGGTTTTTATAACTCATTTTTACACCAAAAAAAGAGCTTGGTATTCATACGCCGATCCCCAAAACCCCAATGAAACCTTAACTATGGATTTAATTGGTTGCGGAGTTGAATGGATAAGTGGAGGTCAGCGTATCCATGATTACCAACAGCTTCAAGAAAAAATAATTTCTCGTGGTCAAAATCCGGCTGATTTTGAACTGCCCTATGGTCAGTCTTTTAAATACGGAATGCCCCCAGAAGGTGGATTTTGTATTGGGCTTGAGCGGATTACTCAAAATATTTTAAATTTAGAAAATGTTCGTCAAGCCAGTCTGTTCCCTCGTGATATGGAACGTATCGACAATCGACTTGCAGTTTTTGGGAAAAAGATTATTAAGATTAAAACAGATGCTTCAGTTTCAAAAAATTCTAAAAAATAATCCGATTGATTTTTTGATTATTTTATTACTTTTAATTTTAAATCTTTATTGGCTACCAACTTACTCTTTTTGGTCTATTTATTCAAAGAATAATTTTATAGTTAAAAACTATAAATTATTAGAAATAAAAAAACCTGCTACTCCTATTATTAAATTAACCCCTAAACCTTCACTATCTGCGCAAAATTATATTTTAGTTGATGTTGACACTAATAAAATATTATTGTCTCACAATATTGACCAAAAAATATTTCCAGCCTCAACCACAAAACTAGCTACCGCACTTACCGCCCTAAATCTTTATCCTTTAGACGAAATTGTTACTATCAATCAAAAATATAACATCGGTAAAGTGATGAATCTTCAACTTAACGAAAAAATAACTGCCAAGTCTCTGGTCGCTGCTTTATTGGTATATTCAGCCAATGATTCAGCTTTTTCTTTAGCCAATCACTATCAATCAGGAATTTCTGGTTTTATCGATCAAATGAACTTATTGATGACGAAATACAATCTAAAAAATACTCACTTTACCAACGTTGACGGTATTCACAATGACAATCACTATTCAACAGTTTACGATTTATCTCAACTTGGTCGATTGTCAATAAAAAACTCAATTGTATCTGATTTTGCCAAAACGAAAAAGTTGACTGTAAGTGATGTAAATGGCCGAATTTACCATCCATTAATTTCAACTAATGAATTACTAGGAGTTGTCCCAGAAATAAAAGGATTAAAAACCGGTTGGACTCCAGAAGCCAGGGGTTGTTTCATCGGTCTGATAGATATTAGCGGACACCAAGTAATTAGTGTAGTTTCTCAAAGCGATAATCGTTTTCAAGATACCTTAATACTCGTTGATTGGTTAAAAACAAACGTTACTTGGAACTAGTTTTTTTATTTAAAATATTCACTTTTAATAGCCGGAACATATGCCACAAATCCATCATCACCCTCAAAAACATAAATTGGTTGCAAGAAATTTGAATTTATTAAAATATGTGGTTCAAAATAAGCCAAATAAATTTTTCTAATTACCACATCTGTACTTTGAACATCAATGGCTGTCCAAAAATTTCCCGATTTAATACTTTCTATTGCCTCTGTGGTAGTTTTTATTGGATAAGTTTCGTATGATTCCTTATTAAAGACAATATCTTTAAAATTAAATTCAATAATTTTTCTTCCTTCAGATTTTGACGCTGAAATTAAAACCGAAACCGTAGCTCTATCAAAATTAGAAGATAGTACTTTAAGATTATTAATTTTATCTCGAAATATATCAACTCTAACTGCATTAGCCTCTTCTGGAGTTTTTACTGCTTTAATTATTCCATCTTGTATTTTCCAATAACTCACTTTCTTTTCTCCGTTAATTAAACTTTCAGTAAGTTTATTACCTCTACTCAAAAAATCTCCAGCAATTTCTATTGCTTGATTTTTGGTTGGTAAATTTTCAACAGTTAATAATAATTGGTCTGATAAATATGGATATTTCAATTCAAAATCACCCGATAAGACATTAACAGTCAATGTTTTATTCAAAGTATTATCTAAAAACATATATAATCCAGGCTTTCCTTCGGCTTCAATTGGTTGACTTGTAAACCCAAAACCAGCGGCTGTTTTTTTATCTTCCTCCAATGATAAAAAAGTCGTATTTGGCCTATAAATTACATAAACTCGCGATTGGTCTTCAAATTTGGGGATTTCATCATTGGGTAGCTCAAAAATAAAATTTTTTTGTTCATATTTTTTTTCTATAAACGTAATTTTTGGTAATATCCCATAACCTATTGTTGGTGGTACATACTCTGGGTGACTATTTTTATATACTTTGGCTAAAAAGACAGTTATGTTCCACAATAAAACAATGCCAATCAAACTAATCCCACCAAATTTAATAATTCTTCTACTCGTATAAGCTGTTTGAGTTAAAGACATAAATTATTTTACACTAAAATGGTAAAATAATAATCATGATTGACGATAGTGTAGTTCGAACTCGAATCGCTCCTAGCCCTACTGGTGAGTACCATATAGGACATTTGCGAACCTGTCTTTATGATTACGCCTTAGCCAAAAAATATCATGGTCAATTTGTCTTGCGAATTGAAGATACTGATAGAAAAAGATATGTTGAAGGTGCTGAAAATAGAATTTATCAAGTAATCAAGGATTATGGTTTAAATTGGGACGAAGGTCCTGATATTGGAGGTCCTTATGGTCCCTATATTCAAACTCAACGTCTGGAGATTTACCAAAAATATATTAAACAGTTATTAGACAAAGGTTTGGCTTATTATTGTTTTTGTACTGAAGATAGGCTTTTAAAAATGAGAGAAACCCAAAAAGCAAATAATCAAATTTCTAGGTACGATAGACATTGTTTCAATTTATCGCCAGTAGAAGTCAAAAAAAATCTTGATAATAATGTTCCATATACCATTCGAATGGTAGTACCTTCAAATAAAACAATTATTTTTGAAGATTTAGTTCGTGGAAAAATAAAGTTTAATACCAACGATATTGATGATCAGATATTAATCAAGTCAAATGGAATTCCAACTTATCACTTTGCCGTAGTAGTCGACGATCACCTTATGAATATAACCCATATATTTAGAGGTGAAGAATGGATTACCTCAACACCAAAACAAATTTTACTTTATCAGTATTTAGGTTGGAAAATGCCAATATTTGCCCATCTTACAGTACTTTTAAATCCAGATGGCAAAGGAAAACTAAGCAAACGACACGGAGCCACTTCGGCTCGATCTTTTTTAGAAGATGGTTATCTTCCCGAGGCAATGTTAAATTTTTTAATGTTATTAGGCTGGAACCCTGGTAACAATCAAGAAATCTTTTCTCTTGAAGAATTTGTTAAAAAGTTTAGTCTTGATCATCTACACAAAAAATCACCAATTTTCGATCGTAAAAAATTAAATTATCTAAATGGTTATTATTTACGCCTTAAAACCGACGAAGAATTATTTCAACTTTTCAAAAAATTTATTCCACAAGCTACGGATGAACAAATAAAAATCTTGGTTCCAGTCTTGAAAGAACGAATAGTAAAATTATCTGATTTATCCATCCAAACTAAATTTTTATTTGAAAATATTGATTACGACAAAAATCTCTTATTGAAAAAGGGAACAGACTCAAAAATTGCCCTAGATATTTTAATTAAAACTAAAGACTTATTGTTTTCACAAAAAAATTTTGATTTTACAAACCTGCAAAGTTCTTTGATGGACTTAATTTCAACAAACAATTGGAACGTAGGTGAGTTTTTTATGATTTTTCGAGTGGCAATTTGCGGTTCTGTTTTTACCCCTCCAGTAGTAGATTGTTTGCCTGCTTTGGGAAAAGAAAATACTTTAGAAAAACTCCAAATCGCTATCAACAAATTGTCATAAATATCTATTACAATAATTTGTGGTTATTATATTTATTTTATTTTTTTTAGTATTCACCCAACCAGTATCTGCATCTCCAGCCATTCAAATTACAGATTTTTCTTCTAATTCAGAACCAGAATGGATACAATTGACCAACAATACAAGTTCAGAAATTATTCTAAGTAATTGGTCAATAGAAGATACTAGTAATCATTCTACTTACTTAAATCTTTGCTTGTCACCAAATTCTTCGTTAATTGTTGAAAATAGTAGCACTTGGCTTAATAATACAGGTGGCGACACTATCTATCTATATAATTCAAACCGAGAAATAATTGATGAATTATCATATGCCACGGGGACAAATAAACCAAAACCAGAAAGTACAAATACTTGTGTTTTTACCCCAACATCAATTCCTCCGACTTCTACTCCAATTTCTACCCCTACCTCTACCCCTACTTTTGTACCAACTGCAACACCTATTACTTCCCCCAGTCCAATTCCAGATACAACCATCATTAATCCAGACTCAGGTATCAGTCTAACCGAATTCATGCCTTATCCTTCTATTGAATGGATAGAAATATACAATAATAATGATAAACCAGTTGAACTAAAAAACTGGAAAATAAAAGACAATTCTTCAACCACTAAAACAATTCCAGATTTAAAAATAATGTCCAAGAGCTTTGGTATTTTTGAGTTTTCTAGTTTCTTAAACAATGATACTGACAAAATAGTTTTGATTAATCATAACAATCAAATCATTGGCCAATATGAATATCCCAACAACAAATTAACATTAGAAAAATCCTGGTCTTATATCAGCAATAGTTGGTGCCAATCAGAGATAACTAAAAACAGCCCAAATGCCTCTTCTTGCTATCAAGCATCTACCCCAACACCAACCGCGACTCCAACCATTATTTCCACATCCACTAATTTACTTACCCCAACAGCTATCCCCACCGACAGAAATTTATATAAACTTGACGAATCTGCCACCGCCTCGGCTGTTTTTACTCCAACAGAAGAAATTGGTTATTATTTAACACCAACTGTCTCTATAGCTCCAATTTCTAGTAATTTAGTATTAGGTGAGACTACTACCGCCAAAAAAAATTATTTACCTTTGATATTTATTGTTAGTGGAGGTTCCTTACTTGTGTCTCCATTAGTAATCGATAAATTTAAGAAAAAATGAAAAAAATAATCAGATATTTACCCTCAATTATTTGGATGGGCTTAATCTTTTATCTTTCCTCTCTTCAAACAACTGGTATTGGAGGAAATTCATATTGGTGGCGTTTTTTTATTTTAAAATCTTCTCATATTATTGAATATTCCGTTCTAGTAATATTATTGTTTTTTGCAATTAATAAATATAATTACTCATTGTTCATCGGCATTTTGTATGCTTGCAGCGATGAAATTCATCAAACGTTTACTGTAGGCCGTATGGCTACCTATAGAGATGTTTTTTTTGATATATCAGGCTTGTTTTTAGGCTTGATTATACTAAACATATTATTAAAAATTAGATTTTTTAATAATTTTGTTATTCAAAAAAATATTAAATAATTTATACTTATTATTGTGAAACACAATTTATCTTATTATTTTATCCCACAGGAAAAAAATAACTATCGAGCTCAGATTTTAAAGAATGGATTTTTATTAATCTTGGTTTGTTTTTATTTATTAAATCAGTCTGTTGTTAAATTTATTGGGACTGTAAAACCAGGTGTTTTAGGTTATTCTTCTGAAATTACTGCCGAGAAAGTATTAACTCAAACCAATATCCAAAGACAAAAAAATGGATTACCTGTTTTTAAATATAATTCAATATTATCAAAATCTGCCACCAATAAAGCAAAAGATATGTTTGCCAACAATTATTGGGCCCACAACTCACCTTCTGGTACCACCCCTTGGGATTTCTTTAAAGAAGTTGGTTATAACTATTCTGTTGCTGGTGAAAATTTAGCCAGAGATTTTTACGATACAGAATCACTTATGAATGGTTGGATGAATTCTCCCACCCATAAAGCAAATATTATTAATTCAAAATATCAAGAAATTGGAATAGGTGTAGTAAATGGTACCTTGGGTGGTATTAAAACTACTCTTGTTGTTCAACATTTTGGGGCTCCAATTGCTAGTATTGCCAACAATCAACCCAAACCGCAACAATCTGAACCAGTTGTAAATCCAAATATTAACCCAGAAATTGTCAGCGATGTAATAACCAATAAAAATCCTGTTACACCAGTAAATACTAAAATTCTTTCAAAACAAAAATCAAATTATATTAATCCATTAACTATCAATAAAATTGTTGGTGCCATTATATTCGGTTTGATAATTGTAGTTTTATTTATCGATGGTTATTTTACTCTAAAAAATGGGGTTAATCGTCTTACTGGCTCAAATATTAGTCATATCGGATTTTTATTAATCATTCTAATTTTTATGCTCTATCAGCGACAAGGAGCAATTTTTTAATATGTTAGTTCCAAAAGAAATAAAACAAAAACCAGTTGAATATATCACTTTAGCTTCAATATTTTTATTAGGATTATTACTTTATTTTTTCGCTGATATTAGCCCCCATGCCCAAAGATTAGTTGTCTATTTCATGGCTGCTTGCTACTTTTTTTGGAGTATCATTCATCACTATCGAAGAGGGGATTTGAGCGTTTCTATTGTAGTTGAATATTTAGTTATGGCGCTTTTAGGAATTGTATTACTAAGCGTTTCTTTATTTTAAAGATTTCTTTATTTGTTTTATTTGCCACTCTTTTATTTTTTTAGGATTACCGCTTAACAATACTTCAGGTACTTTTAAACCCATAAACTCTTGTGGTCTCGTATATTGTGGGTATTCTATTGTTCTAATCACCTGTCCGTCAATCTCTTCTTTTCCAAAGCTTTCGGTTTCACTTGATTTGTCTTTTCCCAATACCCCTGGCAGCAGCCTAACAACACTATCTATCACCACCATCGCCGGTAACTCTCCACCTGTTAGCACATAGTCCCCAATCGAAATTTCCTCGTCGATCATAAAATCACTAATTCTTTGATCAAACCCTTCATAATGTCCAGAGATCAATATCATACTATCTAATTTCGCTAATTGTTCTGCTTTTTCTTGATCAAATCTTTTTCCTCTCGCCGATAGCAAAATTATTCTTTTTTTATTTTTTTTATGTTTTTTTTCTTTGTTTTTTTTAAATATTTGAAATTCAACATTAGAAATTTCTTTTAATGCTTCATATACCACATCCGCCCTAATCAGCATTCCCACTCCACCACCAAAAGGTCTATCATCAACAGTGCCATAACTATCAATTGCCCAATCTCTTAAATTATGGATATTTAATTCAACAATTTTATTTTTTAACGCTCTTTGAATAATACTTTCCCCAAAAGGGGACTCAAACATTTTTGGAAAAAGTGTTAGTACCTCTATTTTCATTATTCTAAATTCCTCAAATTTCTGTTATTTAAAAAATTAACCATTAATTCTCTCTCAATCTTTTTATAATCATCACCCTCTTGTTGTTCATAAGCTCTATGAAAATATTTCAAAATACAAAATTGTTGAGCTAATTTATGATCAATTCCTATCATTTTTTCTAATTTAGTTGCCAAAATTCTGTCTTGTTCAGAACAATTTGGTTGGCTTGTGTAATAAACAATATCAGCTATTTTTAGGGCTAAATCCGGAGTTAACCTATTTTCTGAAACTTTATATTCTTCCATAAATTCTAAATATTCACCCAGTTTTTGTGGATTATCAGAAAATAATTTCTGGTGAATTTCATTAGTATTCATGTCTCTAAATATGTTTCTTTTTATACTCATATCATTAATTATCCAACGGATATCACTATCAAAATCTCTGGTACCTACGTTCATACTTTCTTTTGTCGTCATGTCTTATTTTAACATTTTATAAACATAAGATATACTTAGCGTACTATGAAAAGTAAAAATGTTGCTGTCATTATTATCCCTACTTACAACGAAGCTGACAATATTGGCCACATGATTGAATTTCTTAACACTAAAACTTTTATTAATATAAAAAATAAAAAAAATAATCTTACTCAAAATTGGCAAATGAATATTTTGGTCGTTGATGGAAACTCTCCAGATGGTACCGGTAAAATTGTCCAAAATTTATCCCAAAAATATAGCAACACTTTTCTTTATACCGAAACCAGTAAGGATGGGATTGGGGCTGCGTATCTCAAAGGTTTTAAGTATGCAATAGAAAAACTACATGCCGATTTTGTTTTTGAGTTTGATGGCGACTTTCAACACCCTCCAGAAACTATCCCAGTTATGTTAAAAGCTATGGAAGATGGTTATGACTATGTTATTGGATCTCGTAAAATTAAAGGTGGTTCCAATCCAAAAGGTTGGGGTTTCAAACGAGTCTTTTTTAGTGAAGTCGGAGGTTTTATTGCCCGTTTTATAATGTTTTTCCCTTTCAAAAATTTTTTCAAAATAACCGATCCGACCACTGGTCTAAAGGTTACTCGGGTTAAAGGTTTCATTGATAAGATGGATTTAGATTGGAAGGGTAATCGTTTACTTACTAAAAGTTTTGGATACAAACTCCAGCTTCTTTTTGAAACGCTCAAAATGGGAGCCAATTTTAAAGAGATACCCCTACAATTCCATGTCCGAAACGCCGGTGAATCAAAAATTGAATCCAAAACAGCCATGGATATTTTTAGGGTTGCTTTTCTGCTTCGTTGGCATGATGAATTTACCCAAAAATTTCTCAAATTTGGTACAGTTGGGGGAGTCGGGTTTGTAATCAATATTCTCGGCGCCAAATTATTCAAATCAGCCTTAATAACTGACAAATCTAATTTAAGTTTATTAAATGGAATTAGTAATGCACTTGCTGCCGAAATTTCTATTATTTCAAATTTTATTTTTAACAATCTCTGGACTTTTTCTAAAGAAAAAATTACCGACAAAAAGAAATTATTCTTTAAATTTTTCACTTTCAATATTTCATCAGTATTTAGCGGTATTATTATTCCATCATTAGTTATTGCTCTACTTACCGCCTTATTTGGAGATCGGCTCTTCCTTTATCAAGTTATCGCCATTTTTGGCTTAACTATCCCTCTTAATTGGATTATCTATAACCGAGTAATTTGGAAAAACAAAAAACAATAATTATAGTAAAATATAACTATCTATATCTAAATATTTATTATTAATCATTAGAAATTAAAATTTAAAATTTATGAAAGGTATTATCCTTGCTGGTGGCCGAGCCACACGTCTTCGACCTCTTACTACCATTACTTCAAAACAACTTCTCCCGGTTTACAACAAACCGATGATTTATTACCCAATTGAAACTTTAATCAAATCTGGTATCACCGAAATTTTAATTATAATTGCCCCTGATTATTCTGGACATTTTCTAAATTTATTAGGTGATGGTCATGAATTTGGTGCTCATTTTAATTATGCTGTTCAAAAAGAACCCAAAGGGCTTGCTGATGCTTTTATAATTGGTGCCGATTTTATCGACAATGACAATGTAACCATGATTTTAGGTGATAATATTTTTGACCAAAATTTTTCCAAAGAAATTCAAAATTTTAAATCCGGAGGAATGGTTTTTGCCAAACAAGTAGACGATCCCAAGCGTTTTGGCGTAGTTGAGTTCGATAAAGACATGAAAGCCATATCAATTGAAGAAAAACCTGATTTTCCAAAAAGTAATTATGCCGTCGTTGGACTTTATAGTTATGACAATCGTGTAATTGAAATTGCCAAAAATCTTAAACCATCAGACCGGGGAGAAATTGAAATAACTGATATCAATCGGGCTTATCTAGAAAAAGGGGAGCTTCAAGTTAATATTTTTGACACTCTTTGGGAAGATGCTGGTACCTTCGATAGTTTACTCAATGTTAGTAATGTTATGGCGCAAAAAGAAAGAACTAAACAGTCACAAGGCTAATATCGCTTGTTGCTCCACTTTCCATCCAATTATTTCCATGGATTACTACTAAAGTGTCGCCAGAATTTATAGATACAATACTCGATATGTTTTTTACTAAATTCTTTGGCATTCGAAAATTTGTTTCGTTAAATTTTTTGTAGTACGACTCTACTCCGTAACTCATTATTAAACTTTTAACAGTTACTTGTCTGTCGGTCATAGCAATAATTGGTAAATTTAACCTATACCGAGAAAATATTTTAGCTGTTTTTCCTGATTCAGTAAAAATTACTACTGCCCTGATTTTTAGGTTTTTATTGTTCAAAATAATTTTTACTGCAGCATCTACCAAAACCTCAGTTGGAGTTTCAGTCTGGATTGAAATATTTCTAATTTCTTTTGCGTTTTCACTAAAGGCCGCAATTTCACTCATTTCTTTTACAACTTTTACAGGGTGTTTTCCAATTGAGGTTTCTTCAGACAACATTAATACATCGGTTCCGTCAAAGACAGCGTTTGAAACATCAGTTGCCTCAGCCCTAGTCGGTTGTAAATTTTCCACCATCGATCCCAACATTTGAGTGGCCACTATCACTGGTTTGCTTTCTTTACGACACAAATCGATTATTTTTTTCTGCCAAAATGCTAATTCTTTAATTGGAATCTCAATCCCTAAATCTCCTCTGGCAATCATAATTCCGTCTGAAACTTCAATAATTTCTTCAATATTTTCAATTGCAGTCAAGTTTTCAATTTTTGCAACAACTTGTATTTTGTTATTAATTTTACTTAGTAACGATTTTAGTATTTCAATATCTTTTTTAGTTCGTACAAAAGATAAAGCAATGTAATCAGGATTGATTTGGTCAAGTCTAGCCAGTGATTCCATGTCTCGACTGGACAAAATTGGTAAATTAAAATCTTTAGAAATCAAATTCATGTTTTTTTTATTTTTAATTATCGACTTACCTTCAGATTTTAATTCTATTATTTTATTATTTTTTTTAATTACTTTTAGTTCCAAATCACCATTATTTAAATAAACAACATCACCTATTTTAATTTTTTTTATTGCAACGCTAGGATTAATTTTTATTATTTTTTGGTTTTCTACAAATTTATGACCAATAAATAAGGACTCTCCTTCTTCAATAGGAATATCTTCTTCATTATTGGTTTCAATTCTTATTTCTGGTCCTTGAAAATCAACCAATATTCCCACTTCAACTCCTATTTTTTGAGCAATTTCCTTCACTCGTTTAATCACTGTTTTGTGCCAATCGAACACATTATGTTTTAAATTAAACCTAAAAATATTTACCCCATTTTCAATTAATCTAGTCAAAACCTCTTCGGATTCAGATACAGGCCCGATTGTGGCTATAATTTTGGTTTTTTTATTCATAATAGATATAAAATAATAACATTAATTTTCTTAGTAACCCAATTGATGATAATTTTTTAAAATTTTTTTCATTAACATCATTTTAAATATTATTTATCACAGGGGTATGTATAGAGGATTGACGGTAGCAACACGTGTTGCGATTTTTGAGACCTCCACCCCATTTCCATTTTCCTTTTAATTTTCCTTGAAATTATTTCGTTGCTTCTTTAAATTCCATTTGATATCTGTAAGGGTATATAAAAGTGTATTCATTAGCCATATCAGCTTCAATCATCTTTTTGTTTACCAAAGTCATATCTTCCAGATAAATGTATCGTAATAATCGGTTATACACGTCTCTATCATCCTGTGTTTCATCTTTTTCCAAAAATACTTTTTGATTTTTTAATAAGTTTTCCAGATATTGTTTCGATTCAATCGCTTCTTCTTTTGACTCTTCATCCATTTCTGGTGCATCAATTCCGATTAACCTTACTGATTCAATTTTTTCTTCGATTTTCACTTCAATCGTGTCACCATCAATTACTCTTACTAATTCGACCAAACCATTATTATTGTTTTTAAAAGTTAAATCAGTTCTCTTGGTTCGACTAAATCTTATCGCCAAAAATAAAAATATTATCAACCCCAGAATTATTCCTAACCATATTTTTCTTTTCACAAATTAATTTACCACAAATACGATTTAAACTTAATTAAAATAGATTATTCAAACTCCAACAATAAAGGCAGATGATCAGAAGCTTCATTTTGTATAGTACTAAGACTGGTTACTTTGATTTTGTCGTTTACAAATATATAGTCAACGCATTTTACTAAACCATCATAATAACTTGGCCTAGTACAAGTTATTCCAAATCTAGTGTTTAAATTTATCAAACCCCACTCTTCCAATATTTTTATACTTTGAGTATCTGGAGATAAATTAAAATCACCAGATAATATAATTCCAACATCTCTATAATTTTCCAAAAATTTTATAATATTTTGTGATTGTATAATTCTTTCAGGTGTATCAATTTTGCCCACTTCATCCCAAAGTCCATGAAAATTTAAAAATAAATATTGTTTATTATTTATAATAACTTCAGAATATTGCAAATTTCTCCCCAATTCAGCACCATTATTATGAACCATCGCATTTCTATATTTATGTACAAAAATATCTCCTTGATTAATTGTTTCAAATTGTTTGTTCACAAATATAGCCAATCCTTCTTCATTATCTTGATGAGTAACAAAAAAACCGCTATGGTTTTGTAATTTCTTTTGCATATCTTTGTACAGACCCATATTTGCACCTTTAAGTACTGATCGTGTACATATTCCATCATCAAAAACTTCTTGAAAACAAAAAACATCACAGGATTGATTTTCTCCAATAAAACCTAATACTTCATCAGTTCTTTTTCCTCCAAAAACATTCCAACAAATCTCTTTCATGCGTAATTATACTATATACAAGTTGTTATTGAACTTACACTTAGATAAAACAAAATCCTTTCTAATCTTTTCAATACCTTCAAAAAATTAAAAAAGGTTGGTCTTATTCTTAATAACACCGACTTAATTAATAATTTACTTCCCAAAACAGAAAAAAGGACTATTAATAATTTATTAACAAAAAGACTCCTTACGGGCTATTCACAGTAGATTATTATATCTATTACCAAAACTTGTTATTTTTAAAGACTTTTGGTAGTATCTAATTATTATGATAATCAAACGGCAAACATATCTTAAACGACTCTTGCAACTTAAAGATAAAAATCTTATCAAGGTTATTACAGGCGTTCGTCGTTCCGGAAAATCTGTTTTATTACAACTTTTTCGTCAAGAATTATTAAATAATGGAGTTAAAACAAATCAAATAATTTCAATCAACTTTGAAGAAAGAAAAAACCTTGATTTAATAAATTGGACAAAACTACACGACGAAATCGAGTCTAAAATGGTAAGTAATAAAATGAACTACATCATCCTTGATGAAGTTCAAATGGTTGATCAATTTGAACGTGTGATTGACAGCTTATTCGTAAAACCTAACACAGATATTTACGTCACTGGCAGTAATGCTTTTTTGCTTTCTGGGGAACTAGCAACCTTACTTTCCGGACGTTACATTACCACTAACGTCCTCCCACTATCTTTTAAAGAATATATTCAGGCTTATCCTCAAGAAAACAAAGACCGTTTATTTGATAAATTTTTAGTTGGAAGTGCCATGCCGGAAACATTGGAATTAAAAACCAATCTTATTGATGACTATCTTCACGATGTTTATGAAACAATTGTTCATAAAGACATTCAAAATCGTTTCGAAATTCGACACACAACTAATTTTCAGCGCGTTGTTAAATTTGTTTTTGACAATGTCGGTAATTTAACCACCGCCAAAAGTATTACTGACAGTTTAAACAACAATAGTAATAAAAATCACAAAGGAAACATATCACACAAAACTGTTGACAATTACCTTGAGTACTTAACGGCTTCATTTTTGTTTTATAAGGTTGATCGTTATGATATCAAAGGAAAAAGTTTACTTAAAACGCAAAACAAATATTATGCGGTTGATTTGGGTTTTCGACAAGCTTTACTTGGACAAAAAACTGATATAGATATGGGACACAAATTAGAAAATTTAATATTTTTGGAACTTCGTCGTCGTAATAATGGACATATTCTAGTTGGTAAAACTGATGAAAAAGAGGTCGATTTTATGGTCCAAAATAATTCCGGTAATCGAGAGTATTATCAAGTTGCTCTTTCAACCAAAGATGAAAAAACTTTACAGCGAGAACTAGAACCACTTCAAAAAATCAAAGATAATTATCTAAAATTTATTATTTCGACTGACTTTGATAATAGTACTTATAACGGTATTCAAAAAATTAACGTCATAGATTGGCTACTGAAATAATTTAAATCAAACCATTTTTTTTCGAATTTCAAAAAGACCTTCCACTTCTCTTCCATATTTATCAGAAATAAACCCAAACATATCTTTAATATAACCACTAATTCTGATCTCTGATAAATTACCCCACATTACATGAGTTTGCCACCAATAAGGAAACTCAAACATAGCATATTCTGGTCTTATCATTTCTAAATCAATAAAACCTATATACAAGCATCTATCAAAAAATAATTCACAGACATCTCTTCTTGTTTCACAAACTCTTTTAGAATATTTACTTTTCAGGTAATTAAAATAATTTGGTTTAAATTCTTTTTCAAGCCATTTTTTAAACGGTTTTTGTCTCTCTTCCATCATTTTTATCATAAAATCATATTCTTCCAGCGACATTTCTGAATCACCAACTCGTATTTTTGTTCCTTCTGTTTTCTGTTTAGATTTTTTTTGTTTTTTAATTTCTTTCACCATCAAGCTTGATGGTGAAATGTTTCCTAATTATTTATGTGGCCAATAATTCCAAAAATCCATAAATACCATTGTTATCTTGTTTAATTCATCAATTGATTTTTCGTTTTGAAAATCTTTCATTATTTTCATTATATAGTTATTAATTGAAATTTTTGGATCGCCATCTTCATCTTCAACCATTTTTTTAACCATTGTTATCGTCAGCCCTTTGGGTTTCTTTTTACTAATCAAATCAGTTAAATTTTTTAATACTTCTTGGGGTGTCTTTTTAATCATTTTATTTACTACATATTTTACTTTTTAAAAAGAAATGT
>CAYXLS010000005.1:0-20124 GCA_964464785.1 uncultured Gammaproteobacteria bacterium | reverse complement strand
GTATATAGAAGGTAAAAAAATAGCCGAAATTGCCAAAGAGACAAAACTAACAGTCAAGGCAGTAGAGTCTCGACTTATTAGAGCAAAAAAACAATTTAAAGAAGCTTGGGTTTATGATGAAAAAAAGAATTAAAAATATTTTTAAACTAACAATTTTGATAGCTGTCCGGCAAATTTGGAAATTACTTTGTAATTTGTATCACTTGATTACAGAACCGTTTGTAACTTTACGGATACTTATTAAAGAAAGAGATAAATCACAAATATTTTTGATAGGAATGATTTTTTTGATGCCATTAATTGCCTATTTTATGGCTAGAATTGCTTGGGATTATTATAGATACGGATTGATAATTGACGAGGTAGGAATGTTTTTTACAATAGCGATAATTGTTCAGATTATTCTCTTGTTATATTTAGGATACTGGGTATTAAAGGTGATTAAAAGATATTATAAGTAAATAAAATTTAGTATCGATTATGGTTTTAAAATACTGTTTGACAACCACCAACTAACACACTATAGTTTAAGGGTGTTTTTATTTTTTTGAAAGTATGTTTTAATGTAATGAAATTGACCAAACAAAAAATTGGTCACGAATGTTCACTTGTTGGAATAGTATTGGCGGCTCCAAATAAAAAAATTCATAATTTAATTGGGAGCGGACTTGATGCCTTGAATCATAGAGGTGAGGAAGCTGCAGGGATAGCGTGGGTAAATAAAAAAAAGATTATAAATATTAAAAAAGGATTGGGGTTGCGACAATCGGCTTTATCTGATGGTTTCCTTTTGGGATTATCACCTACAACGATTGAAATTGGTCATACTCGATATTCAACATCAGGTCAGCCGAATGCTAAAAATGTACAACCATTTGTTTTTAACAATGGTCGATTTGCAATTGCCCATAATGGAAATGTTTGTTGGGATAAACAACCTGATATAAATGAACCAACAAGTGATACATATGGTATCGGTAAACAAATAGTTAACGAAAAAGGAATAATTACAAAAAAAATAATTAAAGTACTATCTCAGTTAAACGGAGCGTATGTGTTTTTGTTTGTAACTCCAAAAGGACTTTTTGCAGCCAGAGATCCGTGGGGTTTTCGCCCTCTTGTTGGGGGAAAATTAGACAATGGAATTAAAGGATATGTAGTTGGATCAGAATCAATTGGTCTTCATGATATGCATGCTATTGATTTAGTGGAAATTCCTCGAGGAGCGCTGATACGTATTCACCCCAAGGGGTATAAAGTAATCTGGACAGATCCACGGACTAATCATGTGCCCCAATCAGTCTGTTCGTTTGAACAATCATATTTTGCTGATGCAGCGTCATTAGATTTAAGTATTAAAACAAAACGAACAAATCATGAACTTCGTGTTTTGCTAGGGCGTCAATTGTATAAAAAAAATAAACCAAAGGGTGATTTGATAACTCCTGTCCCTAGTTCAGGCAGGTCTTATGCCGAAGGAGTGGCTCTTGAATCAAAAATTCCCTTAATGGATGTAATTCATATAAATCGACACGCTGGAAGAGGTTTTATAAAACCGGGTTCTCCTAATGAAAGAAAAGAATCAGTTTTTAAAAAATATCGATTTATACGAGGGCTTATAAATAATAAAAGATTAATCGTAGTTGATGATTCGATAGTGCGAGGTTCAACATCGTCAGGTTTTATCTTAAATTTGTTTGATCATGGGGCAAAACGAATCGAACTGTTACTAGGAGTACCGCCAATCACTCACCCTTGTTTTTGGGGGATAGATTTTCATAACCCTATGGATTTAATTTATAACCAACTAATGAGTCAAAAAGGGGAATCTCCATTTGAAAAAAGGTTAGCAAAATGGTTGGTTGGAGGAAATAAACAATTGTTAAAAAAAATACATGTCCATTTTCAAACGCTCGACGATTATATTTCGATTATCCGACAAATACCTGGCAGAATATCAATAAAAAAATCTGGAGGGTGTTTCCATTGTGTTTCTGGTAAAATACCGTTAGCGGCTATTACTGATTTGAAAATGACAAAAGATCGTTTTGAAAAAACTTAAAACTATTATGAAAGAATTAAATACGGCATTTTTGATATCAGGAAGTGGATCTACAGCTCAAAAAGTAGCTATTATGTGTCAAAATGGAGAACTTGAGGGGATAAAACCTGTGGTAGTAATTTCCAGTAAACCAGAAGCTGATGGTTTAATGAAAGCAAAAAAACTTGGGATTAAAACTGAAGTGATCCAACAAAGACTTTTTAAGTCGAGGGAAGCTTTTGGAGAGGGATTATTGGATTTATTAAAAGAGAACGATGTTGATCTTGTTGCTCAATTAGGGTGGTTACCATTAACGCCATTAAATGTGGTTGAAAAATATAATAAGCGAATATTTAACCAACACCCGGCTCCTCTTGATCCGGGTAGACCAGATTTTGGAGGAAAGGGAATGTACGGATTGAGAGCACATTTGGCGGTATTACTTTACCAACAATTGACTGGGATACCATTATCAACAGAAGCAACAACCCATCAGGTTAATCAAGAATATGACCAAGGAGAAATTATTAGAAGAGTACCTATGTCAATTATACGACCAGATAGAATAATGAATATTGAAGAAATTATTGGTAATCCGGCAATTTTACCTCAATTATTGAAATCAGCTGAGGATATTCAAAAAGAATTGTTACCAATTGAACATGATAATGTTATTGTAACGTTACGAGATTATGCAAAAGGGAAAATTCCTGTATTTAAGCGAGAACAACCGCTTATTCAAGAAAATTGTATTACTTTTTTAAACGAAGCTAAAAAATTGGCGATTGATTTCTTAGCAAATAAAGAATTATATGTTGGGAAAAAATGAGGCATTGATTAACAAAAGCATTGACCGAATACTAGTAAATAGTGAACTAACTCTATGCACTGAATGGCAAAAGTATGCAGTAATTAAAGATATGAGCAAAATAAAAATTTATCTAGAATGCTCCTTGGTTCAAAACTATGACCAAAATTACCCAAATAAAGTTAAAAAACTAGAGGGTATAGCCAACTGACGTGATTATTTTGAAATTAATTTTTAAGATTTTAATTGGAATAGGCTCCCCTTTTGTTAAGACATTTAAAAAAATAAAATGGCCCAAATTTAGAATAAAAAAAATAAAAATGTTGATGGTCGGTTCTGGTGGGAGAGAACATGCTACTGTAAATAGTTTTTTAAGGAGTGGATTGTTAAATAAACTCTATATTGCTCCAGGTAATGATGGTATGTTTTACGGAGGCCAAAAGATTGATCCACGTTTGGAAAGAATAGAAATTAGAGTGGAAAATGATTCAGATATTGTTAATTTGGTAGAAGTGGCAAAAAAACTTAAAATTGATTTAGTTTTCGTTGGACCGGAAAAACCATTATCATTGGGAATTGTTGATATTTTTGAAAAAGAAGGAATACCAATTGTGGGACCATCAAAAGAAGCAGCTCAATTGGAAAGTAGCAAAGCGAAAGCCAAGGATATTTTGGCTTCTTTGAATATACCAATTCCTGAGTATGCTCATTTTGATAACCCCAAAAAAGCAGAAGAATATATTCGGTCTTTAAACTATCCAGTGGTGGTCAAAGCTGATGGTTTAGCCGCTGGAAAAGGTTCTTTGGTCACAAATAATTACACAGAGGCAATGGCGGCACTTGACATAATTATGATTCAAAAGAAATTTGGAGACGCGGGAAACCAAGTTGTAATTGAAAAACGACTTGATGGCGAAGAATTTTCTTTTTTTGCTTTTTGCGATGGAGAAACAATAATGCCAATGATTTGTGCAAGAGATTACAAACCGGCTTTTGATGATGATTTGGGACCAAATACTGGTGGTATGGGTGGTTATTCTCCATATCGTTTGGGAAAAGAAGAATTAACTAAAAGTATAATGACTAAAATAGCTATACCTTTGATTGATGGTTGTAAAAAACGTTATGGTTTTAAATATAAAGGAATTTTATATATTGGTGGAACATTTTTACAAGAGGGGAAAGAAATTAATCCTTATGTATTTGAAATAAACGTTCGGATGGGCGACCCCGAAGCCCAGGTAATTTATCCCCGACTAAAAACAGATATGATTAAAATTTGTATGGCAATTGTAAAGGGAAAGTTAGCCGAATTGGGAAAGTTAGATTGGAACTCAAATTATTATGTTGGAGTGTGTGCTGTATCTGGTCCAAGCCGTGGTAAAAAAGGAAATTATAAAGGCTATCCAAATCGTTATGCTGTTGGTAAAGAAATAATCGGTCTTGATAATATTTCTGACTCTTTAGTTTTTCATTCGGGAACGAGATGGGACCTATCAAAAAAATGTTTTGTCACTGACGGAGGGAGAGTCTTAACAATTGTTTCAGAAGATTCAACTTTAGGAGGAGCAAGAAAAAAAGCTTATTCCGAAATTGAAAAAATTAAATTTGATGGAATTTATTATCGAAAAGATATTGGTTTACTTAAAGAAAAATAAAGATGGTTAATAGAATTGAGATTGTTTTTAAAATAGATAATAATAAGATAAGTGTTTATATAAAAGAAAGTACAAGATTAATAATTTTTAAAAATGCTATTAATTATTTTTTAAAATAAAAAAATTTAACAATATGGTTAATTTTGATTTTTCAACTTATATCTCTCCCTTTACTTGGAGATATGGTTCAGAGGAAATGAGAAGGATTTTTAGTGAAAAACATAAGTATGAACTGTGGAGACAAATTTGGGTTGCTTTGGCCAAGGTCCAAAATCAATTCGGTTTGGTTTCACAAATTGAATTAAATGACCTTATTAAACATGAAAAAGAAATTAGTATTGAGAGAATTTTTGAGATTGAAAAAGAAACGAAACATGATGTGGTGGCTGCTATCAAAGAATTTGCGGAAAAGGCAAAAATTGGTGGGGGAAAAATTCACCTGGGAGCTACTAGTATGGATATTGTTGATAATGCTGATATTTTAAAAATGAAAGAAAGTTTAATTATTATTGAAGAAAGATTAAAATTAATTCTTAAGGTATTAGGTAAATTAATTAAAAAATATGCCGATTTCTCTTGTATTGGGTACACTCATCTACAACCAGCTGAACCAACCACAGTTGGATATCGATTGTCTTTTTACGCCCAAGATTTATTGCTTGACTTGGCCCAAATTAGATTATTATTAGAGACAATAAAAGGTAAGGGTTTTAAAGGGGCGGTTGGGACTTCGGCTAGTTATCAATTGCTACTGAAAAATAAAAAAATAACTGCCGAAAAATTCGAAGAAAAAGTAATGAGAATACTTGGGTTAGATTCAATTTTAATTTCTGGACAAACTTACCCACGCAGTTTTGATTTTAATATTTTAAATTCTTTGGCTAATTTAAGCTCATCTTTGGCTAAATTTGCTGGAGATTTGCGAATATTACAATCACCTAATTTTGGTGAATGGTCAGAACCATTTGGACAAAGTCAAGTTGGTTCATCGGCAATGCCATTTAAAAAGAATCCAATAAATTGTGAAAATATTTGTTCGTTGGCAAGATATGTTGCGTCGTTACCCAATGTAGCCCGAGAAAATGCAACTTTGTCATATCTAGAAAGAACACTTGACGATTCGGCAAACAGAAGGGTAATTCTTGCTGAGGGATTTTTGGCTACTGATCAAATTTTGAAAACTGCTAATAATATTTTTAATGGCTTAATTATTAACGAAAAAAGAATTACTTATAATCTTGAGATGTATGCTCCGTTTGCAGTAATTGAAATTATTTTAATGGAAACAGTAAAACGAGGGGCTAATCGTCAAAAAATGCACGAACTTTTAAGAGATATTTCTCTGACTGCTTGGCAAAAAATTCAAACAGGTGAGGATAATCCAATTAAAAATTTATTATTAAATGATAATGAAATTAGCAAATTTTTAACTAAAAAAGAAATAATAAAACTATTAGATGTTAAAAAATATGTTGGTAATGCTCCACAAAAAGCTTTAAAATTAACAAAAATTATTGAAAAAATGTTGTTATTATTGGATTAATTAAAAAAATGATTAAAAACCGTATTGGTATTGTTGGTGGTGGACAATTAGGTCGAATGTTAACTTTTGAGGCTAAAAAGTTGGGTTTTTATGTTACTGTACTAGACCCCACCCCTCATAGCCCTGCTGGTCAAGTTGCCGATAAACAAATTATCGGCAGTTTTAAAAGTAAAAAATCTATTATCAAACTTTCTCAAAATGCTGATTTCTTAACTTTTGAGATTGAATTAGCCAATTCTAAGATTTTAAATCAATTATCTTCTCAGGGATTAATTATCAATCCTTCTGCCAATACTCTGTCTCTAATTAAAGATAAATTAAAACAAAAAGAATTTATTAAAAAAAATCACCTACCTACAGCTGATTTTATTTCTGTAAAATCTAAATCAGACATTATTAAATCTGCTGTTAAATTTAATTATCCAATCATACTTAAAGCTAGAACTGATGCTTATGATGGTCGTGGTAACGCTTTGATAAAAAAAGAAAATGATATAGACATAGGACTTCAAAAATTAGTTAACCGTCAACTTTATGTTGAAAAATTTATACCTTTTGTAAAAGAGTTGGCTGTTGTTGTGGCTCGAAGTGCAAATGGTGAGATAGTTACTTATCCAGTAGTTGAAACAATTCATCAAAATAATATTTGTCATTTAGTATTAGCTCCAGCTCCTATTAATCAGAAGGTTCAAGTTCAGGCTCGACAATTAGCGTATGATATTATGAAATATCTTAGAGGAGCTGGAGTTTTTGCAATTGAAATGTTTTTAGATGCCAACAATAAACTTTATATTAACGAAATTGCTCCCAGAGTTCATAATTCTGGTCACCTTACTATAGAAGCTTGTTACACTTCTCAATTTGAACAACATATTCGAGCTATTACTGGTTTACCTTTAGGGAGAACCGACCTTAAGGTTCCTTCAGCAGTTATGATTAATATTTTAGGTAATCGTTTGGGTAATTCTCAACTTGAAGGGTTAGAAAAAGCTTTAACCATTAGTGGCGCTTCTGTCCATATTTACGGTAAATTAGAGACTAAACCTGAGAGGAAAATGGGGCATATTACAGTAATTGATGATAGTCTTAATGAGGCACTTAAAAAAGCCAAATTAGTTAGAAGTTTTATAAATATATGAAACAACCATTGATAGGTATTATTATGGGATCAGACTCTGATTTATCGGTTATGCAAGAAGCGGCTCAAGTCTTAGAAGAGTTTAGTATTGATTTTGAGATTTCTATTGTTTCTGCTCATCGAACCCCTGATTTTATGTTTGATTATGCTCAAAAAGCTAAATCTCGTGGTTTAAAAGTTATTATTGCTGGTGCTGGTGGAGCTGCTCATTTACCTGGGATGGTTGCTTCTTTAACTGTTTTACCAGTAGTAGGTGTCCCAGTTGTTACTAAAACACTTCAAGGTTTGGATTCGCTTTTTTCTATTGTCCAAATGCCACCTGGAGTCCCAGTTGCTACCGTTGCCATCAACAACTCGAAAAATGCTGGGCTTTTAGCAATACAAATTTTGGCGGTTTGTGATGAAAACATTCAATCGCAATTATTAGAATATAAAAAGAAATTATCAGAAAATGTATTAATAAAATCAAAAAAACTGCAAAAGATTGGTTATAAAAAGTATTTACAGTCAAGCTTATGATTCAATCAAAAACTGTTTTAAAATCTTTGCCCAATGTTTTAAAAACTATTGAGATACCTGATCTGGGGAAAAAATATCAAGGTAAGGTTAGGGATTTTTATTTGAAAGATGATAAAAGAATCTTAATCACTACTGATCGCCAATCTGCTTTTGATGTGATTTTGGGGTTTATTCCTTATAAAGGGGCTGTTTTAAACATGTTGTCAAAGTTTTGGTTTGAAAAAACGAAACAAATTGTACCAAACCACATGGTTGCTGTCCCCCATCCAAATGTGATGATAACGAGAAACTGTACCCCAATACCAATAGAGATGATTGTTCGTGGTTATATAACAGGTGTGACAAAAACATCAATTTGGTCTTCATATGAAAAAGGTGAAAGGGTGATTTATGGTATTAAATTCCCTAATAACTTGAAAAAAAATCAAAAACTAGCACAGCCGGTGATTACACCGACAACTCATGAATTAACACCGGGATCTCATGATGAACGACTAACAAAAGAGGAAATTATTGAAAGGAAAATTGTTTCAAAAAAATTATATGAAGAAATGGAGAAAGCGGCTTTAGGACTTTTCGATTTTGGAAGTAAATTATGCCATAAAAGGGGGTTGATTTTGGTAGATACAAAATATGAATTTGGTTTATATAAAAATAAATTAACTCTAATTGATGAGATTCATACACCAGATTCTTCTCGTTTTTGGAAAGCAGATACCTATCAGAAACGATTAGAAAAAGGATTGGAACCAGATAATTTTGATAAGGAATTTTTACGTTTGTGGTACACAAATAAAGGCTATAACGGAGATGGTAAGCCTCCAGAAATGTCAAAACAATTGATTGTGGATTTATCTTTGAGATATGTTGGAGTGTATGAAAAAATTACTGGAAAAAAACTTGAAACTTATAGTTACCCAATTGAAAATCAGATTATAAATACTCTAACTAAATTATGAAAATCAACAAAATAACTTATGCTCAAGTTGGAGACAATTATGAGGTAAAAGATCCATTTAAGAAATTAGCTCAAACGGCAGCAAAAAAAACTGGAATAAATCTTAAAGAAAATGGATTTCGGGAAATATCTAGTACTCGAGGAGAATCGGCTTATGTTTGGTCTTTTGATCCAGAAAATAAAACTAATTTTTATTTTGCTTCAGTTATTGAAGGGTTGGGGACTAAAAATTTAGTCGCTGACGGAATAAAAAGAAAAAATGGGAAAACATATTATGATGTTATTGGACACGATACGGTAGCAACAATTATTAACGACTTAATAACGGTTGGAGCAACTCCACTGACTATTCATGCTTATTGGGCAATTGAGGATAATAATTGGTTTTTGGATAAGACTAAAACAAAGGATTTTATAAGAGGATGGAAAAACGCCTGTGATTTGGCTGGGGTATCTTGGGGTGGTGGAGAAACTCCTACTCTTAAAGGAATTGTCACCCCTGAAACAATTGATTTGGGTGGTTCAGCAGTTGGGGTTATTAAACCAAAAAAAAGGTTAGTTACAGATAATAAACTAAAAAATGGTGACAGAATAATTTTGTTAAAAAGTAACGGAATTAATGCTAATGGGTTATCTTTGGCTCGAGCAATTGCCAAAAAACTTCCTTTGGGGTATAAAACTAGGATTAATAAAAAATATACTTACGGAGAAGCATTACTCCAAAAGACCAATATATACGCTAAACTTATAAAAAATTTATTTGAAGAAGATATTGATATTCATTATATTTCGAATATTACTGGTCATGGATTAAGAAAAATAATGAGGGCTAGACAAAAATATAGTTATGTTATCGAAAAAATCTTTGAGCCACAAGATTTATTTTTATTTATTCAAAAACAAGCAAATTTATCTGATTTAGAAATGTACCAAACTTTTAATATGGGGATGGATTATGCGTTATTTATTTCAAAAAATGATGTTAAAAAAACCCAACAGATAATAAAGCAAAATGGTTTTGAAAGTATAGAGGCTGGATATGTAAAAAAAGGTAAAAAGCAGGTAGTAATTGAACCTAAAAAATTAATTTATGGGGCGAAAACTTTAGATTTGAGATAAAACATTATTTAAACAATTGATTTGACTGACTCTAAATGAGAATGATATTTAAAAAAGTGACGACTTAATTTTCACTATGGTTAAATATGTAAAATTTGAATACAAAAGTAAAGAATATTTAGAATTTGTAGATATTACTGAAAATGTTGAGGAATTTGTTAAGAAGTCTAAGATAAAAAATGGGCAAGTGTTGGTGTATTCAACCCACACCACTTTAGCTATTTGTGTCAACGAAAAAGAAGCTGGAATTGTTAAAGATTTTAGAGGATTGATGGGTAGACTGATTCCTCGAGATATTTATTATTGTCATAATGATTTAAATATTAGGACTGAAAATTTGGTTTGCCAGTCTGGAGCATCTGATTGTCTAAATGGACATTCTCATGTAACTCAACTGTTAATGAGAAATTCAGAAACATTACCAGTTATTGATGGAAAAATTATTTTTGGACCATGGCAAAGAATTTTTGCGATTGAATTAGATTGTGGCAGACCAAGGGAAATAATTTTTCAGGTTATGGGTGAGTAATTTCTTTTATTTTTTCGATTACTTCTTTAAGTACAGATTCGGGAGTACTAGCACCAGAACTAATAACAACATTTTTTTGATCTTTAAACCAATCTGGGTTTAATTCGGAGGCATTGTCAACAATAAAAGCAGTTGCCCCTGAACTTACGGCAACTGCTTTGAGACTATTAGAATTGGCACTAGTAGGAGAACCAACGACAATAACAAACTTATATTTTTTAGCCAAATTGATAATTGCATTTTGTCGATTGGTAGTTGCTTGACAAATATGGGGTAAAACGGTGACTTGGGGGTATTTATTTTTAATAAAATCAATGGCTTTTTTAGTTTCAATAGTTGAAAGTGTAGTTTGAGTTACAACTACAGTATTTTTGGGATTCTGGGGAATATAATCAAAAATTTTATCTAAAGTGACTGGAGTAATTGACTTGGGGGCTTCGCCCACAACACCGACAGTTTCATCATGGTCAATTTTGTTACATAGAAAAATTATTTGTTTCTTTTGAGAAGCTAATTTTTTTACTTTTTGATGGGATTTTAAAACTAAGGGGCAAGAAGCATCAACAATTTCTAGTCCCCTGTCTTTGGCTTGTTGAAAAACTTGAGGAGATGCACCGTGGGCTCGAATAATAACAACAGAAGAAGAAGGTATTTCGTCTAAAGATTGGACTGTTTTTATTTTTAAACTGGTTTCTAACCAATTAACTACATGTTGATTGTGGACTAATTCCCCAAGAAAAAATATGGGTTTTTTTTGTTTTTTGGCTGTGATAGTCGCAATATCAATAGCACGAGTGATACCGAAGCAAAAACCATGAGGATTGGCGACTATAAGATTAATCATGATGAAATCGATCTAATAAACGTGATCGAGGAATATCTGGGCAAAACCAATGATCATAACATCTTGCTTCATAAGTAATATTTTTATCTTTTGTTTCAATAATAATAACAGGACTGTTATACGATGCTGGTAGTCCATCAATAAGTCGTTGAGTCATGGTGGCGCGGGCCCCACAACTGTGATTGTCTCCATTTTTATAAGTACAAAGAGCCTCTAAATCGATTACTTTGCCAAGTGGCATTAAGGATTCCATTGCTGGAAAAGCTTCATCTTTAAAATCACGGTTTAACCCAGAAACAGCAACTTTAATCCCGTTATATATTAATTCTTTGACAACGTCTTTTATGTCTTGGTCGAAAAATTGGACTTCATCAATTCCAACCAAGTCAGGTTTTGGCGCTTGTTTGTGTCTAAAAATACTTTCAAGAATAAAAAGTGAAGAACTGTAACCGTTTTCTGTCCTGGGTGCTGGAAGGGCACACCAAGAACCAAAATTGCGATTGGTAACTTGATTTAAGTCATCATTACGATTATCGGTGGCTGGTTTAAAAACATAAATTGAGTATCCAAGAGCATCTCGAGCTCTTGACAGATGTTCCAATAAGTGACTGCTTTTACCTGACTTCATTGGACCAGTATAAATTGTTAGAGCTTCTCGTTGTCCTGACATCTAGGCTCATTGTAACTTGAAGAGAGACTTTTTTAAAGATGTCAGAATGGAGTATGGGTTATAATTGGCTAATGATAGATAAAAAAATATTTTTAGTCTTGGAATCTATTTTTAATAAAACCAAGCCGGTAGCAATATTTTTGTATGGATCAAGGGCTCGAAGTGATTATAAAGATGATAGTGATTACGAAATTGGCATAATTTATGAAAAAGATAAAATCAATCGAAGCGAACTTGCCAAGATGCATAATTTGAAAAATTTGGTGATTTATCCATTTTTGCTTGATGATATTAAAAATCATGAATTGGATACTCCATTTCCTAAGGCTATATATATAAAGGAACTAATTGACACCGGAAAAACAATTCTGGGAGAAAAAATTTTAGAGCAAATAGAGTCACCAAAAATCAGTACAGTCGACTTAGTTGAAAGGACTACGTTTGATATTGGAACTGCATTTGCAGCAGTACGTTCTTTTAGAAATAAAGACTTAATAACAACTGCGATTAATTTTAAATCAGCACTATTTGGGGCAAGAGTATTAGAAATTTTAAAACTTCATAAGTTTCCCTATACTTATGATGAAATTTACCAAATTAGTGGTGAATTAAGATTAGAAAATGAATATAAAGAGCTTTTAGAAAATGCAATAAAAATAAGAAATAAAGGGAAAATTGAGGAAAAATATTTGTATAAAAATATTAGTTTTTTAAATCAAGTAGTAATGAAGGAAGTTAAATGTGATTATTATAAAAATGGAAATAGAATAGTTTTGTAATTTAAGAGGCGAGTAAAAGGATAAGGGGGTAAAAACGGAGATGTAGTTTAATAATCACACTTATAAAATTACGTATATTACTTAGAAAAACTGCGATAGAATAAATGATGAATTGGTTTTTAATAGCCCTTATTCCACCAGCTTTATGGAGTATTACGAATCATTTTGATAAATATCTTTTGAGTAAGTATTTCAAAAGTGGAGGTGTGGGGGCATTAATGATATTTTCCTCACTGACAGGATTTTTTTTGTTACCAATTATTATTCTATTACATCCAGAAGGATTGAGGTTTAATTTAAATTCTTTATTAATCGCGTTAAGTGGATTTTTAAACATATTGGCAAGCTTGCCATATTTTTATGCTCTTCAAAAAGAAGATACCTCAATTACAGTTCCCTTGTTTCAACTTATACCAGTATTTACCTACGCTTTAGCCTATTTATTTTTGGGAGAAACGTTAAAAACAAATCAAATTGTTGGTGGACTACTAATTATTATCGGAGCCATGGGAATAGTCTTAAAAAAAGACACTAATCATAAAATAAATTTTAAAAAAGAAGTTGTATTTCTGATGGTGTTGTCTTCAATATTATTTTCCTTAAATTTTATATTCTTTAAAGCTATTGCTATAAAAGAAGCTAGTTTTTGGTGGACTAGTTTCTGGGAATATACTGGTTTCTCTCTTTTGGCTCTTCTATTATTTTTATTTATAAAACCTTATCGGGAAGAGTTTGTACAGGTAATAAAGAAAAATAGAGTAACTGTTCTGGGGTTAAATGGTATTAATGAGATTGTTAATATAATTGCTAAAGTTGTATTTAATTTTGCCTCCTTACTAACTCCGATTACTCTGACTTGGGTAGCGAATGGATTTCAACCTTTTTTTGTATTTATATATGGGGTTATACTTACTTTATTTTTCCCAAAAATTGCTAAAGAAAACATATCAAGAAATCAATTGATTCAAAAATTAGTAGCTATATCGATAATGTTTGTGGGTACGTGGTTAATCAATAGATAGTTAAATTGAGACCCGGATGATATGGGTATGAAGTAAGAATTATAACTTGATTATGATATGTTTTTAGATTGATAAAGAAATTAGAAGAATTGGAAGGGAATAAAAAAAACGGCAGGTGGAGTGTTTATTTAAATACACATTCACCTGCCGGCTTGATCAATAAAACTATAACAAAAACAAAACTCGAACTACTTCTGCAATATTTCCAGAAATTCCGGTTACGTTTCCACCTATATTCTCAGGAATATTACCATAAAGATCACAAACAATTCCCTTGAGATTGGAAACGATACCTTTGAGATTGGAAATATTACCCCCAAGGTGGGAAACATCGCCGGTAAGATTGGAAACGTCGCCCCAAATACCGAAAACAAAACCCCCAAGGTAGGTGGAAACATTGCCGTAGATATTGGAAACGTTGCCGATGATGCTGGAAACGTTGCCGTAGATATTGGAAACGTTGCCTCTGATGCCGGAAACGTCGCCGTAGATATTAGAAGAGTCGCCGTAGATATTAGAAGAGTCGCCGTAGATATTAGAAGAGTCGCCGTAGATGTTTGGATTACCGTTGAAGTCTTTTTTTGGGTGGCTTGGCTCTGGAACAATATACAATTGTTCCAGAATTCTTGTTTTTAGATTGGTTTCCATCGTAGTCACATCCTTTTCTTTATATATTTTTTAGTTTTGAGCAAATGCTCGGTTTAGATATAAAAATTATGTCCAAGCCGAGCATTTACTTTAAGTTTTATTGATTTTTAAGGTTCAAGTTTATTAAATTTAATCAGCGATTGATTAAATGATAAAAGTGACAGATTCTATCAAAAATATGGCAATTAAACAAATACGAGAGGCTTCAGACTTGGACGAAATAGTTAGAAAGTAATTAAAGAAAAATATAACTTAAAACTCACTTGTCTTAGTTTAGACAATAAAATTAGAAAGATTGGTTATAATAGGTTAGATGACAATTGGTAAACTGAAGATGATGGATAAAGATACTGGATTGATTAATAGAATTGATAGTTTTGTTAAAGAGAGAGTGGCTTTTGACCAATTTTCAGGTGTGATTTTAATAGACAGAGAAAATGAAGTGATATACAAAAAGGCTGTGGGAATGGCTAATAAAAGAATGGGGGTAAAAAATAATTTATTGACGAAATTCAATTTAGGATCGGCGAATAAAATGTTTACCGGTATCGCCGTTGCCCAACTTGTTGAAAAAGGTTTGTTATCTTTTGATGATCCAGTGGGTAAAGTATTACCCAATTACCCAAACAAAACAGTAAGAGATCAAGTTACAATTCACCAACTTTTAACCCATACCTCGGGCATGGGTAATTTTATTGATACAGAATTTAGAGAACAATTCTTGGCAGCTCGAAGTGGACTTAAAACAATTACTAGTGTTGTAAATTTATTTAAGGATAAACCTTTGCCATTCAAGATTGGCGAATCTCATTACAGTTCAGACGGTTATGAAGTTTTAGGATTAGTTGTTGAAACTTTATCTGGACAATCTTATTATGACTATGTTAAACAATATATATTTGAGGTAGCAGGGATGCCAAATACTGACAGCTACGAAATTGACCTAAATAATTTGAGACCAGATATAGCTATTGGCTACACAAATAGAGATTTCTTGACAAATCAATCGATTAAAGGAGAGAGAAAGAATAATTTGGGAATTAATTTATTAAAAGGAACGGCTAGTGGGTCGGGTTATTCTACGGCTCATGATTTATTAAATTTTTCAAAAGCTTTGCTTAATCATAAATTGCTTAGTCCAGAAATGACTAAATTGGTTACTTCACCAATAATTAATGAAGGGTCAAAAAATAATCAAATAAAATACTCTGGTTATGGATTTCAGATTTTTGATATTGGGGGAATTAAAAGAGTTGGCCATCCGGGAAGATTTGCTGGAGTCAATACCAGAATTGATATGTATCCAGAATTAGGCTATTCCGTAATTGTTTTAGCAAACTACGACCCACCAGCAGCGTTTGATATCGCAGAAAAAGCGGGAGAACTTATTATTCATAATAATTGATTCATCCTATTTTTTGGTATTTTATGTAATGAGACCCGGATGGGAGTTGAACCCATCTATACGGTTTTGCAGACCGCTGTCTAACCGCTTGACTACCGGGTCAGTTAGAAAGTAAGCATATTGTATCAAAAATAGTTCTTATTTTGGTTATTGACATATTTGTACAACATTGTACAATTAAGGTATGAATAACTTAACATATTTAGATTCTAGTAAGGTCAGAAATAATTTTTCGTCTATATTAAATTCTGTTTTTAATAATAAAAAAACATTTATTGTTAAAAAATCAGGTATCCCAGTGGCAAAAATAATGAGTTTAGAAAAAGACGATATTGTAGGTGATAATTTTATGGATTTTGCTGGAATGTTAACGAAAAAAGAAGGTGAGAAAATTTTAAAAATGGTTAAAGGAGGAAGGCGAGACGGGTCAAGATTAAAAAAGAAATTGATTTAAAAAATGTATCTAATTGATTCCGATGTTTTAATTGATTTTTTAAAAGGGAAAAAAGAAGCGGTTAAAATTCTGGGAAAAATTAAACCTAACCAAAGGAGTACAAGTATTATTTGTGTTGGAGAAATTTTGGAAGGATTAACAGACAATAAGAAAGAACAATTCCAAAAACTGTTAAATATAATTAATATTTACAATGTTGATATAAAAGTGGTTGTAATATTTGCAGAAATTAGGAAAGAATTAAGAAAAAATGGTAATTTAATTGATAATTTTGATTTATTAATCGCAGCGACTTGTATGGCATATAATTTAATTTTAATTACTAATAATTTAAAACATTTTGTAAGAATTAAGGGTTTGAAAATACTAAGATAACTAAACACCCTCCAATTGAGGAGGGTGTTGTTTACGATAATACTGCTATAAAATTTTTACTGTATTTTCATCGAGTATTTTTTTCTACTGATTTTTACATCATACCATCCATACCACCCATTCCACCCATTCCGGCGGCTGGATTAGCTGGAGTTGTTTTTTCAGGAAGATCTGCAACCAAAACTTCAGTGGTCAAGATCATAGTACTAACGGAAACGGCGTTAATTAAGGCTGATTTGGTTACTTTGGCCGGATCAAGAACTCCAAATTTAACCATCGAACCCATCTTCCCGGTGGCTGCATTGTAACCATAATCTGATTTTGGATCTTTGGTTACTGCATCTTTAATTAAATTGAAGATATAACCAGCATCTTCACCTGAATTTTGGGCTAATCTACGAATTGGTTGTTCAAGAGCGTATTTTAAAATGTCAATCCCGACCTGTTCTTCAGTTGAATCAGTTTTGGTAGAATTGAGTTTGAAAGAAGCTTTGAGAAGTGCGACTCCACCACCGGGGAGAATCCCTTCTTCAACAGCGGCCTTGGTAGCATCAATAGCATCTTTGACTCTTTCAAGTCTTTCTTTCATTTCAACCTCAGTAGCTCCTCCAACTTGGAGAACAATAGCCCCACCGACTAATTTGGCAATTCTTTCTTGAATTTTTTCTTTGTCGTAATCAGAATCGGTGTGACTTAGTTGAGCTCGAAGTTGAGAAACACGAGCTTTAACATCAGCCTGGGAACCAGCTCCTCCTAAAATTCTGGTTTTATCTTTGTCGGCAGTAACAGAATCGGCTTTACCGCAATAATCTGAAGGATCGGCCACATCAAATTTGACACCAAGATCGTCAGAAATTACTTGACCACCAGTGAGGACTGCAATGTCCTCTAACATGGCTTTTCTTCTGTCACCAAATCCTGGGGCTTTAACTGCCAAAACATTGAAAGTACCACGAATTTTATTGACTACTAAGGTAGCTAAAGCTTCACCATCAATATCGTCGGCGATGATGACAAAATTCTTGGTGAGTTTAACCAATTTTTCTAAGAAAGGTAAGATTTCTTGAATCGAGCTAATTTTTTTGTCAGTGATAATAATATAGGGATTTTCGACCACAGCTTCCATTTTTTCGGTATTAGTGGCAAAATAAGGGGACAAAAATCCTTGATCAAATTCCATACCAGAAGTTTCTTTGGTTTCTAAAAATAAACCCTTACCTTCTTCGGCAGTGATTAAACCGTCGCGACCAACTTTAACAACGGCTTCAGCAATTCTTTTACCAATTTGAGAATCCCCAGCAGAAATAGTGGCGACTTGCTCAATTGACTCTTTATCATTGTCCTTGATTTCTTTTTTCATATGATCAAGTTCGCCTAAGACTACTTCTAAACCTTTTTCCAAACCACGACGAAGTATCATCGGATTGGAACCAGCGGCTACATTTTGGAGACCTTTATTGGCAATTGCTTGAGCCAAAACGGTGGCAGTAGTAGTTCCATCTCCGGCAACATCATTAGTTTTGCTGGCGGCTTCTTTAATAAGTTGAGCTCCCATATTTTCGTATGGGTTTTCTAATTCGATTTCTTTAGCAACTGAGACACCATCGTGAATGACAGTGGGTCCACCCCACTTTTTGTCGATAGCGACATTACGACCTTTTGGACCAAGAGTAGTAATGACAGCATCGGCCAAAATATTAATGCCATTTAAAATTGATTGACGGGCATCTTGCCCAAATTTTAGTTGTTTTGCCATAATTTTTTGTTTGATTAATTTTTAATTTGTATTAAACCCTTTGGTGCTTTGTACCACCTTTCCCTTGACAGGGCACCTTTATTTTATGGTGGCCATAATGTCGTCGAATTTTAAAAGTAGATATTCGACATTGTTTTCTTTATATTCTTTACCGCCCCATTCGCGATAAACAACGATGTCGTTGACTTTGCATGGAGACGATACTTCGCGACCATCAATAAAAGTGGAACCGCCAACAGATAAAACTTTACCCTGTTGGGGTTTATCTTGATGATTATCAGGAAGAACAATTCCTGAGGCGGTGGTTTTTTCTTGTTTTTGTGGTTCTACTAGGATATACCCAGCGACCGGATGAATTTTGGTTTGTGGCATAGATTATTTAATAAATAATTTAATTAATAATTATCAGTCGATTTTGTCGACTGCTAATATTATAGCGAGAGTTTATGGTTCGTCAAGGGGGATTTAAATATTTAGTATTTCTTTGGCTGTTAAAACAAAATTTAAATCACGTTGATTAATTTGAGAAGAAATAGAATCTTTGGGAGTCGCTGATCTGAATAAATTAATAGCTTGATTAATATCAACCCAAATAACTCTCATTTGATTAAATTTTTCCCAATTATCAAAACTAGGGAAACCGATGGTTTGTATTTTTTTAGCAAGATAACAAATGGAATGATAGATAGTATTTTTAGATTCATCAACAATTTTATTTTCTCCAATTTTTTGTATAATTTTTATTTCACAACCAGATTCTTCTAAGGCTTCGCGAATAGCAGTTTGAAACGGAGTCTCCCCTTCCTCGATTCCACCGCCGGGAATTTTAAAATATTCACCATTTCTGACATCTATTAATGCGAAGAGATTGTTATTATCATAAATTACAGTTCTGGCCGATGGTTTAATATTCATAATTGATTATATAATGATAAACTTTGGTTAATGGACAAACTGAAAAGAGTAAATATTTTCGGAAAATATAAATTTTTTTATTTAGAAAATGATAAATACATTGGGCAAAGAATTGCTTTGGAAAAATATGAGCCGTATGAGACGAAACTAATTTTGAGACAAACAAAAGAGGGTGATGTAGTAGTAGATGTGGGAGCAAATATTGGTTACTACACTGTATTATTGGCAGACAAAGTTGGCAAAACAGGTAAGGTTTATGCCTTTGAACCAGATAAAACAAATTTTGAGATATTAGAAAAAAATATTAGGGCAAATAATTTTAAAAATGTAATAGCAATCAATGCGGCGGTAGGAAGTAGAAATGAAATAAAAATTTTGTATAAATCGGAGGAAAATTTGGGAGATCATAAACTATATGAAACCCACCCGCCCTGCGGGCACCCTCCCTTGAGGGAGGGAGGGCAAAACAATTTAATTGAAAAATCAATTAGTGTCGTTAAATTGGATAATTTTTTGAAAGATCAAAAGGTCGATTTGATGAAAATTGATGCCCAAGGGTGGGAGCCGGAAGTGATAGAGGGAGCAAAAAAAATAATTAAAAGTGATAAGCCAACAATTTTTTTGGAGTATTCCCCTACTAGTTACAAGCAGGCAAAACTGAACGGAAAAAAGATGATGAAATTTTTAAAAAGTGTTTATTCAAAAATTTGGTGGATAAATGAATGGTTGTATATTTATAAAAATTTAAGTCAAGAAAAAATTGATGAAATATGCGACACAAACAAAACTGGTTATGCTGATTTGTGGATGAAAAAAAATCCAAACCTTACTGACTATTTGTATCAGTGGAAATATTTTAAATTTAAACAATGGTTAAAACTAAATATTTTTGGGATATAATAGAAAGAAATTAAAAATTAATTATTTTTAAAAAAAATATGTC
>CAYXLS010000004.1:9163-20665 GCA_964464785.1 uncultured Gammaproteobacteria bacterium | reverse complement strand
GTTGGGGGGAAGGAATTTTTGCCCGCCCTCGCTTTCCGCCGCCGCCGAATTTCGTATTTCGCTTTGCGAAATGCGCCGCAGAAAAAAGAGGAGTTGTGTTTGCCCCGCCCTCCCGTGCGCACACAACTGGATTTTTACTCCCTAAAATTTTTTGGTTGATAATCATATAAGATAAAAATCCGCCGATGTGGGTTAAGCACACCGACGGATTTTTATCTCCGAATCCGTCTGCTAGAGTTGCTTAACCCAACTCTTTATTGATTGTAACAACTTATTTCAACGAATCAAAAACTATCATATCTCTTGCCGAATCTATGCTCTGTTTATCGGTTCCGTCAATTTTGATAGTAAACAGATAAGTTGTTACCTTGTTCTGAATTTGGCCTGTCGTGTAGCTTTCCTCGGTATAAATAACTCTATTGTTGGAAAACCAAGCCCACGGCCTCATTCTTGTATTCTTTGTACTTGGTACAACAACATTAGTTTTTTTAGTATTCGTATCAACAACGAGTATTGCCGCATCGCCGCCTTCAACAAATTCCCTTGCTATTTTGTACATGATTTTTTTGCTATCAGGAGACCAGACCGGATCAGAATACCGGTCGGCTTGGCTTTCTAAAATCTTTTCTGTTACGCCAGTACTCAAATCAGTAACGCTAATTGAAAATGGAGGTCCCGCTTCGGGAAAACTATCAGGCACATCTTTCCATTCAAAAGTTGTATAAGCAATTTTTGTTCTGTCGGGCGAAAAAGACAAACCCCATAGAGTAATGTTGGGCGTTTTGGCTTTTTGTATTTTAGCAGTTGCAAGGTCTGCAACGTACATTCCTCGTGGCGTAGCTTCGCTGTCAGTAGTGGTAATCATATACACCTTCGATTTGTCTTTTGACCACGCTACGGGAGCCAAACGAAAGGGGCCTTGTTCAACAATATATTTCCCCGTATCATCAATAACCATTTTGTTATCTGTTCCGTCAGCATTCATTATCCACAACTGTTCTGTAAAATTATTGTTGCCCCAATTAAGTAGAGAGTAAGCAATTTTTTCTCCGTCGGGAGATATTTTTGTAGATTCAACAGATTTACCTTTGGGCAAAGTTAAAATATTTCGCGGCGAAGCCCCTTTATCGCTTACCCAAACACTCTCTCCGGTGTCAGAAAATGTCGAGTATACAATTCGTCCATTTTGAGATACATCGTTATCATCAAGAGGGCCAACGTATTTAGGCACTGTTTGAACTTTGGATTTTGAAGAACCATCAAAATTGGAAACAATAATGTCCGCTTGGCCTTGTGGCGAATCTGTAAGCGATTTCATATAAACGAAACCCTCACTAACCTGATTTCCGTTTTGGCTTGTGGTTGGTGTCGGATTTTCTGTCGGCTGATTAGTAACTGACGGCTCGTTATTAACTGCGGTTTTGTCGCGAGTTAAAAAATAATATGTTCCAGAAGCGACCACTATGCCTGTCGCCAAAACGGAAATTAAAACTATCACCCAAGTTGGAAACTTTTTTGGTGGCTCAGGCTGAATTGGCACAGGATTTTGATTCAAATTTTGTTCCATAAAATTTTTGATTAAAGGTTAATTTTATGATAGCATAAAATTTGAAAATTAGGAACATCTGCGGCGCGCCAACTTCGTTGGCACGAAATTCGGCGGCGGCGGAAAGCGAGGGCGGGCAAAAATTCCTTCCCCCCAACCCCCTTCCTTTTTGCCCGCCCGAGCGTCAGGTTTCGGTTCTGCCGCGCTTCGCGCGGCAATCAAGAGTTTTGTTCAAAAAAGGTTCGAGCGGCGTTCAGTAATTGCGACAAAATTTAAGACGATTTACAGTGTGAGTTACATCTATGATAGGATTATTTAATCAATATTATGGATAAATCGGAAATACAGAAACCAGCTGAATTAATGGTGGAAGCTTACAATCCAGTAATTAATGGCAACCGTGAAAAAACAGCAATACTGTTTGCAATTGAAGAAGTTACTAGTCAAAAAAAATCAATTGATGCTTCAATTGATTCCGATGTCTTAGAAATACAGAAAATTTTTTGTCTAGCTGAAAAAGAAGGAACAACCAATAGCCCTGAAGAAATTGTTTTAAGAATGACAAAAAATTTGTTTACAAGCGTGACAAAAAGATATGGTGAATTAAAAGAGAAAATGGTTTCTCCTGAATTGATTGAAATGTTTAATTCAGAATTGATAACTAAAAAACTTAGACCAAGGCTAGACAGATTGGTCTTGGAAGGAAAAGTATCTCCAGAAGATGCAAGTGAATACATAGATCTAATTAAAAAAGAATTGGTTGATGGATCCTTATCTTATTTTAATTCGAAAGAAAAAAATGAGGAAATTGATTCAAGGTCTCAACGAATTAAAGAACTTAATAAAAAATCAGATAAAAATTTAGATAATGTTAGTAGTAGTATTTTTATTGATCCTAATGGGTCAAATGGTTTTTACAATAAAATATTTGAATTGTTATTTAGAGAAGCCTCAAAACAAAAAATTGAACAGCTTAGGGATTATTTAAGTGTTTTGAATCCCGATTTACAATTAAAAATCTTTCAAATAGCAAATTCAGTTATTGACCAAAAACCAGACGATGAAAGTAACAATAATGTTTTGGATATATCAAAATTGTCTGACAAATACTTTAAGCAGATATATGGTTTAGAAAGATACCCGATAATTAAAGAAATGGTTTCTCCTGATTTAATACCTAAAAAAGTTTTTTCTGGTGTAGAAAAAGTAATTGTACAAAAATTATATGAAAACCAAGAAGAAATTGACGATAATTCTTTTCCTGAGAGACCAATTATAATTAGGATGTTAGGTGACATGAATAGTCCTGATGCTTTACCTTTTTTATTTCGTGATTTATTAAATTCAAAAAATAGTTCGTCAATTGGAATACAAGTTATTGGTGCAATAGAAAATATTTGTAGACAAATTGATTTAAGTGAGATTCAACGAGTTTCTGAGTCAATGCCAAAAACTGAAAGAGTTGTGCTGGGAATTTTGGCCGATAAAGATTCTTATTTTAATAGATATGTTAAAGATAGTGGAAATATTATTATGCAAGTACAAAACGGTGATTTCATTATTGCAAAAGAAAAATTAGCTAAAATATTAGAAACTTTTGGTAATTTAAATGATGAAGAAATGTCGAATTTTTATCTTGGATATGGCCTTAATAGCCCAGGGGCTACAGAGGTTCTTTTAGGAGATAGAACTGAAGTTGAAAATATTATTATTGACTCTAAATTGGAAATCTGGACTAAAGAAACTGACAATTTATTATCCGCACTGGTAAATCCTGATAATGGAGAAGTGGTATCATTTCCCAAAAAAATTGCTCAAAATATTTTAGGTAATTACGATGAAAAAAGGCTAAAAACTTTAGGAGACATATTTGACACAAAAACACTAAAAGGAAGTGATTATGATAGAGAGCTGGTTTTGGATGGCTTAATTTTGCTTAATTCAAAAGAGAACGGAAAAGAAATATTAGAAAAACTTCTTGATACTTATCGAGGGACAAAGACTGATCCATCCAGGTTAAGACATATTTTCCAGATGTTGATAACTTTAGATAATTTTGGTGAATTTGAATTTGTCGGGCCTGAAGATTTTAAAATTATTGCTGTAAAAGAAGAAATAGAAAGATGGCAAGCAAATTATCTACAGACCCAAGATAAAATTGAAAGAAAAAAAATTAAAGACAAATTAGAGACCCTTAATAATTCATATCAAAATTTAACAGGATTAAAAGGGATCGAAGAAGTGATGGCTAAAAAAGTCGCTGAAATTGTTTGTATTAAGCTAGAATTAATACAAGAGGGAGATAAAGAAAAAATTCAGAGTCAGTTAGATGAATTAATGAAGAATGGTTTTTTTGATATTATTCAATCTTTGGCAGGAAAATATGAGGATATAAATGAAACAGATTCAAAAAAACTTCTAATGACAATAGTTAGACATATAATAGATGGTGATTTTAAAAAATGGAGATATTCACATGAATATAGTGAAATACAATTAGCTGGGTTAACTGGTGAACAAAAAGAACTTTGGAAAAATAATCTGGATCCAATAATCGTTAAAAGTGAAAGATCTCAATCAGAGGAAGACCAGTGGGAAAATGAATTTAAAGTAATACAAAAAATTGTAAAAAATGCTAAAGCACACATACTAGAGTCTCAACCTGGCTTTACTTTTTCGGAAGAAAAAATGGAAGAATTAAAAAGAAAAGTTATCCAGTTGACCGAAAAAATAAAGACAACGAATTCTGGAGAAGAAAAAAGACGGTTTATCAAAGAAAAAAGAAAACTTCAGACAGAATATTCTTTGATACACGGTATTTTGAAAATTGAAAGTGCTGACCCTAAAACCTTAACCAGTTCAGAAGTCATTGCACAATCAAGAGAATTATACTCAAGAATAAATGAATTAAGTATTCCTTTAGTTGAGGTAGATATAACTCAAATTGAAAAAATTTTTACGGTTGGTGATTTAAAACAAGTTGTAGCAACCGAATCAGACGATTCCTTGACATTGTTCAAAGTTGGGACTAGACCAATAGAGACTTGTCAGTCATGGAGGGATGGTGGTTATAATAGATGTTTGGTGTCCTACGTAGCAAATAGTAATACAAAGGTGATCAACCTATCAAATGGTGAAGGTAAATTAGTATCGAGAAGTATTATTAAATTGACTGACCAAAGAGAATTGAATGACGAAGAATCAAGAAGTAAAAGAAAAACTATTTTAGCAGAAAAACAATACTCATTAATGGGAAATTATGAAATTTCTCGGGCATTCATCAGTTTATTGCTTACTAAAGCAAAAACAATGGGTATTTCGGTAACTATTGAGCGGGAAGGGATAGATGTTAGTGATTTACAAATATATAATGAAGAAGCTAGTAAATTAGGTTATGAGATGGAAGAAAAGAAACTAGAGGTATTTATACCAAAAAGTATGAATGGATATGATTATAGTGACACTTTGGGAGGTGAAATAAGTTCTTTTGATAGATTCAAGGAAGTTAGAGTAATAACTTTTGAAAAGTTAAAGACTTAATTTTAAATATTATAGTTTATAATTAGCTCTATGGCAATAAAATATGGACCGAATGATGTTGTTCGAGACGAACATTTTTTAGTAAGTAAAAAAGAAATAAAAAAAACTAGTAAAGGTGATGATTATTATCAATTAGAATTGACCAAACCTGAGGGTAAAATTGAGGCAAAAATTTGGAACAATAATATACCTATATGTCAACTAGAGGTTGGGAAAGTAATTGAAGTAAACGGGAAAACTCAAGAATATAAAGGACAGGTTAGTTTAATTATCGATAATTGTCAAATTGTTGAAAATGAAGAGATTGAGGGATATAAAGCAATTGTTAAAACTATGGTATTTGACATCGAAACGGTTGGTAAAAAATTTGAAGACCTGGATGAAGTTGAACAGAATTATTTACTTAACAATTTAGAAAAGGCTGAAGAAAACAAAGAAATTGCTAAGAAAAAAACTGGTCTTTATTCTATTTTTGGAATGGTGTGTGCTATTGGAGCGTTTAACCCAAATTCCAAAAAAGGAATAGTATTATTGATTGGAGATAAAGATTTGATTCCCGAAAAAGAAAATTATACCTATAAAATTTTTGATAATGAAAAAGATTTGTTAATTGGATTTTGGGAAATTGCAAAAGAATATGAATTATTTGTAACTTACAATGGTGATACGTTTGATTTCCCTTTTTTACAAATTAGATCAGGAATAAATCGAGTAAAAGTTCCATTTGAAATTAAAAAATGGGGTGGAGATAAATTTATTGATTTACAAAATAAAATTAGACAAAGTCATGGGTTTAAGCTGGAAATGCTTTGTAAGGCCTTTGGAATTGAAAATCCAAAAGAGGCCGGAATCCAAGGGGGTGATATAAACGATCTTTTTGAAAATAAGGATTATCAAAAAATTGCTGATTATGTAGCTCGGGATGCTTTTTCAACCACGCAACTATATTTGATTTGGAAAGAGTTTATGAGTGGAGAGATTTAGATATAAATTTATAATTTTTAATGCCTAATTTATAATAAATAATTAATATGATAAATAAAAAACTAGAAGAAAAAAAATATCAAATAGAATTAGAGGTGATTGAAGTAGGAAAGACTAATAGTCCAACAAAAATGATTAAACTAACAAAGAGAAATATTAAAAAACTAATTTTGAATAAATTGAATGGAAGATCGGGTGAGTGTTAAATAAGAAAAAAAAGTAAAATTGACAAAATAGTGGTGTAAATTGAAAAAATCCAAAATTTATTTTCGATGATTATTTTTTGTAAAAATTTTAAAGTAATTAATCCAACAATAAAAGTTAGTATAAAAGAAAGTAGGTTTTGAATATTTAAAATTCCTGAACTTGACATGTCTTTTATCTCTAAAATTAAAGCACCAAAGGATGCTGGGATAAATAAACTAAAAGAAAAATTAAAAGCACTAATTGGCGATAAACCAAGTAATAAACCAGCAAAAATAGTGGATCCCGATCGAGAAACACCTGGTAGAATAGCCAATGATTGAAAAAAACCAATAATTAGAGCTTTTTTATAATTTAATTTTTTATCTTTAATGCTAAAAAATTTAGTAGAAAAGACTAAGACTGAAGTTACAAGAAAGAAGTATGGTAACAAATTTAAATTTGAAAATATTGTTTCGATTTGGTCTTTAAAAAAGGCTCCAACTAGACCAGCTGGAATTGAAGCAACTATGATATATTTGAGATTTTGAATAAAGTAATTTATTTTTTTTTGAAAGAAAAAAAGGACTGATAATAAGGTAGCAGTATTTAGAAATATATCAAAAGTAAGAGAAGGGGTGAGTCGGAATAAATATTGGGTTAAGTTTAGATGACCAGATGAAGAGATAGGTAAAAATTCGGTAATAGCCTGAATTATACCTAGAAACATGGATTGGATAAAAGTCATGGATAAAGTTTATCAGTTTTTCTGCTTTTGAGCTTATCAGACTAACGCTTTGGAGACTGTTTTCGACGACGAGACTTACCGCCAGTACCAACCATTCGACGTTCTTTTCGACGAGAATCGACAGTCAGTAAACCTGCAGCTCGAAGGTCAGGTTTGAAAGATTCGTTTGTTTTTATTAGAGCTCGGGAAATAGCTAAGCTTAGTGCTTGAACTTGACCAGTTTTACCACCACCATAAACTTTGGCTAGATAGTAATAATTACCAAAAGTTTTGGTAATTTCAAATGGTTTATCATAAATAATTTTTTCGGTTTTGGTAGGAAAGTATTTAATCAATTCAACTTTATTTACAAGTGATTCCCCTTTGCCAGAAAAAAGTTTAATAGTAGCCACAGCACTTTTTCGACGGCCAAGAGAACTAATATATTTATTTTTGGGAATGTTTTTTGTCATAATTATTTTTTAATTTTATCAGTATAGGGATGATTGGTGTCAACAAAAACTTTTAAACGGGTCATGCGTATATTTCGAAGTTTATTTTTGGGTAACATTCCATAAACACCATGGGTAATTATTTTTCGAGGATCTTTTTTTAACATTTCTGCTAAAGTTAGTTCTTTTAGACCACCAGACCAATGAGTGTGATGGTAATAGGTTTTTTCTTTTAATTTTGATCCAGTAACTTTGATGTTATTAGCATTAATTGCGACTACATAGTCACCATCATCTCGATGGTAAGAGAAAGTAGTTTTGTTTTTGCCCATCAAAATAGTGGCAATTTGGGTACAGACGCGACCTAATGTTTGACCAGAAAGATCGACTAAATGCCAGGTTCTTTCAATTTGATTGCCCTTTAATACAGTAGTTTTCATTATTTAGTCTCCTTTTTGTTTTTTTTAGTATCTTTTATATTTTTTGATTCTTTTTTGTCAGTTTTTTTTATTTCCACTTTTTTCTCTTTTTTTATTTCAAATTTTATTGGTTTTACAAAACTTAGTTTGACAATCAAAGCGTTATCACCGAATCTTCGCTTAACTTTGGTAATTTTTGTGAAATTACTAGATTGCTGACCAAATGTTTCTTTGAAATTTATAACTACATTGTTGACCCAAGTTTGGTTTTGAAGAATTTTAAAAAGTTCTCTTCGGGCAATTAGATCTGGTTTAGTAATTATAGTGTTTGATAATTTTTCAACAATGGATACTATAGATGTAGCTCGTGCTTGAGTGGTGTTAATAAAGCCACTAATAAACATAGCTTTGGTTAAGGAATTAAATAATGCTTTCCTTTCGTTGTGATTTCGACCTAATTTTTTTCCAAAAATACGATGTTTCATAATTTATTTCCAAGAAAAATTACGCTCTTTAAGCCAAGCATCAATAACTTTGAGTGATTTTTCACCAACATTTTTTGCCCGACTAACATCGAGACGACCGGCTTTTATTAAGGCCTCAATTGTGGTGTAATTGGCTTTTTTTAAAGCATTAGTAACTCGAAGTGGTAATTCGATTTCTTCAACTGAGATATCGCTTCCTTGTGAAGATAAGGACGTGGCAATAGTGATAACTTCGTCTTCAAATTCTTTTGGATTGGCTATTTGACTGAAAGCATTGATGATGTCTTTGGCAGCCATTTTAAGCGCATAAAGAGGGTCGATTGAACCGTCAGTCCAAATCTCTAGAGTAAGTTTGTCAAAATTTGATTTTTTACCCAAACGAGTCGGCTCGACAGTGTAATTAGTCTTAGTAACTGGGGTAAAAGTAGCATCGAGGATAATTTCTCCAATAATATCAGTTTTTTGTTCCTTGGCCATGGTATAACCAACTCCCCTTTCAACAGTTAATTCCATTTTTAGAATTGACTTGGAATCTGATAAGGTGGCAATATGTTGTTCAGGGTTACTAACTTTACAAAGGTCATTGTCAATAATATCTCCCGCAGTTACTACACCAGGACCTTTTTTGTCAATTTTTAAAACAATTGGTTCTTCTTTAGAATAATTAAATTTAATTTTCTTAAGATTTAGAGAAATATTGACTAGATCCTCTTTGACACCAGGAAGAGTAGTAAAAAGATGGTTGGCACCATCAACTCTGATTCGAGTGATAGCAGCACCGGGGATAGTGATTAATAATACACGACGAAGACTATTACCAAGCGTGTGACCAAAACCCCCAACTAGTGGGCTAAGTTCAAACTTACCGTATTTATCGGTAGATTTGATTGTTTTGATATTAAACTTATTAGTTTCAATCATAAATACTCCTTTTTATCTTGAATAATATTCAATTATTAAATTAATGTCGATATCATTCCCAATTTCTTCTTGAAGAGGTTGGGAAATGATTTTGACAGTGTTTTTTTGTTTATTTAGATCTAACCAGCTTGGAACCTTATAGTCTGACTCGTCACAAGGGAGAGCCCCAATTTTTTCAATATTTTTTTTATCTAAAGTGATTACATCTTTTATATTTACTTGATAGGAAGGAATATTAAATTTTTTATCATTTACTAAAACATGTCCATGGCTGATAAGCTGTTTGGCTGAAGACCTAGACAAAGAAAGACCAGATAAATAAAGTACATTGTCTAACCTTTTTTCGAGTAATGATAATAAATTTTGACCAACTAGGCCTTTTAATTTTTTTGCTTTTAAGTAATAATTTTTGAATTGAGTTTCTGGAACACCATAAATTCTCTTAGCTTTTTGTTTAGCACGTAATTGAATACCGAAATCAGTTAGTTTCCCACTATTTTTAATCCCATGCATGCCTGGTTTGACTGCACCTTTTTTTTCGATAGGACATTTAGCTGAAAAACAACGGATTCCTTTGAGATATAGTTTGGTCCCAGCACTGCGACAAAGTCGACATTTAGTGTCTAAAGTTATTCTTGACATATTGTATTAGTTATAAAGTTAATTATTTTTAATAAAATTTTTAAACATGACGTTGTTTTGGAGGTCGGGGACCATTGTGAGGAATAGGTGTAATATCGGAAATTTTGTCGATATCAAAATCTCTTTTTGAACGAAGAAAGCGGAGAGTGGCGTCATGGCCAACACCTGGCCCTTTTAAATAAACATCGAGTTTTTTAATCCCATGTTTTTTAGCCTCTTCTAGTGCTTTTTCGATAGCAGTAGAGGCAGCATAAGGAGTTGATTTTCGAGAACCTTTAAATCCACAATTTCCAGCACTAGACCAAGTAAGGACTTTCCCTTTAGCATCGGTGACACTAACTAAAGTGTTATTAAAAGTAGATTTTACATAAAGTCGCCCTTCGGCGATATTTTTAAATGTTTTCTTTTTGGTAGTAGTTTGATTGGGAGAAGTTTGGTCCATATGAATAAAATAAATTATTTATTAGTATTAGTTGAAGCGTCTGTTTGAGCGGTCTCAATTTTTGCCCAAGCTTCTTTTGTAAGTGAACCAACTGTCTTTTTCTTACCCTTACGAGTACGAGCATTAGTTTTGGTTCGCTGACCACGAACAGGTAAACTAACAATATGTCTAATTCCTCGGTAAGATTTGATAGCTTTGAGACGATCAATATTTTCACGAATTTCTTTTTTAAGATCACCTTCGATCTTGAAAGATTCCAACACTTTCATCAAAACAGAGACATCATCACGAGATAGATCTTTGATGCGAGTATTTAAATCAATTTTGGCCATAGTAGCTAATTTTTTGACGTTTGTACGACCAATTCCAAAAAAACGAGTTAAACCGATTTCAGCTCTTTCATTGTCTGGAATTTCAACACCAAGAATTCTCATGATTATTTAGCCCTGTTTTTGGGTGTGTCTTTTGGTAGAACAAATAATACGTCTAACTCCACGGCGAATAACCACCTTGCAGTTTCGGCAACGACGTTTGATACTTGATTTAACTTTCATAAAAATAGACTTGGATATTGTACCCTAATTTTTGGATAATATCAAAGAGTAAATTAATATTATCCTCGGTATACTATCCGACCCATAAGACCGTCGGGACTTAGAATTAGAGAAACAAAATCTCCAGCGATAACCCGAATATGATTCATTCGAAGTTTCCCCGCTAAATGGGCAATTATTTCTTCACCACTATCCAATTTGACTCGATAGAGAGAATTTGGTAGGACTTCGGTTATTTGACCTTTGACTATAGGTTCTTTGGGCATTTTTATTAATTTATAAATATTATTTTGATAATGTTGAAATTTTTCTGTCAATATCGGTAAATATCTCTTGAATAGGGCGATTACCATTGACTCGAAAAACTAAATCTTTGGGTTGGAAATAATTCATAATTAAACCGTTGTTTTCATTATAAAATTTTTGACGGGCGGCCATAGCCTCGGGAGTGTTATCAGTTCTATTTTTGTCTTGAAACTCATTACCCATGGCAGCACGACGTGATTGGATTTCTTCAAAAGTAACATCAAGATGAATAATTAAATCTAGAGGCTCGTTTTGAGTGGTTAAATAATTTTCAATAAATTGTCCCTGAAGATAGGTCCGA
>CAYXLS010000004.1:406-9153 GCA_964464785.1 uncultured Gammaproteobacteria bacterium | reverse complement strand
CGGGGAAAACCATCGATGATAAAATTTTTATTGTTAATTTTTATAAGCGCATTGGTTAGAACTTTGTAAGATAATTCTTCAGGGACTAGGTTACCACTATCTAAATATGATTTTGCCTGTAAACCCTCAACTGACCCAGCTGTAATTTCGTCTCGAAGAAGCTGACCCATAGAAAGGTGGGTTAAACCATATTTACTGGCAACTAATTTGGCTTGAGTGGATTTGCCACAGCCGGAAGGACCGATTATAAATAAATTTAATGACATAATGTCTAATCTTTAATTTTTAATAAATTAATAACTAATTTTATCGTAATTGTAAGTTTGGACAACATTTTCCATCTTTCTAGTTAATTCTAAAATTACAGAAACTGCGATGAGAACACTTGTTCCTCCAATAGTTAAAGTAGTAACATTGGTAATCTTTTGAACAATAGAAGGAGTGACAGCAATTGTTCCTAAAAATACAGCTCCGATTAACAATACTCGATTAATGAGATATTGCAATCTTTTTTCGGTTGATTGTCCGGGTCGGATACCAGGGATAAAACCACCAGATTTACGTAACTCTTCGGCAATATCTTTGGGTTTGAAAACAACTGAAGTATAAAAAAAGGTAAAACCTATAACTAATAAAAAGTAAAAAACCATATAAAAATAACCATCGGTACGAAATAAGTGAGAAATATTGTTGGAAATATTGGCAATGGTTTGATTTGGAACTTTACCTAAAAATTGACCCAACAAAGAAGGCACAGTAGCCAAAGAAACTGCAAAAATTATTGGCATAACTCCGGCAGTATTAACTTTGACGGGTAAATAGGTAGTTTGTCCCCTTTTGGCATAATTAATAGGAATTCTTAAAACAGCTTCTTCAACATATACAATCGCCCCAATTAGAACCAAAGCCATGGCGATAAAAATTATAATATTAAGACCATTTTGAGGGTTGGAAAAATCAGTGACAGTTAGTGTTTGGATTAAACTAACTGGTAAACGAGAAATAATTCCAGCAAAAATAAGCATGGAAATCCCATTCCCTACTCCATAAATATTAATAAGTTCGCCAAAAAAAATCATAATCATAGTACCAGCTAACATACTAGAAACTAAAGCTGTTACAGTTAGAATATTAAATTCAGTAATGATATTTTGAGATCGTAATATGGCAAACATGCCTAAACCATTGATTATGGCAAAAGGTATAGTAGCAATCCGGATGTATTGATTAATTTTTGAGCGCCCATATTCCCCTTCTTTTTGAAGAGCTTCAAGCTGGGGAACTACCAAAGCCAACAGTTGCATCATAACTGAAGCACTGATGTAAGGGCTAAGCCCTAGGGCACAGATTGAAAAATTGGCTAATGTTCCACCAGAGAATATATCAATTAGTGATAATAATTGATTTTGAGCAAAAAATTGTCGAAGCAAAGTAAGGTTAACACCAGGAACTGGAATGTGAGCGATAAACCTAAAGGCGATTAAAATACCAAGAGTAAAAAGGAGTTTTTTTCGAAAAATAGTGGTTTTAAATCCTTCGAAATAGAGTGAAAGATACTTGGTCAACTGATTCATTACTCTATATTACCACCAGCAGTAATAATTTTTTTATGAGCATTTTTTGAAACTAATACTCCTTTAACATTTATTTTTTTAGTTATTTCTCCAAAAGATAAAATCTTGACAGTAGCATTGAGACGTTTAAGTGATATTTTTGTTTTTTGAGAAAGGGTATTGATATCAATCAAATCACCTGATTGATACCATTTATCAAGTTGAGATAAATTGAAAATAACAATGTTTTTTTGGTTGTTAAGTCGATTTTTACCCCGCAAAAATGGCAGTCGTTTAATCCAGCCTTTTTTGATTTTGGTACCATCAAAAGTTAGTTTAACCTTACCTCTGGCTTTATCTCCTTTAGCACCACGACCTGAAACGTGACCTCCCAAACCAGAACCAATACCCCGACCACATCGACGAGCGGGTTTTTGAGTAATTTTTGAGAGATTAGATAAAATATCCATAATTATTTTTTAAGTAAACTAAGAGCCTTGAGAGTAGCCCAAACATTAATTGATTTATTTCTTGATCCAATAATTTTACTGACAATATCTTTGATTCCAGCAAGTTCGACAACTGCTCTTACTGGTCCACCTGCAATAAGTCCGCTTCCAGCTTTTCCAGAACGAAGTAGAACTATCCCTCCTTTAAATTTTAGTTGAATAGAACCAGAAATAGTGCCATTGACAATTGGGACTTCAATAAGTGATTTTTGAGCTTTTTTGATACCTTTTTGAATTGCATCAGCGACACTTTTTGCTTTTCCCAATCCCACACCTACTCGAGATTTTTTGTCACCAGAAACTACTAAGGCAGTAAAGTGAATTTGATTACCGCCTTTAGTTTTTTTGGAAACTCGTTTTATTTGGATTACCTTGTCAGTAAATTCACTAACAGGTTTTTCGTATCTTTCATTTTTATGTTGATTTTGATTGTTATTGTTGTAAGCCATATTAAAATTTTAAACCTCCTTCGCGAGCACCTTGAGCCAAAGCTTTTACTCGGCCGTGATATCGATAAAGCCCACGATCAAATCTAACATTAATAATCTTTTTTTCTATGGCAAATTTAGCAATTTCTTTACCGACAATAGTTGCCTTGTCTGATTTGATTCCCTTGATTCCTTTAATGCTTTTAGTTGAAGCAGAAACTAGAGTTTTGCCATGTTTATCATCGATTATTTGAGCCCAAATATGTTGATTACTTCTAAAAACTGACAAACGAGGAATCCCTATATTTTGGGAAATTTTACTACGAACTCGGTGTAAACGTCGGGTTTTTTGGGTTTGTTGAATCATAGTATGGTTATAAAGTATAAAGTTGAAAGTTAATAAATTTCATTTTAGGCTTTGGCTTTTTTACCAGCTTTTAATTTTATAAATTCATTAAGATATCGGATACCTTTTCCTTTGTAGGGTTCGGGTGGGCGCATTTTTCTAATGTTACTGGCAACTTGACCAACTTTCATTCGATTGGCACCAGAAACAATAATTTTTGTTTCTTCTGGAACTTGGAATTCTACTCCAAGTGGGGCAATAATTTCAATTGGATGAATAAAACCAACCAATAATTTTAATTTGTTGCCGTTTAGAGATGCTTTGTAACCAGTTCCTTTGATTTCCAATTCTTTGGTCCAAAAATTTTGTACTCCTTTGATCATGTTGTTTAAATGGGCACGGGTTGCCCCATGACAAGCCTTAATTTTTCTGTCTTCTGATAAGCGGGTTACTTTTATTTGACCATCAACCACCTCAACATTAATTTTAAAAGGGATATCTAATTCGAGTGTCCCTTTTGGTCCGGAAACAGTGACCTTTCGGTTAGAATCAGAACTTACACTTACCGTGACTCCTGTGGGAATGGTGATTGGTTGCTTTCCAATTCTAGACATAATTTAATTAAAAGTTTAAAAATTAATAGATTTCTGCAATAATTTCTCCACCTAATTTTTTGGTCTTAGCTTCTTTTTGAGACATAAGACCACTTGAGGTGGAAACAATAATTAATGAATAAGGAGTTTTGCCCCATGGAATTTGAGTAACTTTTCCATAAATTCGACGACCTGGTTTTGAAAATATTTTTATTTCAGATATTTTTGGTTGATTATTTTGATAAATTAAATCTATAGATATTTTCTTTTTGTTATCTTCACTGACTGAATAATTAGCAATATAGCCGTATTTTTTTAAAAGATTGGCAACACTTACACAAAATTTTGATACAGGAGCGACCATATTTTTTTTACCAGCTTTTGAAGCGTTTTTGATTCTGATTAAAAAATCAACAGGAAATGATTGTAGCATATTTTACCAACTAGATTTTTTGACACCTGGGAGCATACCTTGGTGAGCCAATTTGCGGAAACAAAGTCGACAGATGCCAAATAAACGAATAAAACCGTGGGCGCGCCCACAGATAGCACATCGATTATGATGTCGAACACTATATTTTAATTTTTTTTGTTCTCTAACAATTTTTGCAGTAGTAGCCATAGCTATTCAGATTTCTCGAAAGGGAAACCTAGGGTTGATAATAACATTTTTGCTTCATCTTTTGAAGAGGCATTAATATTGAGAGTAACTTGAACAGAACGAATTTTATTAATCTTATCAAGATTGATTTCTGGGAAGAGAGTTTGATCTGTGATGGTAAGATTATAATTACCAGCACTGTCAAAAGCTTTGAGACTCATACCCTTAAAATCACGAAGACGAGGAAGAATAATGTTGAATAATTTTTCAACAAAATCATACATTCTTGATCCACGAAGCGTAACTTTTAGAGCTAAAGGATCATTTTGCCGAATTTTAAACGAGGAAACAGCCTTTTTGGCACGACAAAGCTCTGGGTTTTGACCAGTAATAGCGGTGATTTCTTCAATAGCGGTCGAGAGAGATTCTTGACTTTCACGAGCCTCGGCAACTCGATAGTTGACGACTACTTTTTCAAGTCGAGGAATTGAAAAAACATTTCTTTTTTTACCCAATTGTGTAATCAAATCATTTTTGACTGTAGTTTGGATGGTGTTTTTTAACATAATTATTTTTTGCCACCAATACTTTTGGCACTTTTTGAAGAATTAATGATTGCTTGGCATTTTTTACAAATTCGATATTTTTCGCCAGACTTGTCAATCTTGTAACCGACACGAGTAGTTTTCTTACATTCAGGACAAATTAAAATAAGTTTTGATACATAGATAGGACGTTCTTTTTCAATGATTTTTCCAGGTTGCTTTTGGGTTGGTTTAACATGTTTTTTAAACATATTTAAACCTTTAACTACTAGAGTTAATTTTTTAGGAAAGCTTTTAACAACTTCCCCTTCACGACCTTTGTCTTTACCTATTAGTACTTGAACTTTATCACCTTTTAGAATTTTCATATTAATAAACCTCCTGGGCCATTGAGGCAATTTTATTGAACCCTAAATCTTTAATTTCTCTGGCAACTGGACCAAAAATACGAGTTCCTCTGGGATTATTTTGAGAATCAATAATTACTCCAGCGTTGTCACTAAAACGAATATAAGATCCATCGGATCGACTAAATTCTTTTTTAGTTCGAATAATTACCATTTTTACTTTTTCTTTCTTTTTTACCAATCCATTTGGAATTGCGTCTTTGACTACTGCCAAGACTATATCACCAATTGATCCTTTTTTATGAAAATGACCTTTGTAGATATGGACAACCTGAACACTTTTAGCCCCACAGTTGTCTGCTGGTTTGATAATACTTCTTAATTGAACCATATATTAGTTATAAAGTTGGAGATGCTTTTTTAATAATTTCGACAGTAGTAAATCTTTTTAATTTACTAATAGGCCGTGTTTCCCTAACTTTAACAATATCGCCAATCTGGGCGGATAAATTGTTGTTAGAATAAATATTTTTATTTTTGGTAATAATTTTTTTATACATTGGGTGTCGACTAGTATATTCCAAAGAAATTACGATTGTGTCAGACATTTTATTTGAGATTACCTGACCGATAAAAGTTTTACCAGTTTTATTAGTTTTATTTTTCATTTTCTTTTTCGGATAAAAGAGTTAATACGAGCGCTATTTGACGCTTAACTTTTGTAAAAACAGAATTGTCCTTTTGATTACCAGTGGCATATTTAGCATTGGTTTCGATTAAATTTTTACGTAAATCAAGGAGGTCTTTTTTGAGCTCGTCTGGACTTTTCTGTCTGTAGGAAATTTTATCAGTTTTTTTCATAAAATCTACCCCTATTTTTTGGCAACTATTTTGCACCTAACTGGTAATTTGGCTGAAGCTAACTTTAAAGCTGAATCTGCTTGTTCTTTGGTAATACCAGAAATTTCGAAAATCACTCGACCTGGCTTTACGACACAAACATACCCTTTAACATCACCTTTACCTGCTCCCATGGTTCCGGTTCCTTTTTCGGTGACTGGTTTGTCGGGAAAAATCCTAACCCAAACTCGACCGTTTCTTTTGGTCTCATGAGAAATTGCACGTCTTGCAGACTCAAGCTGGTTTGCAGTAATCCAGCCACAATCAAGGCTTTTTAGTCCGTATTCACCAAAAGAAACAAGATTTCCTTTGGAATTACCTCGCATTTTACCGCGAAATTGTTTTCGGTATTTGGTTCGGCTTGGTTGTAGCATAATTAAATTAAACAAAGATAAACCTTAACTCCAATGTATCCAGATCGAGTGAGTGATGGACATTCGAAATAATCAATTTTTGATCGAATAGTACTTAGAGGAATTTTACCTTCTGAAAATTTTTCTCGACGACTAATTTCGGCTCCGTTGATACGACCAGATAAAACTACTTTAACACCTTTAGCACCGGCAGACATGCATTTTTCTATAGCAGATAAGACGATGCGACGATATGGCATTCTTTTGGTCAATTGATAAGCAATTTTTTCGGCTACTAATTTAGCAGAAAGGTCAGCGTGTTTAAATTCTTCGACTTGAATATCGATCGACTGTTTGCCACTGTTTTTAGTCAATAGTTTTTGAATTTCTTTTTTTAGGGTTTCTAGCTCTTTACCACCACGACCGATAACTAAACCTGGACGAGAAACTACAATTAAAACTTTTATTTTTTTGACTGATCTTTCAATCCTGATACTGACAATACCAGCAGAATATAACCTTTTTTGTAAAAAGTCTCGAATTTTTTTATCTTCTAAAAGAAGAATGGGAAATTTTTTAGAATTTGCAAACCAACTAGATTGCCATTCAGGACTATTTTTGACGGTTTCTAGTCTAAAACTGATAGGATTAATTTTTTGACCCATATTATTTTTTTACTCCTTTAACAATTATGACAAGACGACTATGTCTCTTTTGGATAAGGCCACGAGCAAAATGAGAGCCGTGAGATTTATCCATACGTTTGATTTTTATAGCTTCGTCGGCTTTGATAGTATCAAATTTTAAAGTATTTGTGTCTAAATTAAAATTATTTTTAGCGTCAGCAATTACATTTTTGAGAGCTTGGACTAAAATTCTGGCTGATTTAGTGTTTATAAATTTTAGACGAGCGAGTGCCTCAGAAGGGTTTAGTTTTCGCACTTCATCGACCAATAGGCGTAGTTTACGAGGAGATATTTGAATATTTTTATTGACAAATTTAACCAGTTTTGTGGTTGTTTCGGGTTTAATAACTGGTTTTGTAATAATCTGCTTTTCAACTTTAATTGGAGTTGTCTTTTTTACAACTTTAGTAATTGCAGTCTTTTTAGTAATAGTAGTTTTTTTAGTAACTTTTGCCATAATTTTTTACGTTTTTTCAATAACTCGTTTAACCACACGTCCATGTCCTTTGAAAGTACGCGTGGGTGAAAATTCACCAAATTTGTGACCAACCATATCTTCGGTTACATAAACACTAATAAATTTTTTACCGTTGTGAACATCAAAAGTTTTACCGACAAATTCGGGAGCAACAGAACTACGGCGGGCATAAGTTTTGATGACTTGAGTACCGCCTTTATTGATTTTGTCCATTATGTTTTTATCGATATATGGACCTTTAGTCGAACTTCTAGACATAAATTATTTTTTTCTTCTTTGAACGATTAATTTGTTGGAAGCTTTTTTGTGTTTTCTGGTGCGTCTGAAAGCTAGTTTACCCCATTTTGTCTTGGGATTCATACCAATAGAGCTACGACCTTCACCGCCTCCATGTGGATGTGAATGAGGATTTTGAGCTACACCTCGAACTGTGGGGCGAATACCTCGATGTCGAGATTGACCAGCTTTGGTTAATTTTTCATTCGAATGATCAGCATTGCAAATTTGACCAATCGTCGCACGAGTTTCTGAACTAAATATTCTGATTTCTCCGGAAGGTAATTTAATTACAGCTTTATTGTCATCGATACTTTGGATATAGGCTGCTGATCCGGCACTTTTAACTAATTGAGACGGTTTACCGACTTGGTAACTAAGAGCGTGAATTGGAACTCCGACTGGAATATTTTTTATTAATAAGCAATTACCATCTTTGATAGGAGCGATATCAGACGAGATAACAGTATCCCCAACTTTTAGATTGGTGGTGGCTAAAATATAGCTTTTTGAACCATTTTCATAGGAAAGGAGCGCAATATCAGCAGTTCGATTGGGATCGTATTCGATAGAGATTACTTTAGCTTTGATATTATATTGTTTTCTAAACCAATCAATCTCTCGAAGAAATCGTTTTTCTTCACCACCACGATGACGAACGGAGACACGACCTTGAGAATCTCGGCCGCTAGTTTTCTTTTTAATAGTTAATAAAGCTTTAATAGGCATAGATTATTTTGTATTGAGTTTTAATAGCTCAATTTTTGTTCCTTTAGTAACAGTAATTATGGCTTTTTTACGATTTGATTTTTCGATTGGCTGTCTGGTTTTCCAATTGGTTTTGGTTTTTCCTTTTAAAATAATTGTATTGATAGATAAAGGAGTGATCCCGAAAACAGATTTAAAGGTTGCTTCAATTTGGTTTTTGGTGGCCTTGGGACTAACCCAAAAAGCATATTTATCTAAAGTTTGCTGAGAAGCAAGTACTTTTTCGGTTATGATTGGTTTTAAAATAATAAGTTGATTCATTTTATTTAATTTTCTCGATGGCTTGTTGACTAAATATTAGATAATTTTGTTTTGACAAGTCATATACATTTAGAGAATTTAGGGTAAGTAAACTAACACTTTT
>CAYXLS010000004.1:0-386 GCA_964464785.1 uncultured Gammaproteobacteria bacterium | reverse complement strand
GTTAATAAAATGTTGCCATGTATTCCCATCATATTTTGATAATACGCTATCAACGGCTTGAAGTCCAGAGATAAGTTTAGTTCCAATCTTAGTTTTTGGTTCTAATTTTGAAAAATCATCGATAATCATTATTTTTTTGTCTTTAGCAAATTTTGTTAATACTGAATTTAAGGCTTGTTTTTTCATTTTTTTATTCATTTTTAGCGAATAATTTTGCATACCATCTGGTCCAAGAGCAATTCCCCCGCCTTTAAAAATTGGTGCAGTTCTGTTACCATGTCGGGCGTTACCAGTTCCTTTTTGTGACCATACTTTTTTTCGGGTACCAGTGACTTCGGATCTAGTCTTGGTTTTAGCATAAGAAGAACGTTGGTTAAATAAAAAAA
>CAYXLS010000003.1:0-21878 GCA_964464785.1 uncultured Gammaproteobacteria bacterium | reverse complement strand
GTCAGTTCGAGTCTGACCTTCGGCACTAAACTAGATATTAAATTAAATGCGGGAATAGCTCAATTGGTGGAGCGTCTCCTTGCCAAGGAGAAGGTCGCGGGTTCGAATCCCGTTTCCCGCTCATTGATTGGTCATTTTTGGAACCTGGTCACTTAGCTCAGTTGGTAGAGCGCTTCGTTTACATCGAAGATGTCGGGGGTCCGAGTCCCTCAGTGACCACCCGAACTTTTAAAAATTGCCGAAGTGGTGAAATTGGTATACACGTACGCTTGAGGTGCGTATGTCGCAAGACGTGGGGGTTCAAGTCCCTCCTTCGGCACTTTATATTGATTATGGGCTGCAAACTTCTATTATTTTTTTTTGAGGATTTGTTTGATATCCGATTAGGATAACGTTTCCCGTAGGGTCTTTTATTTCAATCTTTTTATCAAGACAGTGCTCAATTGCTTGTTTGTCAGAAATGGCTAAATTATCTCCAATTATAATTTGGTCGATAATAGTATCTTCACCCCACTTTATGGGTCTAATTGTTACATTACCTATTTTATAGTTTGAATTAAAAGGTGGATTGGAGTAATAGTTTTTTATAAATTCTGAAGAAAAATTCGAATGAAAATCATTTGGTGAGTGTTGTGTATAGTAAAGAATTAGCATATATATTCTTTCGTTACGAGAATTATCAATCAAGAATTTTTTATCTGGATGTTCACGAATGATTTGGGTTAATTGTTCATAGCCGTAACTCCACCAAACAGCTCTCTCTTTTGGTAAAAAGATAAAATAACCTCTCCATAATAAGGTTAATGAGATTAAAAAAAGTCCTGTTAGTACTAGATTAATAATAATAGGGTTAATTTTTTGGTAGATAAAATCTAATCCTAAGGTGATGATAATAATCATGGGAATAATTAAAGTTAGGACTCTTTGAACAGAAATAAAATGTCCCGATAGAGATCCAGGTATGGGAGCAGTGAAAAACATTAATAGAATATATTTTGATTCAGGTTTTTTAATGTTGATAAATAGTTGATAAAGGCCAATGAAGAAAGGGATTACCATCCATGAATAAAATAGAGACAGATTAGGAATGGTATGTTGTAAATTAATGTCAGGGGTGGCGCCAAAAATGGTTTTTGGAGAAAAATAAGTAAATAGTTGATTGATAAAATCGTGGAAAAGTATTTCAAAATTAGTGTTTATGCTAGAATTTTTGACCCAAAATGATTTGGTGGTAACCAGAAATAGGTTGGGTATTTGAGTAATTAAAATTATCAAAAATATTTTAATAATTGATTTATAGTTTTTTTTGATAAAGATAACTTTTCGAAATATTATTAGAAATAAAAAAAGATAAATTGGAACTAGATATCTTTCAGTGTGTGCTATGTAAGTAGAGAGAGAAAGCAATAATAGGCCATAGAAGGACAATTTTTGTTTTTTTGTTCCTTTCCATAAAAATAATGCACCAATAGTAAAGACAATATATCCAAGAGTAACTTCGTAACCAACTCTGGCATTAAATACAACCCAAGGGGTTATAGTAAACAACAGGCTTCCTATTATCTTTGAAAAACTTTTTTTAAAAAGATTGAATTCTTGAATTAATAAACATACAATAATTATTCCGATTAAAGTCGATAGCGCCGATAATAATCGAATAGAAAAAGCATTTAAACTAAAAAGATGAATTAGTGGAACAATTAAATAAACATATAGGGGTGGTGTATAAGCGCTAAAAAAACGAAAAGATATTGGTAAAGTTTTACCATACTCATCTTTTAGGGAGGTTAAAATTGAAAAAGCATTATAACCGACAGTTGCCTCATCATCATAAACTGATGGTGGAATTTGAGATAGTTTATAAAAATACAAAAAAGCCCCAAGGGTTAAAATTAAAAATAGTAAAAAATATTTTTGTCTCACCTATTTTTTATTGGAATAAATGAATAAATAAAATAGGCAAAAATTATTGGATATAGACAAATTGGTCCATTTAAGTTTTCGTGTCCAATAAAGGTAAAAAAAACAATAGAAAATATAATTAACGTAAAAGTAAAAAATGGGTGAATACTAATTGATCTAAAAATTCCTAGAATAAAAAATGGAATGATAATATTAAGAAAAATGTTTTTGAAAAGTAATAAATTAAATGTATCAATAAAGTTTTTTTCAAGTTTAAGTAAAGCTACTGATTCGGGTCTTTCTTCCAAAATGTGTCCTAATCTATAGCCATAAGGTGGATATTGATGGAGTCGGTTGATTTGTCTGACAGTTTCCATTTCGGTAAGCTGGAAAAAATTAGTTGGTTTTGTTTGTTGATATTGGATTACAAAAAAAACTGAAATTATAAATAGAGAAAGAAATAAAAATAATTTTTTATGAGAAACAAGAAATCCGATAATTGTACTTGTTGCAAAAATTATTAGCAAAGTAATTGGCACAATTTATTTTACAATGGATTGTTGCTAATTTAGGTTTTAACTTGGTATAATTCGAACTGTTATCTTTGGTCTTTTTTGAGTTTAATTATTGCCCCGTCGTCTAATGGTAGGACATCAGCCTTTGGAGCTGAGTATTGTGGTTCGAATCCATGCGGGGCAACATAAATGGACACCCCAAGGTGTCCGTTCTCCCTATTTTTCTCCTAACCTGTTGGTAAAAATCGCATAACTATCCCCTGTAACAGCGAACCGTTTAGTCCTGTAATAAAATCGAGGTTAATTTTGCCTAAGGTTACTCTAAATTTATTTTGCTATTTTGGGTGATTTTTTTAAATTTAGGCCTGTAATAAGACCTAAATTAAACCACTAATCCTTCGCTAAATCTCCTGTCTCCAGATAAATATTGTTGAAGTAATTTTTCATCATCATTACTCATATCTTTGACTAATATCCTAATATTAAAATCGCCGTTTTTATTCTTTTGATCAATATGAGTAATATTTTTATTCATTTCACTTATTTTTTTAATTACATCAATTAAAACTTTTGGTTTATCTTGACCTTTCAATCTAATAGAAGTTATTCCTAATTTTTCTTTAGTGATACCAGCCAAATCAAGCTCTTCATTTATTAAATTTTCTTTGACTGAACCATTGCCTAACATAAAATAAAGATCGTTTATTCCTTGGCATCCTAGCTTATAAAGAATTGGATTAATAGAGTCGCCAACATCAGTTAAAACCAATAAACCTCTGGGAATTAAAATTGATTCTAAGGTTTCTTGACCTTGTTTAGTTAAAATATCTTTCTTTTCTAAAATTCTTTGTTCTTGAATTACTTTTCTGGTTTGAGGTAAAGCATAATCTTCCAATCCTTCTAATGGTGCTCTTCTACTTTCACCAATATTTACTCTAATCGTACTGGCATTTGGAATGACTATTGTTAATGGTTTATCTATTCCGTCAATATTGATAGATTCTGCTTCAGCTAATACTCTTGGATTAATAGCGGCAGCGAAATCAACTCCTGTGGCATTTTTGGGTAAAAAGCGAACACTTCCTGTTGGTGTAAAAACTAATTTTAAAACATAATCTTTCAAATCTTTTTTCTCATTTATTAAACTAATTACACCCCAGTTATTAAATTCCTCTATTTCTTTGGTCATTAAAGCAATTTCTACTGGCCCTTGGGGAAAATTAATAGTAGTTTGTAAAGCTTGATAACCATTAATTCGTTTATTAGCTCCAATGAATTCATCAAATCGATCGTAATCAACCATTTCTCCAAAATCGCTGTGTATCTCATGTAAAACTCGATAACAATCGTGAATAGAATTTAATTTAACTCTAAAACTAATCACATCGTTGATATCTTTAAAACTATCAATATTACTTTTACCTTTTAAGGCCATTTTTTCTTGTTTTTCGGTTAGAATCCAACATCCACTTTTTCTTACTTCTATTTGTCCATCAATATTATTATCAGACAATAATTGTTCCATCCTACTTTTTAAATAACAAGTAAAATCAGGACTTAATCTTTTGTCTGTTTTTAATTCATTTAAGGTTTTTTGATATTTTTCTGGGTCTAAATATTTGAAACATAAATCTTCCAATTCGGTTTTAGCACTCCAAATTCCCAATGATTCAGCCAATCTAGTATATACATCCAAAGTTTCTCTCGATTTATTTATCTGTTTCTCTGGTTTCATAAATTCCAGAGTTCTCATGTTGTGAAGTCTATCTGCTAATTTAAGTATTGATACTCTTGGGTCAATGTAACTTTTATTTAAAACTTTTTTTAAAGTTTCTCGATCAGTACTTGATTTTAATTTGGTTACTCCGGAAACCAGTTCTGCAACTTCAGTTCCAAATTCCAATTTTAATTTTTCTGGGGTAACATCTGTATCTTCAACAGTATCGTGTAACAAAGCGGCAATTAAACAATTTTCATCTTTTACACCCCATTCATCTTTTAAGATATTAAAAACTTCGATACAGTGAGTGAAATATGGCTCGCCTGATTTTCTAAATTGACCTTCGTGAGATTTTTGAGCGAAATTATAAGCCGAAACAAGTCTATCTGATTCAAATTCAATACTTTTAACGTCTTTTACCGAATTAATTGATTCGGGTGTCATTTGGTAGTGATTTTACACCCAAAATTAGATAAATTAAAGAACTTATAACTACAATGTTAAAATAGCCTATGTCTATAATAAAAGTTCCAAAGATTAAGATTGGTGACACAATAGCGATTATTTCTCCATCGTGGGGAGGTCCTAGTATTTATCCTGGTGTTTATGAAAATGGAATTAAGTATATTCAAAGTCTTGGTTTTAAAATAAAAGAATATCCAAGCGCCAGAGCTGATGAAAAGTTTTTACATGATAATCCAAAATTTAGAGCAGAAGATTTAAATAAAGCTTTTGTGGATCCAGAAGTAAAAGCTATAATTACAACTATTGGTGGAGATGATTGTGTTAGATTATTGCCTTATATTGATAAAGAAGTTGCTATAAAAAACCCTAAAATTTTAATGGGTTATTCAGATACAACCATCTTAACAACTTTCTATAATTTTAATGGAATAGTAACTTTTAATGGTCCCTCTATTATGGCTGGGTTTTCCCAAGCTAAAAATCTTGGAGATCAATACCAACTTCATTTAGAAGAATTTATATTGGGAAATATTGATTTTAATAATTACATCTATCCAAAATTTTCTTTTTATGCTGAAGGTTATCCTGACTTTAATAAATTAGAAAATATCGGTAAAACCAAAGAAACTAAAGAAACTGATGATTATCATTGGCTTCAAGGAAAAGGTTCTGTCGAAGGACAATTATTTGGAGGGTGTATAGAGGTTCTAGAATTTATAAAAGGAACTTCTTTCTGGTTCCCAAATGATTTTTGGCAAAAGAAAATATTATTTTTAGAAACTTCAGAAGATAAACCTGGAATTAATCAAGTTAAATACATGTTAAGAAACTATGGCGTTCAAGGTGTTTTTAATCAGATTTCTGCTTTAATATTTGGACGCGCTAGAGATTATTCTTTTAAAGAAAAAAAACTACTTGATGAGGCAATAATTGATATAGTTAAAAATGAGTTTGGAAATGATAAATTAACAATTGTCACTAATATGGATTTTGGACATACAGACCCACAAATTATCTTACCGTTAGGGGTTAAAGCTAAACTAGATAATTCCAAAAAAGAATTTTGTCTTATTGAGTCACCTTTTCAAAATTGACAATATTGAATATTAGATAGATAATAGCCCATCTATGTTTGAAGGAAAAACAGGAATAATTTGGACTTTAGATAAAATTTGTGAATGGAATTGTGATTTTTGTTGTGTTGATGCTTATGGTGTTAAGAAAAGTAGGGATTCTGTCTCTATAACGTCTAATAATTTTAATTATCAAGAACCAGTGTCTGGTGATACAAAAGATATTTATCAACAAGGACAAGATATTTTAGTAAGACATGGTTTATCTCTATCTTTAGAAGATAAATTAAAAATTTTGGAAAATTTGAAAGGATCAAATATTGAGATAGGTTTTTCTGGTGGGGATTTCTTATTAAATAGAGAAAATTTAGAAGTTGTTAAAAATGCTTCAAAAATGTTTGGAAAAGAAAATATTGGTATAACTGCGACTGGTGTTGGAATGAGAGTTGGACATGTAGAAGATTATTTAGAACATGTCGGACAATTAGATTTTACATTTGATAATACAAACGATGTTGATGAAAATCATCAACAGTCTGGGTATAATGATTCAAATTTGAATTCATTTAAAAAAATTGTAAAAGCCTGTCATTCTGAAAAAGTAATAACTCAAGCACTTGTTCCAATTTCAAATACTAATAAAAATCCTGACACAATTTCTGATTTATATTCAACTTTAAAACAGGTAGATGTAGATAAAGTGTATTTGATGAGAACATTTCCAGTCGGTCGTGGTTTCAATTCTCAACTAGAACCACTTAACCCGGATGATTACCGTTCAGTTATCAAAAAATATTATGAATTAGAAAAGGAAATTTCTGGGCCAAAAGTAAATATAATGTGTGCATTAAAGTATTTATTTCCTGAAAAATGGGATGATCCTTGTACTTTTTTAAGATCAACAATTGATATTACTAGTACTGGCGATCTTATTGCTGATGCATTTGCTTATGGACTAAAAGGTGAACCTCTTTTACAAGAATTAGTTTTTGGAAATTTAAAAGAAAATCATTTTAGTGATTTGATCACACGTTCCCAAATTCAAAGTTTGGCTAAGAGAATTCAGGAAAATAAAGGTCATTGTAAAGTAATTGCTTATACTAATAACAAATCAGCTGGAATAGATGGTTTTTTTAGTAAAACAGATCCTTTGTATAATAAAAAATAAATTAAAGAACAGATTCTTTAATTTCAGAACATCGGCCATATTCTCCTGAATAGTTCGATAACTTGCCTTTATTTGTCCAAAAAGAAACCTGTCCAATGCGCATGTGTGGATAAACTTTAAAAGGCAAACAAGCATATATCTCCAATGTCCATTTGTGACATGAAGTTGTATGTCCAAGGTTGGCTGATTGTTGTAAAAAAAGACCATATCTTCCAATGGAACTTCTTCCTATAAGAGACATGGCATATTTTTTACTACCAATTATTTCCAATGTATTTGCTAAATACATGTGTCCTGGTACAAGAATCAAACCATTTTTTGGAATTTTAATTTCTTTGAAATGGCTTTTTTTACCGTCAAAACTATCAAATATTTTTATATTATCTCCAAGTCTATAGTTGTAACTATTTGGATTTATTTGATCTTCTAAAAATGGTTCGATTAAAATATTACCTTTCTTAATTTCTTTTTTAATTTCAGAACCAGTTAATATCATTTTTTTTTTAAAATAATTCAACAAAGCGATTGGGGTAAACATTTTTTTCATATCTTAGAACTAAAACAGAATAACCTTGATATGGACGTAAATCATTAGACATTTTTTTTATTTCGTAAAGCCTTTGATAAATAATTTCACGGATTTTTTTGTCGTTTATTTTTTGTGTTTTACAAAATCTGTCAACGGTTGAATTACAGTAATAAGCTAATTCATCTTCTGTTTCTTGGCATAAATCGTTTCTTTCTTCAAAAATTATTTCTAAAGGTTTATAAAGATCTATAACTTCTTTATAAAAAGACTGAGTAGGTGTCATATTAAAAATGTTCTCGAATTTTTTCACTAAAGAATCAGGAATTTTTTTTGTAATATAAAACGGTGATGCTAAAACGTAACCATTATCATCAAGCCAACTTACACAAAGATTTAACATTTTTTCTGGATCTGGAAAAAATTTTAAAGATGCACCTATAACGATATGACTAAATTTTTGCTTAGGTTTATAATCATAAGCATTTTTGTGGTAGTAATCAATTCTTGTATTTGAAGCATATTTATTAATATTATATTTTGCCGCTTCAATAGAACGTTCTGATATATCTATTCCAACACCGCTACAACCAGACATTTTAGCTAATTCTCTTGAAGAAAAACCAGTTGTGCATGCAACTTCAAGCAATTTTGATTTTGAATTTAAACCAGAAAAAACTTTCCATTTAGACAAAGTACTATAAGATCCAGGTAAAACATTCCATTGGTTGATGTAACCGACAAAATCAGTATAAGAAAATTTTTTAATATCTTGAACTGTAATTTTTTTGTTCATTTTTTTTAATGTTATTGATTTAATAAATAATTGATAATATTGTTAGCATCAATTGAGTTTAATTGAAAATAACCTGCTTTTTCAAATAAGCGATTTTTTAATTTTTCAGGATTATCATTTCCCTTAATTTGCCAAGCATGTAACTGATTATTAATATAATCTTTGTATTCGCCAATTTTTTGATTATATTTTTCTAAATATATTTTTATATTTTCACCATTTTCACCAAATTCCCCAAATTCATTCTTACTAAAAATATCAGCCCAATTTTTTATTTGGTCTATTGGTATATTCAAGTTTCTTTGCCAATAACTTAGGGCTTTTAAATAATTTTTTAAAACGTGTTTTTCTTTTCCAGTGCCAGGGGTTACTCCATTCTGGAACATAACAATACTGGCAACCAACAAGTCACTAAATTTTTCATTAACACCTGGTTCAAATGGTATTATCTGACTAATTTTTGCAGTCTCAACAGGTCTTGTTAACCCATAAATCCTAGATAATAGAGTTTCAACTCCAAAACCAAATTCATATCCTGAAATAGATCCTCTTTTTTCTATTGCTACTATATTTCCAATATCTCTATAGTCAATCCTCTCACCACCTCTAACAGCAAAAGTAATACCTCTTCCAGATATTTCTTCTCGGCCGTATTTCCAATCATAATAAGAATTTGGTTTAGTATTTTCTTCTAATAAAACTTTTTCTTTTAGATCATCTGTCAAATCTTTATCCCTTGATGATGATCTAACGATAATATCTTCAGGAGCTATTTTATATACATCGGTTAATAAATTATAAGCATCATTAATAGTCTCTCTTCTTTTCATTGGAGGAGATAAAGTTCCACACATTGTAAAATAACTCATGTATTCAGGATTATGATTTTCATCATAAGCACTGTTAACATTATTAGTTCTTAAACATGGTTGGATCAAAAAAAGTTCAGGGTATTCCGTTCCACTAATTAATCTTGGCATAAAAGGAGTTATTGTGGCCCCAGTAAAAATAACTGTTTCGTCCTCTTTTGCCACAATTGGATATTCTGGAATGTTTGAATAACAACATCGACGACCATAAAAATCAGAAAAACCATTTTTTATAAATTTGGTAGCTTCTTCAAAATTGAAAGAATTTCTATTTTTTTCCATTTTTATAATCTAAATAAGTCATCGATGGCCTTGGTCCAATACTTCCCTGATATTTACCTTTATATAAAATTATTTTTCCTTTTGGAACCCAAAAAGAAACTTGAGCAATTTTTGTTCCTGGATAAATTCTTATTGGAAGTGTGGCAAAAAGCTGTAATGTAGAACATCCATGTGATCCTATATCAATTAGATCAGCTGTGACATGAACAAATAAACCCATTCTCGCTGTTCCAGATTTTGCATGAATTATAGGTACAAAATAATCACTACCTATTATTTCTTGGGTATGTCCTAAAATAAAATCACCAGGCATTAATAATAAACCTTCAGAACTATCAACTTCAAATTCTTCGTATTTAGCTTTCTTTTTTGGGTCTATAACCTTCTCTTTATATCTTATAAATTTATTACCTAGTGTCAAATCATAAGAATTTGTTGTAATAAATTTTCGACTAAAAGGAGAAATTTTAATTTTTTTCTCTTTTACTTGTTTAAGAATTTCTGACCCAGTTAGAATCATTTTTGCAAATTATCGATTATATTATTTAATACGATCAATTTGTCTCATTCTATCGCATTTTTTTTCAAAAACAATAAGTTGCTATAAAATTCTTTTTTTTGATTTTTGTAAAAATTGTTGTATAATCGGGCAATTTCATGAATAAGCAAGAAGGACAAATTTCAAAAAATGGTGAGCCTCAAAAAAATGACACATTTAACGACTTAACAGAAATGATTAAAGTTAGAAGTTTTGAGTCTGAAGATTTAAAGTTCCCACATACTGAGGTAGAAAAAAAATGGGCTGATAAATGGGTGGAGGATAATTTATATAAAGCTAATGATAATTCAGAAAAACCAAAATTTTATGTTTTAGACATGTATCCTTATCCTTCTGGTAGTGGTTTACACGTAGGGCATGTTGAAGGTTATACAGCCACAGATATTGTGTCTCGATATAAAAGAATGAATGGATTTGAAGTTTTACACCCGATGGGTTGGGATTCTTTTGGTCTACCTACTGAAAACTTTGCTATTAAGACTGGAAGAGATCCCCATGAGGTAACCGAAGAAAATATTAATGTTTTTAAGAAACAATGTATCAGAATGGGTTTAAGTATTGATTGGAATAGAGAGATTGATACATCGAAAGAAACTTATTACAAATGGACACAGAAATTATTTTTAGAGTTATATGAAAAAGGACTTGCTTATAAAGCTGAAGCACCAGTCAATTGGTGCACTGGTTGTAATACCGTAATTTCAAATGAACAGGTTGTAGATTTAAAATGTGAAAGATGTGATTCTCCTGTTGAAACAAAAAAAATAGAACAATGGTTCTTTAAGATTACTGATTATGCAGAAAGATTAATTGATGATTTAGATAAAGTCGATTGGTCTGAAAATTCAAAGTTAATACAAAAAAATTGGATTGGTAAAACAGATGGTTATGAGTTCTCGGTAGATATGGTAGATAGTGATAAAAAAATACAAATATTTACAACAGATTTAACTAATCTTAACGATGCTACTTTTGTAGTTTTAGCACCAGAGTCACCATTATTATCATATTTCATAACTGAGGAATATAAAGAGAATGTTGATGATTATGTAAAAAGAATTACTCCTCAATCGGCAATAGATAGAAAAAAATCTAACCTAGAGAAGACGGGTGTATTCACTGGTAGTTACATTATTAATCCAATTACTAAAGAAAAAATGCCTGTTTGGATTGCAGATTATGTACAAATGGAATACGGAAAAGGTATAACACTAGGGATACCTTTGATTGATAAAAAAGATAAAGAATTTGCTCAAAACTATGACATAAAAATAGCTAATTCCAATATAGATAAGTTAATGGAAAGTAGAATTATTCAAATTTTAGGTGATTCTGTAAATAAAAAAACATTATACAAATTAAGAGATTGGTTGGTTTCAAGAGAAAGATATTGGGGTGCTCCCATTCCTATTATCCATTGTAAGTCGTGTGGTGATGTTCCAGTACCTGAAGATCAACTTCCAGTTCTGCTACCAAAATTAGACGATTTTAAGCCAACAGGTGTTCCCCCTTTGGCAAAATCTGAAGAGTTTTTAAATACCACTTGCCCATGTTGCGGTGAAGCTGCACAAAGAGAGGCAAAAACCTTAGATACATTTGTAGATTCGGCTTGGTACTATCTCCGATTTGCTGATCCTAAAAATACAGATGAACCGGGAAATAAAGATCTATTAGATAAGTGGTTGCCCGTTGATTACTATGTTGGAGGTGCAGATCATTTAATAGGTCATTTAATGTATTCACGTTTTATTACAAAAGTTTTATACGATTTAGAAAAAATAAATTTTGACGAACCATTCACTAATTTAAAACATATTGGAATGATTTCTGGAGAAGATGGTAGAAAAATGAGTAAAAGATGGGGAAATTCAATTAATCCTGTCGATGTATCAAATGAAGTTGGAAGTGACGCTTTGAGATTATTTGAAATGTTTATGGGTCCACTAGATCTACCAAAAAACTGGAATAGTAAAGGAATTACTGGCCCACGTAGATTTGTAGATAAAATATGGCAACTTAAAGATAAAGTGATTGATCGAGAAGTTTCCCCAGAAGAAATAAACCATTTAAATCCTCTTATAGAGAGAATTACATCTGGAATAGAATCAAATAAGTTCAACACTGCCGTGAGTGATTTTATGAAATATATAAATACAATAGACAGTAAAGTAAGTATTAGTAAACCATCATTTGAAACCTTATTAAAACTTTTAGCTCCATTTGCTCCTTTTGTAACAGAGGAATTATGGGAAAAAATTGGTAACAAAAATAGTATTCATAGTACTTCTTGGCCAGAAACATTTAAACAGGAATTACAAAAAGGAGTAGAAATTTCTTTGATGATAAATGGAAGATTTAAGGGTGTTATTTTAGACCAGGAATGGGATGAAGAAAATGCAAATGATGAAATTTTAAGTTTTATAAGTAAAGATGAAAGATTTACTAAGGATATTAAAGATATGAATATTAAAAATATTGTATACAAAAAGGGAAAAGTTGTTAATATTATAAAATAATTATTTGAAATTAATTTAATATAGATTTTATCTTTATCTAAAGTCGATTCAATATTAATTCTTTATTGTGTAAATAAATTTCAAGATTTAACCCTGTAATTAAATTTCTTTTTTCTGTGATGGTTCCGTCTCTTAAGATATATCGAGAATATTCGGTTAAATTGATTTCTTCTTCAGAAAAAATATTGTTTAAGATCAAGATTTCTTTTTTGGTTTTTGTAAAGTTTTCCAAATCTAATTTCAATCTTTCACTTAAATTCAAATTATTTAGGTCTAATTTTTCAATAAATTTGATAATTTGACGTCTTAAAATATCTTCTTCGAGATAAGGCTCTTTACAGTTGTAATCGACTTGTCTCGAACAGTGGTAATAGACATGATAATTTGTATCTCCGTTAGTTAACTTTCTATGTTTATCTTCTCCAACTATTGTGGCTCCACAGGAAGCACATTTAAATAGACCTTTGTAAATAAAATCTTTACTTCCCCATTTAACTCTTTCATAAAAAACTAATTTCTTTTGTACTTGTTCAAATAATTCTTTAGCAATTAATGGCTGATGTTTCCCAATATACCATTTACCACTTCCGACTGGGAATTCAAATTCTCCATAATAATAAGGGTTACGGAGCATTAGATAAATTTGACTTAAGGTTATCCCCTTACCTGATTTATTAATAAAATTTGATTCTTTAGCCCAAGACCAAAGGTCACGTCCTGAATAACTTTCTTCGGCTACTAATCTAAACATTTCGGTAACAAATTTGCCTCTGTCTGGATCTATTACAGCATCTTTGATTCCGTTAAAAGCTCGATTGTAATAACCAACTGGAGCCATACTTGGACGCCAACCCATTTCACATTTATTTCTGATTCCCCTCTTAACATTTAATCCTTTTTGATCATTTTCCAGTTTGGCTTGAGAACACAATATCATTAATAAAAACTTTTCATTTGGATTATTTATAAAGCTTTGGGAAAAGGTTTGAATCTTAACTAATTTGTTTTGATCCATTAGATCTACAAGCAATCCCAAGTCCCCTGCATTACGACTTAAACGATCGGGTGCCCATGTTAATATTCCATCAAAAATATTGCCTCTTATGTCCTCAATCATTTGGGCGAAGACTGGTCTTTTGCCTGACATTTTAGCTGAATGACTTTCTTTTCTAACTTCTTTGATATTAATTCCTAAACGATTGGCCATTTGAGTCATTTCATTGATTTGAGAATCAATAGACATGGCTTGTCTTTCATCTCCTTCTGATGATTTACGAGCATATAGACAAAATCTTATTTGGGATTCAGGTATTACGGTAGGTTCCATTGATATGACGATACCGCAATAATGGTGGAAGTCTAGGGCTTATTTAATAGTCGTTTGATCTTTTTTGAAGTGGAAAGAAATTTTTCAAAATAATCTTTATCTTCGTAAAGTATGTACCAATAAAAGTATTTTTCTAAACTTTTAACTAAGGTCATTATTTTAGTTTTATCCTCTTTCATTTGAGGACAGGGTACCGCAGATTTTATGGAAGTCTAGACGATAATTAAAATCAATTTATTAATCAGTGATATACTTTTATCATTAAACAAAATAAATCTAATATGACTAAAATTATTCTATTTCGCCATGGAGAAAAACAAAAAATTGACTCCATTAATGTCGATGATAAAAGAAGTGTTAATTTGACTGATTTTGGTGTTTCTCAAATAAATAAATTAGGGCAATATTTGGCTAGAAATTTTCCATCTCTTAAATCATCTTTAATTATTTATTCCAGTCCTTACACTCGGGCTGTTCAAAGTGCCGAAATAGTTAAATCAATTTTAGGTATCAAAAATACTATTATAATTCCCGAATTTGGTGAATTTTATGCCTCAAATAATTATCAATTACCGAAGGAAATCAGAAAGGAAATCCAAAAGAAAGCAATGCAAAATCCCGATTGGGTTTCACCAGAGACAAATACTTCTCTAAACAATGTCATATTAGAGTTTAAAAATAAAATAAAAGAAATTTGTCAAAAAGATTCAAGTGATTTAATTTTAATCTCCACTCATGGTGGCATTATTAGAAATACTGTTTATTCTCTTAAACCAGAATTGAGACCAGATAATGAGCTAATTGCCGATGCTAAAATTCATGAGGGTGGATACACTGTTTTGAATTTTGATGGTGAAGATTTTACGGTTGATGAATTTGATGTACACGACCATTTAATAGATAACTAAAAAACGATTGTTTGTTTTTCTGGAGATAAAGTTGAATCGACTGAAAAAAGATTAAAAGCTTTAAAAGCATTATCTTGTTGTATTTTTTTAAGATACATTTTTATGATCGATAATATTTTTTCTTGATGTTTTTGATATAAATCAAAATTTTTTATTTTAAATAAAGTCATATGGGAAATATATTTTAGATAATCATTATCAACAACTTCACTAATATAGTTTTGTTTTAATTTTGAATTTATTTTTTCTATTTTTTTACCTTTTGAAGGGTATAAATAACAAAGATAGTTTTGTCCTTTTTTCTCGAAAAAATTTAATTCATCAATAAATATTGGAAATAAATTTTCTTTTTTATTTAACTCTAATAAATCATTTTTTAATCTAAATAAAGTTACATTGTCTAAATTTTGACCAAAATAATAAAGAGTAATATGTAAAGAATATAAGTTTTGGAGTTCAATGACATTTTCAAGATTATTTTCTTTTAAATATTTCTGGAGTGAGTTAAATAAATCAAAAAATAATTTATTGTTTAAACTTATACCTAAAAAATGGGAGGTTATTTTCATATTTATAATTACCAACTTCCATTCCCAATATTAATATTTTCATTTTTCCAAACTTCTAAATCAATCTCTGTTAAATTTATTGGAAATAAAAAGGTTCGCATTTGATCTTCTAAAACTCCATTAATTGTGGCAAATATTTTTCCATTGTCTTTTGGAATCCAACCGCATGAAGAATAAAAATTATCTAATTTTGGGTGATTAAATAAAATACCTAAATCATAATTTTCTTCTTTGAGAACTTTATTTACTTCTTTCATTAATTTATTACCTAAACCTTGGTTTCTATATTTTTCATCAATAGCAACATCCCCTATTCCACCAATAATATAAGTTTTATTTTTATGATTAATAATTATTCTATTAATACCTATATGTCCGATTAATTTAATATTTGAGTATAGTAATAAACATTCATCTAAATAGGAGTTTGTATAGACCGTATTTTTAAAGTCTGGATTATCATCAAAACACTTTATTAAAAACTTTTTAATGTTTTTCAACTTGATGAAGTAATTTCTTTTATTTTCTTTTTAACAATTTTTACTCGCTGTTCCATGCCTTTATATTATCAAATTTGATACAGTCCTTTTTTATAGTGTCTCATTTGTTTCATTTAGGTTAGAAAATTGGTCAAAATGAGACAGAGTTATAATAATAAAATGCTCTAGACCGTGTTTTGAGTTATAGTGATAGAAATGGGCGCGACCGACACGGGCAACAAAGATTTTTTGTAGATGCTATACTTTTTTATGGAATTGAATAGTGAGAACAGTAGTTTGTCAGGGGATCTAACGAATATTCAAGAAAAGTTAGATTTGACTAGAGATAAAAGTAAATTATTTAAAGTTATTATTTTTTCTTTGATATTTGTTATTTTTTTAGAAATTGTTGGATTTGGATATTTAAAGTTTTGGAAAAATACTGAAAAAAATTATGATTATACTAAACCTTCAGTAAGGGTTCATAATAATGGTAGTGATAAAGTGACGGGATCAACTTCAGAATCTAAATATATTGGAGCAGATAATATAATTGAGGCTAATAATCAGTTTGCTTTAAATTATTATTTTAAATTAAGTAGTAAGGATAAAGATAAAAATATTTTCTTTTCACCTTTTAGTATTTCAAGTGCAATGGCTATGGCTTATGAAGGGGCCAAAGGACAAACAGCCGAAGAGATAAGAAAAGTATTTTATTTTCCAAACGATGATGAATTGAGAAGAACAGAGTATAAAGATTTGTTTGATAATTTAAATAAAAAAGATAAAAAATATCAAATGAGTGTGGCAAATGCTTTATGGGCTCAAAAAGATTACAAATTTTTAGATGATTATCTAGATAGAGTTGAAAAATACTATGGAGGAAAGGCTAGTAATCTTGATTTTGTGAAAGATACAGAAAAATCTCGGAAAACAATAAATAGTTGGGTAGAAAATAAGACAAATGAAAAAATAAAAGATATTATTCCTCCAGGATTGATTAGTGATTTAACTAGATTGGTAATTACGAATGCAATCTATTTTAAGGGAGATTGGGCAAAACAATTTGATGAAAAAGTGACCAGGGATGAGGATTTTAGAGTTAATAAAAATAATACTAAGAAGGTGTCAATGATGCGAGAGTTGAGTGGTGAATTTAATTATACCGAAAACGAAATATTACAGATTCTTGAAATGGATTATTTAGGTAAAGATTTATCAATGCTAGTTCTTTTACCTAAAAATGATGATTTGGAAAATTTAGAAAATTTGATTAATAATGAAAAAATTTTAGAATGGAAAAAAGGTTTAGAAAATCAAAAAGTTAGAGTATATATTCCTAAATTTAAATTTGAAACTAAATATTTTATGGCTGATGATCTTAAGGAAATGGGCATGCTTTTACCTTTTAATAAGCAAAGGCCTGGGGCTGATTTTTCTGGTATGGATGGAACAGACAAATTAGTAATAGAACAAGTTATTCATCAAGCATTTGTAGAAATAAACGAAGGAGGAACTGAAGCGATGGCAACAGCTGTTATTATGAGTGAACAGTTGGCAGGACCAGGTGATATACATCCTGAAGCTCCTATTTTTAGAGCTGATCATCCGTTTATTTTTTTGATTCAAGAAAAAGTTAGTGGAAATGTTTTATTTATAGGAAAAATGGTTGATCCGAGTTTGTAAATTAGGTTTAATGAGGTTAAATAAAATTATAGTTAATGACAAAATGCAGAGGGGTTATGTGTATGATTTGGTTGAGCCGATGGGTAAAAATTTTGATTTAAGATTTAAACCAGAGTTGACACCAAAACAAATGTTGGAATTGGGAGTATTTGGTGGGAGATATATGACTGATTGTAGAGACGAATTTCCTAAAAATTGGTTTGTAAAAGCTAAATTAAATTCAGAAAAACATGATTCAAAATTAAATTTTTTTGGAGTGAATGCGAGTCAGTCGTTAAGTGTGTGGCGAGAAAAGGGTTGGATTCATCAAGATGATCCTAGAGGTTGGTTTCAATGGTATTGTCGATATTTTATGGGAAGGCGACACTCTGATGATGAAAGGCAAATTAAAAGATGGATGGCAATGAGTCGACATATAGTTCAAATTGAGAATGGGTGTGTTTATCAAGATTGGAATTGTCGGAAAAAACAAAGACAGGCAGTGTTACACTGGGCTTATGATAGCCGAAAGATATAAAAATTATTTTGTAGGTGTGGCAGAAACTGTAGCAACCGGTGTGGTTGGAATTGTAGCAGAATTGGTTGCTGGAATTGGGGTTGGTAATACTAAGGGAATTTCTTCCATTCTTTTTAAAACATCCCAATCAATACTTTTATAAGAAATGATTCCCGCTATTAATAATAGAATAAATAGTGTGGCGATAATAATATTGCCGATAGTATCTTTTTGGTTCATAATTATTTTGATCTAGTAATAGTATAAAGGGTTGGATAAGAAAGGAAAATAGCGGGAGACTCTTCTAAAAGAAAAGTCTGAAATTCTTGGTAAATATTTTTTCGTTCTATTTGATCGTTTTGTTGTCTCCCTTCTTCTAAAAGTTTATCAATACGAGCATTATTAAGTTTGGTAATATTAGTGTTAGTTTGAGTTGAGTGCCAAAATAAATATTGGTCTGGATCTTGGGTAATAGCTCCATAAGTAAGTAGTACATCATAATTTTCTAAATTAAGTTGGTTTTCAATACTGATACTTATGGGAATCCCGAAGGTTTTTTCCCAAGAATTTTTAATTTCTTCTGCCAAACTTAACAATTGTCTATCGTTTATGGTAATTTTTAAAGAATCAAGAGGCTCATTTTCTAACAACTCTTTGGCTCGAGTATAATTCAGATTGTATTCTTTTACCTTGGGGTTGTAAGCCCAAGATGCTGGTGAGATTGGTCCAAGACATCGTTCATTTTTATCTTTTGTTTTGGGTGTGGCGTATGAAAGAGCTTGTCTGATTTGTTTACTGGAAAATTTTTGGGTGTTTATAAATATAGCGATATATTTATCGTCAGTTTTAATTTCTTTGGTGATTTTGGTTTTACTCCAATCATTGAATTCTTGAGGTAGTGAGTTAATTTTAATTATATCGACATTTCCAATTTTGTAGGCATTAATAACGTTTTGCTCATTGGAGTAAAAACGATATTTAATGGTTTTCTCTTTTTTATTTTTTGGTTTTAGAATCATTGTTTTTATATACCCTTCTTGGAAGGTAACGTCAGAGACGGAATAGTCGCCAAGGCCATCAAAATTTTTTTTAATTAATGGTTTATTTAAAATAGATAATAGCGGCGAAAATTCATTGGTAGTGGTTATCTTGACGATATTTTCTGAAATTGGAGTGATATCAATACCTGGGATTTGGTAATTGATGTCGTAAGCGGTAAATTTTTTTCCACTTGACCAATTAATTTTTTCATTTAAAGTAAAAATATAATCTTTAGACTCGTTTTCAATATTTAAGTCTTTTATCAGTGAAGAGATAACGGGTTTTTGGTTTTCATTGATTGTTGTTAGTCCGAGGCTAATTTTGTTAGTAATTTCTTTTGGTAAAGTGTCGATAGTATAGCGTCCTTGTAGTCCGATTATATCTGGGTGCCAGATAGATAGTTGGTAGAAAGAGATAATTTGTTGTTTAAATACAAAAAAAGATATGACAAAAATTAATAGTATAGTTACTAAAAGGAAGTGTTTTCTTAAATAAAACCAAAATAATTGAATTTTAAAATAAATTTTTGTGAACAAGGTTAAAGAGTTGTCTGAATAATAGAAGAAATAATGAAAACTATGATGATAAAAATTGTAAAATTAAACATTAATTTTTCCCAACCTCTTTTTTCGGTTTTGGAGTTAGATAAAAGATTTGAGTTTGATTCAGAGTCTCCGCTTGATTGAAGAAAAATCAGTACGGCAAGCAAAATTGATAAAATAATTTGAATTATGGTTAAGGTTGTTTTCATTTTGTAGATTTTTTACGAATAATATAGTTGAAAAAATTAAGGGTTAATCCTATGGTAATGGAAGTAACTAGATAAGTAAAGAAATTGACAAAATTTAAAGCAGGGATGTTTACACCCCATAAATTTGTGGGAAGGGTGTGAATATCAGATAGTTTAAAATCACTAAATAAAAAAACAGCTAAATATAGACCTAAAGTATCAATTACAATTCTAAATAACCCTAAGGTAATTAGGTTGATAGGGAATAAAATAATTTTTAATATTGGTTTTAAGATAATTTCGAAAATACTTAAAACAAAAGCGGTTTTTATAATACTTAAAGGAATGGATTGAAAATACAAGTTTCCCCAGATTTGATTTACGGTTATTAGAGAAAAGGTAAATAAAAGAGTTAATTTTAATATTTTTTTCATTTTATTTTTTTAGTTTATTGATTATTATACCGCCAAAGCCGACAATTGTGATGATAATTGAAAGAGGAATAATCAATTTAAACCAATAATGTGGATCGTTTATTTCAAAGTCAACAGTATTAGAATTATATTCTAAATTTATATTGATTTTGTAGTTTGTGGGTAAAAATGAAGCAATTAGGGATTTGTTTTGAATTGGAATAATTACTGAAGATAAAGGAGGGAAGTGTTCTATAGTGGTCTCAACTCCGAGTTTTTTTATGTTAATTTTTAATTGTGATATAGTTTGATAATTCGGGTTTTGGATTTTTATCGAAGAAGGTTGGTATATTTTTTGGGTTATGGGAGTAATTTTTAGGGGAAGTTGGTTTTGTTTTAGTTCTGTTTTGGCAAATTCGACACTGACAGTTTTAATGTTTTGACTATTTTTGTATGCACCAGGAGGTAAAGGGTAAGTACTACTTAATCCGTGAAAAACAAAAGCAAAATGATTTGGATCAAGATCTGAAAAAAAATCAATTCCGTTTGTAGTTTTACCCCAAGTGGGATCTATCGATACCCAAGATTCTTTTTGTTGGTCATAATATTGAGGCCAAGCATGAAGTACGTCAGTGTTGATATTTATAGGTTTAATTTTTATGTTGTTACTATAAGCGTAACCTTGGACTTCTCGAGCTGGAATTCCCTTGATTCTAGCAAGGGTTATAAAAAGGTCAGTAAATTCGGTGCAAAGAGCATTATTTGGGTCAGAAATGCTTTTGAGAGCTCCTTGCCGGGTACTATTATCAATATTTTGTTGTTTGTAATTTAATGTTTTAATCACGTATTGATAAATATCTTTTGGAGTTGATAAATTTTGAGCGATTGAAATTAATTCTGGTTGGCTGGTTTCCCAATAGATATCTGGTTTGAGGTAATCGTTGGGATTAATTTTGGACCGATTTAAATTTGAATGGATAATCTTTGCTTGACCATCAACCTCTACATTTGTTTTTTGATTTGGAATTAATTGATAAGTGGCCAAATAATTTCCATCTGAGTCGATATTAATATTGTCAGGGTTTGGTTCTATCGATCGATAAATAATTTTTTGATTGTCAGTTTCTGGTGGAAGAGTAATTGTAAAAGATTTTGTTTGTGCAGTAGTATTTTCTAATAAATATTTAAATTTAAAATCAAACAATTGATAATTTCCAAAAATTAAATATATTTTTTGATTTTTATTGTCTATAGAGTTGAAATAAATTTCGGTTTGATTGTTTAAGGAAACGACTGTTTGCGGTTGAATAGAAGAAAATGAAAGGCTACCAAAAGAAACTGGGAGAAAAATAGTAGTTTTTATTATCTGATTGTTTAAACTGCTTTTGTTTTCAAGTAACGACATTTCCCATATATTCCCCTTTTTTTCGGCTAATTTTGAAATATAATAATTCAACTTAAAATTAGTTTTTTTATTTTTGCCAATGTTTTGGTCGTTAAATTTTAGATTGATAATGGTTTGATTGTTTTGTTTTTCGATATTTTTTATAATATCTCCCAAGCTGTCAGAGGCATAAATATTTTTTATATTTTCAGAAGAGATAATTAATTGATATTCTTTGGGATAAATTTGAGATAAATTATTGGTAAGTTCGACTTCTTGGGTTACTTGGGCGTTACCTTCTGGGTCGATTTGGTATTGGATATTTTGGTTTACATTGAAGTCGTTTTGAGCAGATACTGGGCGAGTGAATATGAAAAATAATATTAATAAAAAGTGGAACAACATAGACTATATAAATATATCATTTAATTTGCTTTATTGACTTCGGGTATTA
>CAYXLS010000002.1:0-28339 GCA_964464785.1 uncultured Gammaproteobacteria bacterium | reverse complement strand
TTGCCTTTTAATTCGTTATCAATAGTAGCTCCAAAAATTATATTGGCGTCGGGGGCGGCTCTTTGAGTAATGTCTTTGGCGGATTCTTCAATTTCAGCCATAGTTAAATCAGGTCCTCCAGTGACATTAATTAAGACTCCTCTGGCGCCTTCGATTGTTGCTTCTACCAAAGGTGAGTCAATGGCAGCTTCAACTGCTTTTTGGGCTCTATTTTCGCCTTCAGCTTCACCGACTCCCATTAGGGCTGAGCCAGCATTATTCATTACAGTTTTAATATCGGCAAAATCAAGATTTATGAGTCCTGGGACGGTAATTAAGTCAGCAATAGCTTTTGTCCCTTTTGTTAAGACTGAATCGGCAATTTTGAAGGCCTCAAGTAAAGTAGATTTATTAGTGACAACTTCCATGACTTTTTGATTGGGTATAACAATTAAGGTATCGACATTGTTGCGAAGTTGGGAAATTCCTTCCTCGGCATTGGTCATACGACGAGTACCTTCAAATAAAAATGGTTTAGTAACTACGGCGATAGTTAAAATTCCGAGTTCTTTTTTGGCAATTTGAGCAATAATTGGAGCTGCACCAGTGCAAGTACCTCCACCCATACCGCCAGTGATGAAAATCATATCGGTACCCGAAAGTACTTCTTTGATTCTTTCACGAGATTCTTCGGCTGCTTTTTGGCCAGTTTGAGGATTACCTCCAGCACCTAAACCTTTGGTAAGTTTTTCTCCAATTTGAATTTTGATAGTAGCGAGTGAATTTAATAAAGCTTGAGAATCAGTGTTTATAGAAACAAAATCGACACCGTTAATACTTTCTTCGTTTATCATAGAATTGATGGCATTGTTGCCACCACCACCAACACCGATGACTTTAATTTTGGCAAATTGTCCGGCTAAGGTCTTTATTAATGCCATAATTTATGGGAGGAAAGAAGAAACAAGTTTTTTAATTTTATCAAACGAATCTTTGAACAGGTGAGAATTTTTTTTGCTACTTGAGAGACTACTAATTTTATTGTCGTTGGCAAACATTAATAAACCAATTGAGCTACTGAAACCTGGATTGATAATATCATCGATAATACCACCAACTTTTGGAGGTGAAGAAATTCTTAGTGGTAAAGGAATAATTGATTCGCAAACTTCTTTGGCATTGATGGTTTGAGCTCCACCACCAGTTAAGACAATCCCAGCAGGAATTGTTTGATGAAAACCACTTTCTTCTATTTTTTGGTATATCAAATGAAATATTTCTTCCAGTCTGGGTTTAATAATACCATTAATGGCTGTTTGGAGGGAAACTTTTCGATTTTCATTTGATTTAATGTCAAAATTTGAAAGTTCTATCTCATCTTCATATTTTTTTGATTCTGAAATTTTATTTAATTTTAGTTTTATTTTTTCGGCGTCTTCTAAAGAAAATCTGAGACCTATGGCTAAATCATTAGTAACATTTCCGGCTCCAATTGGGATTACGGAAGAAAAGACTGGTGCTCCTTCGTTAAAAATAGTAATAGAGGTAATACTATTTCCCATATCAATTAGAGCAACTCCCAATTCTTTTTCAGTTTCGGTGAGAGCAGATTTGGCGGCTGCCAAACCAGAATAAACTAATTGGTCAATTTTTATGCCGATTTCTTCAAGACATTTTTTAAGATTTTTAAGAGATGGGCTTGAAGCTAAAATTATGTGGGCTTCAACTTCAAGTCGAACTCCATTCATACCGACAGGATCAATTACTCCCTCTTGGCCATCGACGGTGTATCTAATTGGGATAATGTGAATAATTTCTTTACCAGCTGGAATTGAGATGGCTTTGGCGGCTTCGATAACTCGATCAATATCATTTTTGTCAATTTCAGCGTTTGGATTGCTGATAGCAACAACTCCATGAGAATTAATTGACTCAATATGAGGTGCTGACAAACAGACAGAAGCAGAATTTAATTGGAATCCAGCCATTCTTTCGGCTGATTCTATACTTTGGACAATTGTGGAAGAGGCTTGTTCAATATTAACGATCTGACCTTTTCGAAAACCGAGTGCTGGAATTGAAGAAACAGCAATAATATTAAACTTATCTTGGGAGTCAGTGTATTGACCGATAATAGTAGTAATTTTTGATGTACCGATATCGATTCCGCTAATTATTTTTGAATGTGACATATGGATGTTGTGAGCTTAAATCAACTAATTTGATTATGCCTTGATTTATTTTAGCTGTTTTCACGACTTGTTGTAAAGTAGAAATTTGCCAAAAGGGATCTTTAAGTGTGGAAATAAGAACTTTTATGGGATTGTCATCTAAAATTAAATAAAATTCAACTTCGTCAAAGTAATCACGGATCTGATATGAACTTATAGTTATTTTGGCCGTATTTATAGCTAGATCTAAGTTTTTATAAAAATTGTTTTTATCAGAAATTGGTTCGTAAGTAGTTTTTTGATTGAAAAAAAAATCGTAGATAAAAAATGTTGACGTTAATATGAGTAAGATTAAAATTAGTTTAAATTGTTTCATTTATTAAATTTAAAAGTTTTAGATTTGGATGATAATTTTTTGAAACAAAATTGTTTTTAGTTTTTATTAAGAATTTAATAGATTGTAATAAAGAGTTTTGATTTAATTTTTTTTGGTTAAGAATTATTGTGTGATAGGGTAGGTTTTTTTTAACCCAAAAAGCGTTTAGTTCTTGTTCATTCTGTTGGCTTTTGGGTAAAGGGATCAAAATTGATTTTTTATTAAAAGTGACAATTTCTTGACAAGTATTAGCACCGGCTCGACTAATAAAAATATTTGAGTGTTGAATAATCCAGCTATAATCCTGGGTTGAAAAATAACTTGAAACAAAATAATTTGGATATTTTTTGGTTAAGGGTTTAAATAGAGGATAGTCATTTTCACCGGTTTGATGAATAATATTCCAGGTGGAAGTTTTGGATAAAATATTTTTTATTGTTAGATTTATGGCGTGAGAACCTTGGTTGCCAGCAGTAATGTAAATTAGTGGAAGTTTGGGATTGATAAATTTAAATTTTGAGTTATTTAAATTTGTTTTTTGAAATAATTGAAAACGAAGTAAATTTCCAGTGATGACAATTTTATCTTTTGGAAGTTGATTAATTTGATTTTGGTTGTTAAAAGAAAGAGCAATTTTATTGACAAATTTGGAATTGATTTTGGTGGTTAGGCTGTTGGTTAGAGTTTGTTCGTGGGTAAGACTGGGAATTTTTTGTAACCAACTGCTAATAATAACTGGGACTGAGACGTAGCCACCAAAAGATACAATAATATCTGGTTTTAATTGTTTTAATGAAACAAAAGATTGATACAAACCTGAAATTGTTTTGGGTAATCCAAAAATTGAGTTTGGGAGAAAACGTCGGTCAAATTTACCACAAAGGATTGGAATAAATTTAATTCCCATTGATGGAATTATTTCTGATTCGATAGAGTTTTGGGTAATGTCGTTTGAATTTGATTGTCTACCGATATAGGTAATTTCCCAGTTATTTTTTGGATCTTCTTGAAGTTGGCGAATGAGTTCGAGAGCTGGGGTGAGATGGGTGCCGGTGAGAATAATTTTTCTTTGGGGTTTGGTCATAGTTAGAGTATATCAATAAAGGGTATCTCTTTTCGATATTATGGACTAAACCAAGGGCAACCATTAGCGTAAAAAGGGATGAGCCGCCATAGGAAATAAAGGGTAAAGGAACCCCGGTAAGAGGAATTAGATTAGCAATAGCGGCAATATTTATTAGGCTTTGATAGGTAATCCAACAAGCTGCTCCAGCAACTAAAAGTGATGAAAAAGTGTCGTCGGTTATTGATGAGGCAAGTTTAATTAGATAAGTAGTTATAGCCATATAAATTATTAGGATTAGAAATATCCCGACAAAACCGATTTCTTCACCAATGATGGCTAATATTGAATCAGTAGAAATTTTTGGTAAAAAACGATATTTTTGATCAGAATTGGCAAATCCTTTTCCAAATACTCCCCCAGAAGAAAGGGATAAAATTACTTGGTTGCTATGATAAGAGGTTGACTGAATTGATTCGTTTGGCTTTAGAAGAGTGTTGAGTCTAGCTCGTCGATAGGGTGAACTATAGACAAGAATTAAACTTAATCCAATAAAAGTAAGACATAATAAAAAAAGAGGGATAATTTTTCCCCCAGATAGATAAAAAATTGAAATTATAATGGTGGAAATTAAAATGGCAGTGCTTAGGTTTGGTTCTAAAATAATTAAAACGAAAGGAATAACGAGATAAATAATTAGGTTGATGAAATTTCTTTTTGATTCAACTGAAAAAAGAGAGGCAAAATATATTATTGAAGTAAGTTTTAAAAGCTCGCTTGGTTGGAAACTAAATAAACCTAAATTTAACCATCGGGAGGCTCCGAGAGCTTGATTACTGAATCCAGGGATAAGGACTAGAAAAAGGCAAACAACAGAAAATAAATAAAGTAAAAAAGAAAATTTTTTGATTAAATTTAGATTAATTTTGGAAACAATAAAAAAAGAAATTAAACTGATTAATATCCAGAAAATTTGTTTTTTAAAATAAAAAAATTTATCTCCAATAGTATTATTGGCTTCGGTAAGTGACGAAATTGAAATAAAAGTAAGACCGATAAAAATAAGAAGTAAGACTAGCTTTAATAATGGCGATTTATTCTTGGTCATTTAGTAGATTTATGATTTTGGGACTAAAGATAATCGGATTCGTTTGAGTCGAAAAGATTGTGAAGTCGTGATATTTTTTAATCGTTTTACCTTGTTTATTTTTGGCGGTAATCTCTGAACCGATAATCAGTGGATTGTAAAAACGTTGTTGTTCTACTTTGATATCAAAATCAAAATCAATGTTAATAAACTGGATTAGGTGGAGTAGAAATAAAGATAGGATATTTTGATTGAGTTCGATTTGATGATAAAAAGCAAACGAAGCAGTAAGACGAGGGTTGCACTCTAATAGAAAAACATCATTGTTATCAACTAAAAAATCAAGTCCAAAAAACCCTTTGTATTTTAAATTGATTAATATTTTTGAAAAATTAGCGGTAATTTCATTTATTTTGTTGACAATATTTTGTGGTGCTAATGACGGCCATTGGCGACCGACGGTAGTGAATGGGTGATCGGTAAAGGGTTTGACACCAGTATATTGAAGTGCCGGTGGGCTTTGAATTAACCCTTTTGATGTTAGACAACAGTTGTTTAATAAAGAATAACTGTTGATATAAGGAGAAAATTTTACTAAAGTATCGAGAGGAATTTTGTCTTTAATATTTTGCCAGTTGTCGCCCAAAAAAGTGCTTTTTCCTGCCCAACCAAAATGTGATTGAACAACAAGTTGAAGTTGGTATTTGTTTTGATATTTAAGAAAATTATCTTGGTTAAACTTATCGATGATTGAGGGTATTTGGGGTAAGTTATTTTCTAAACAAATTTGATTGAAGATAAGTTTATCTTCTAAATTTCGATTTATCTTGTGGTTGTTGGCAGCACAAATCCAGTTATTTTTTTGACAAAGAAAATCAATTTTTGCTGATGGCTTAAAAGGGATGATAACAATTTTTTTGTTGAGAGAATTGGTGTTAATGTATTTTTGAACTAAAGGATGTGATAAAAGGTTTCCACTGTTTGAGGTATTTAGAATTATGTCTTTTTCTTCTAGACAAAAGTAAGGTAAATTATGTTTTTTTAGATACTCTACATTTTTATTTTTATTAGCGTATATTAGATGAAAATTTTTAAGTTTTGGGATAATTATATCGAGGGTATTGTCGACAACTAAGAAATAAAAAACGAAATTTGATTGATTTAGGGTGGTAAAAATATCCATTTTATCTTTTACTCCCAGTTAATAAAATAATAGGATAATCGCCAGTGAGATAGTTGTTTTTTTGGGCTTTTTGAAAAGCTGCAAGAGATAGTGCTCCTTCAAGTGAAGTAACAATATTTTTTGATTCTAAAAAATGACTAGCCATAATAATGTCTTGATTTTGAATAGTAAAAACAAAACCTTGGTGGTTATTGATGGTGTTAATAATAAGTTTTTTTTGAGGTAAGTATCTGGCCGATAAGGCATCGGTTATCAATCTATTTTCTTTGGAAAAATCTTGATCAAACATTTTACTTATTGGGCAATTGGCGGCTGATTGGACTCCATATATGGGGATTGATTTGGGTATTTTTTGGGTTAATCCAAGCAAGGTGGTGCCACTGCCAATGGGGATAAAAATACTGGTGACTTGGGGTAATTGATACATTATTTCTTTTCCAATTAGTTGGTAACCAAAGAGTGCAATTGGGTCAGTTGATTGACGAAGAAGATAAGCTTGATTTTGTTTAGAAAATTTAATAGCTTCACTTATGGGTTTTTGAGAAAAAATGATTTCACAGGAAAATTGTTTTAGTAATGATAGTTTTTGAGGAGAAATTTTTTGAGATAAGAAAATAGTTAATTCAATTTTTTTTTGTTGACAAAAATATGCGGCAGAAATAGCCGCATTACCGGTGCTAGAGATAACAGCTTTATTAAAGCCTTTATCTTTGAGATTATTTATTTGTAGAGGAAGAGCTCTATCTTTGGCTGAGCCAGTTATATTTTTGTCTTCCCTTTTGAGATAAAAATTGTCTAATTTAATTAATGGGGTATTTGTCATATAATCTATTTTATTAGTTAAATTATATATTTTTTAAATTAAATATGACAGCAACAAACAAAGTTATTTGTCCTGACTGTGGAAAAGAGATAGATGTTTTGGAAGAAACAATGATTGGTGACATAATAGAATGTGATCAATGTGGGACTGAAGTTGAAATATTATCAATACAACCTTTAAAATACAAAGAATTAGTTGAAGAAAAATAACCGATAAATTCCTTGGTTATCAAAATTTTGGTCAGTAATATTAAATTGTCCATATTTAACTCCCCTATTTATGAATGAACTGTCAACGTAATATATTGTGTGGTCTTTTTTTTCGATAATAAATAAAACATGGTGGCCATTTTTTTGGCGAACCATGTCACCTGTTTTGATGTCATCGTAATTTTCAATTTTTTGTGACAATTTAGTGGAGGTTAGCATATCGGCAGAAGTTTTGCGGGGATTTAGGTGAGAATTAAAATAAAAATTTAATAATTGACTTACTAACCCAGAACAATCAATCCCAAGATGATGTTTTTTTTGAAAATTATAAAATTCTTTTGATGTTAGCATCTTTAAATTGATTTTTTCTTTTTTGGCTAATGAAATTGTTTGTTTTTTTATGTCTTTCCAATTACCTTTACCACCCAAAAAATTTTCTTTAATTACTATACCGTTTTTTACAATATTACGCATATAAGGTAAATTTATATAATGACTTATTTCTTGTTTAAGTTTGCTTAATTTAGTCCTAACCATAGTCCAAAGATTGCTAATATTATACCTGCAAGCCAAGCTCGAGTAACAATTTTTGGCTCTTCCCAGCCAATACTTTGAAGGGTTAAATGAAATGGGGCGGCAGGAAAAACTTTTTTATGTAAATATTTTTTACTAATAATTTGAATGGCACTACTCATTCCTTCGATGACAAAAGGTGAGCCGACGATTAATAATGGAACTACTTTTCCCAATAATAGGGCAATTACAGCAAATGTAGCTCCAAAAGAAAGAGCTCCAACATCACCAAGCCAAATTCGGGCTGGGTAAATGTTAAAGTAGAGAAAAGCGATTAAGGATCCGATCCAAAGTGCTAAAAAAATCGATATTGGAGTGTCAAGGGAACTGTTTGATAAAAACCAAAAAGAAAAAAGGGCAATCATTAATAATCCAGCAGAAAGTCCGTCTAAGCCGTCGGTGATATTAAAAAAGTTTGCAAATCCAGTTATTAAGGTAACAGCAACAGGGATATAAAACAAACCTAAGTTGATAGATCCAAAAAATGGTACATAAATAAAGTTGATACCTAATCTTAAATAAATTAAAAGTGAGATAGTTGTGGCTAATATTAGTTGGAGTAAAAACTTGTGAACCATTTTTAAACCAAAAAAACCAGTTCGTTTGAATCCAAAAAATTTATAAATATCATCGTAGAGACCAAGTAGTCCAAAGCTGATAAAAGTGAAAAATAAAATAAAAAGTTCATTGTTAATTTGATAATTTGAAGAAATAAGAATCTTACTAAATTTTAAAACAGGAAAAAGAATGGTAAAAAGAATACAAACGGCAATTATTACGAGTAGTCCCCCACCAACTGGTGTTCCAGTTTTTATGTTGTGAAATTTATCGAATATTGGGGTTTTTTGATTTAAAAAATCGGTTGTTTTTTGTTTTTGTCGTAGAAATTTTATTTTATATAAAATATCAATAAAAGGAACAACTAAAACACTGGTGATTAAAAAAGCAAATAATAGAAATCCTAGGTATAAATGAATCATAGTTTATGTTTTTATATATTCAATATTAGCCCCAAGAGACCGAAGTCTTTCGGCTAGTTTTTCGTAGCCGCGTTCGATATATTCAACACCATCGATAATTGACTGGCCTTGAGCAGTAAGGGCTGCTAGTGTGGTTGAAGCTCCAGCTCGTAAATCATTAATTACAAAATTTGCTGGTTTTAGTTTTGTGGGTCCATATATCTTAACACCATGGAAAAAATCACTTCGGTCACTTTCTGGGTTGAATTGATAATAAGAAATGGGATCTTTGATAATCGGATTAAAATAAGTAGCTTTAACTCCCATTTTTTTGAGATTTTCGATATGTTGGAATCGTGATGGGTAAACTCTTTCAATGATAGAACTACAACCAACGGTTTGAGTTAGAAGAACTGAAAAAATTGCTTGCCAATCGGTCATAAATTCTGGTTCGGGTCCAGTTTCAATATCAACGCTTTTTAAATTTTCAACCCAAGTAATGGTGATTTCATCTTTACCAAGGATAATCTTTGCCCCCATTTTTTCAATTACTTTAATAAAAGTGTCAACGGTTTTGGGATCAATTCTTAAAATATTAATTGAACCTTTGGTGGCTAAAGCAGCGCAAGCAAAGGTAACAATTTCATTACGATCACAAATTATCTGGTGTTTGGCACTATGAAGTTGGTTGACTCCGTTGATAATAATTTTTTTTAGGTTGTTTGGATCTCGAATAATCTGAGCGCCCATAGAATTTAGCATAGAAATTAAATCGTCTATTTCTGGTTCTTGAGAGGCATTTTCAAAAATAGTCTCGCCGGGTGTTAAAACGGCGGTCATAATTACAGTTTCAGTGACAGTGTGGGCTGGTTTATTAAAAACATAATGTATATTTTTAATTTTTTCAGTTTCAAAAATTATTTCAGTATCCGTTAGAGTGGTTTTTATTCCCATTTTGGAATAGCAATCGAAAAGTCGGTCTAAAGGTCTGGCACCAAGTTTGTCTCCACCTGGAGTTGGAATAATTGCTTTACCGGTCCTGGCTAAAAGTGGAGCAGCAAACATAAAAGAAGCTCTTGATTTTTCTCCAGTACCGTTGGGGACAGTTGAGCTAATGATTTTTGGAGTAGTAATTTCGATACAATGTTCACCGTGATATTCAATTTGAGCACCGACACTTTTGGCTATACTTTCAGTTATTTTGATATCTGATATATTTGGTACATTAGTTAATTGAATTGTTTGGTCACACAAAAGTGAAGCAATAACTTGTTTAAAACTGGCATTTTTGGCTCCACGAATAGATACTTCCCCAGATAATTGTTTTCCGCCTTCGATGATATAACGAGACATAGTATGGTTTATAAAGTTATAAAGTAAAAAGTATTAAAGTAGAGAAGTTGTAAGATGAGCTTAACATTTTTTATAATTATTGATAATTGATTTAAAAATTCGATTGCTCTCTAAACCACCGGAGCTCATATGTATAAGGATATCATTTGACATAAGACTACTATTATAATACTCGATAATTTGTTTCTTAAGTGGAAGATAAATTAATTTTGGTCCTAGCAATGATTTGTAGTCGTTGACAGTAGCTCGATTTTTTTTATTAATTTTTGAACTATATTTAAGGCGTCCAAGAATTATTTCTATGGTTGGCAAAAAGGCAGATTCAAGTCCTTTGAGACTATTTTTGTATTGATTAAAACTAGCATGGGCAAAATACAAAACTTTTATATTACGAGTAGGGTATTGTTGTTTTAATGCTTCTAATGTAGATTTTATTCGATTGGTTGATTGGGCAAAATCATCAAAAAATAAAATATTTTTAACGTTGGCGACTAATTCCAAACGACGCTTGATTCCCCGATATGAAAAAATCGATTTTTGAATTGTACTTTTGGAAATTTTTAAATTATCACAGAGGGTCACTGCTGCTAAAATATTTTCAAAATTAAACCAACCGATTATTTTGGTATTGATTTTTATTAGACCAGTGGGAGTGTTGATGATTAGAGTTGTTAAATTTTCCTTAACTTTTATTTTGTCAATAAAGTAGTCAGAACTGGTTGAACCGTAGGTTATTATTTTGGACTGTGAAAATTTACTAATTTTTTGAGCTGTTTGGCTTTTGGAATTGACTATTAAAAAACCATCTGGGGGTAAAAGATTTACTAATTTTTTAAAGGCTAAAATATTTTTTGTTTCGGATGAGTAACAGTCTTTGTGTTCCCAATCAGCACTGGTTAATACTAAATACTTTGGTGAATATTGAAGAAATTTAGCTATTTTGTCTAGACCGTGGATAGATTCATCACCTTCGATAATAGATATTTGTGAAGATGAAAATACTAATGGGGGAAACTTGTTTTTTGGTTCACCACCAAACATATAATTGGGGTGTTTTTTGGCTTGTAAAAAAATCCAGCTAATTAGACTAGTAATAGTAGTTTTGCCATAGCTACCAGCAATTACAATTGATTCTTTTTTAACTAAATTTTGTGATATGTATTTAGTTGCCGATATATAGGGTATGTTTAGTTTTTTAATTTGTTGAAATTCTTTTTTGGTGTTTTCGAAATTATTGTAAGACGATCCGACGATACAAAGGTCAATATCTTTGGTGATTTCATAAAAATTTATTTTAATTTTGGCTTTTTTGAGAGTAAAATTAAATGGTGGATATATTTTGTCTTGATCAGAACCAGAAATTTGATGACCCATTTTTTTTAGACTTATAGCTAAAGGGGCGGTCATGGTGCCAGCGATACCAAGAATGTGAATATGCATAGGTTAATTGGAAGAAGAAAGTATAAAATAAAAAGTTAATAAATTATTTTTCATACTTAATCCAATTGTTGTTGTCGAAATATTCAAATTTAGGCATGTTGCGTTTGTAGTAGCCTGTGTCTTTTGAAAATCGACCAAGATAACAATATTTTAACTTTTTATTGTAACTATCGATAATTACTTGTAAAACAAGTCTAATAGGTAAGTTGTTGTGACTAAAATTTGGGTTATAAAAAACATAAGCTATGTGACTAATTTGGTCAGAAAAGTAGCAAATACTATAAGCAACTACTTCGTTTTGTTGATTTTTCCAAATATAGACATAATTGAAAATATGGTCGGTAAATATTTTTTTTACAGAGCTAATAGGAAATTTCCATTGGAGTTGTTTAATCCAATTTGAAATATTTTTTTGGATAGTTGAATCATATTTAAAAGTTGATAGAGTTTGGCAGGTATATGAAAAATTGTCAGTTTTGTTAATAATTCGTCGATTTTCTGAATTTAAACTAAAGGTTGATAAATTTGACCGGCAACTAGTGTCTTGGTACCATAAGTTTTGATTATTTCTTTGAGGGAGAAGTCCAAGAGAATAATTTTGGAGAATATTGTTTGAGTTGACAATGTTATATTTAGTCATGATTTTTTAAGATTTTTTGTTTCTAAAGGCGGCTCGAAAAGCTTCTGCTTCTGACCATGGGTATTCAATATTTCCGTGAAGAATGGTATTTTCGTGACCTTTACCACAAGCAATTATCGTATCTTTTGGCTGGGCGATTTTTGTAGCTAGGTTAAAAGCATCTTGGCGATTTGGGATATTAAAATAAACAAATTGTTTGCTTTTTTTAAGATTGTTTTTGATTTGAGCAAGATTTAGGGTATGATCAAGTTGTAAAAATTTTTTGTCAATACCAGAAATTATTTGATGATTGATATTTTCTATTTTTTCGTTGCGGGTGTCATCGGCAGTAATAAAAGCGATGTCAGCTATCGTTGAAACAACTTTTCCCATTTTGGGTCGTTTGGTGTAATCACGACCACCAGTAGCACCAAAAATAACAATTAATTTACCTTTGGTATTCTTCTTTAAAGAAGATAAGGTGCTTTTGAGGGCGTTTGGGGTGTGAGCAAAATCAACGATGGTTTTAACTCCAAAATTGTTGGCGATTTCTTCATGTCGTCCTTTTATGGTTGGAAAATTTCGAATCGTTTTTAATAAAAATTGAGAATCTATTTTAAGACAGTCAATAATACCTAGTACGGCTAAAATATTGTAAATTTGATGTTGATAATTGCAATCACTAACAAAAAAAGTTTGGTTTACTTTAAATTTTAATAAATTTTTTAAAGTAGATATATTTTGGGCTTGATAAGTTGATTTTTTTTTGATTCCAAAAGAGGTATATTTTGTTTTGATATTTCTTTTTAAATAGTCAAAGGAGGGATCGTCTTGATTTAAAATGGCAAAAGATGATTGATTAAAGATTTTGGCTTTGGTTTGAGTATAAGTCTTGATATTTTTAAAATAGTCGAGGTGCTCATGAGAAATATTGGTGATAGTTGCTACTTCAAAACGACAACCATAAAAACGATATTGATCGAGGGCATGAGCTGTAACTTCGCATACTACGTGAGTCACTCCATTATCAACCATTTGTTTGAATATTTTTTGAATTAAAGACGGGTCGGGACTGGTCATGTGAAGACCAGTATCAATTTCTTTGTCACCAAATTTAGCTCCAATAGTAGTTATGACACCAGCATTGATACCGGCTTGTTTGAGAGTTTCGTAGGTTAGAATTGATGTAGTAGTTTTACCATCAGTACCAGTAATTCCTATTAAAGTTAGTTTTTTGGAAGGGAATTTGTAATAGAAATTATAAAAAATACTTTTGGGGAGATGAAAAAAAAGATTCTTATTTTTTTGGATCATTTAATGACGTAATTATAACAAAAAGTTGATCTTGGCCGCTAATTCAAACCAAATTGGGGCTGCAGTGCTAGAACCCCAAGAAGAAGATTTAGGATTGTTGATAGTAACAATCATAGTAAATTTTGGTTGATCACAAGGAGAAAAACCAATATATGAGCCGATGGTAGAAGAGTCAGTATAATTCCCTTTGATAGCTACTTGAGCTGTACCACTTTTACCACATACGTCCATATATTTTGGTTTTAGCGATGATACGACACTATTTTCAACTGCGTTTCTTAAAATTGATTTCATTTGATTAATAGTTTTTGATGAAAAAATAGTTGTTGGTGAGGATGTTTTTGGATAAGTAATTTGGTCTAAGTCGTTTTTAAAATAGTCAACCACTCTTGGAGCAATAAGAATTCCATTGGTAAGAGAATTGAAGGCTTGAAGCATGTTTATTTGAGTGACCACTATCCCCTGTCCAAATGAGGCTGTTGCTAAATCGATTTCTGGCCAATTTGTTTTTATTGGAGGTTTAATTTCTCCCTGGAGATCAATGCCAGTTTTTTTGTTAAGTCCGAGTTTTTGATAATATTCTAAAAAATTATTTAATCCTAAATCAGTTATTATATAACTCATACCGATATTGTCGGAATTTTTTATAATATCGTAGAGATTGGAATCTGGATGAGTTGAGTTATCCCAATTGTTGATGGTATAGGTACCGATTTTTCGCGGTTGATTGCATTGATTACAAAAATAGTCTTGATTAATTGATTTTTTGTCTAAAGCCATAGCCATTACTAGAGGTTTAAAAATGGATCCAGGTTCAAATAAATTAGAAATAATTGGGTTTTTTGAAGGATCGATGAAAGCGGAGGTACTTGCCTCAACATTAGCCATTGCTAGTATTTTCCCGGTATTACTTTCCATAATAGTAATCATGCCGGAATCAGCTTGGTATTTTTGGATACCCTCTTTTAAGATTTTTTCTGTTTGGTATTGGATACTTCTGTTAATTGAGGTGTAAAGGTTTTGACCATTAGTAGAGTTTGAACTCCAACTTTTTTTGGTTAAAATTGTTTTACCGGTAGCATCTTGTGGTGACCAAACAAAACCAGTTTTTCCGGAAAGTTGTTTATTGTAATAAGCTTCAAGCCCACCATAACCAACATTGTTGCCTTGAGAATTATGAGCTACAAAGCCAAGTACAGAAGAAGCAAGAGAATTTTCTGGGTAAAAACGGTTTTCTTCAAGTTTAATGTAAATACCGTCAATTTTTTGTAAACTTTCTTTGGTCGATAAGGGGAAAAGTGTTTTAATGTCTAGCCATTTCTGTTGTGGATTATTTTTGAAATTATTTAAAATTAACTCATTTTCTTTTATAAAATTAGGATGTATTTGATCTATCTGAACCAATACTGATTCTAGGTCTTGAGTTAAATTAGGTTTATATATCGAAATTTTGTAATTATAGTCATTGGCTACTAAAGGGAAACTATCAGCTGAGTGAATATTTCCTCTAATGGGGATATCTTTTTCTAATTTATAAATTTGAGTTAGTGCTTGAGTTTTGAGTTCTGGGCTTTTGATTACTTGCCAATAAAAAAAACGGCCGATTAAAATTAGAAAGCAAAAAATAAAAGAAAATAATAATAGTTTATATCTTTGTTTCATTATTAAAAATTTGTGATCTTGATAGATTTGAAGTTTGGTGATAGATTTGCCGATGGAGTACTTTGGAGATAATGTTGGATTGAAGTAAGAGAGGCAATTTGTTTTTTGGTTTCGGCAATTTCAATTATTAGTTGTTGGTATTTTTGTTTGTTTTCATCCAGTTGATTGTTTTGGTTGACAATATTACTAGAGTAGTAAAAAGAAAAAATAATTTGGACAATAATACTAGCTAATGTAAGACTGACTAAAGTTTTGGACATTATTCTATTTTAGCTGATTTTGTATGTTCTTAGTATGGCGGATCGAGAAAGTGGGTTTTGTTTTATTTCTGTAAATGATGGTTTGATTGATTTTTGGGAAATAATTTTTAATTTGTTTTTTTGTATAAATTGTTTGACCAATCGATCTTCTCCTGAATGAAAAGTAATGACACAAACTTGCCCTCTAGATTTAACAATATCAAGACTTTGATTAAGTAAACTAATTAAATTTTCATACTCTTGGTTGACAATGACTCTTAAACTTAAAAATATTTTGGTACTTGGATCGATTTTTGAATTAATATGTTTGTTGTGATAATAAAGTCGAATAATATCAGCTAATCTTTGACCTGTGGTTATGGGCTGTTTTTGCCTTTCTTTAATTATTTGTAAAATAAGTGGTTTGCTATACAATTCTTGTCCAATTTTGGTAAAAATATTATAAAGTTGGTCAAAAGAATAAGTATTAATAATTTCTTCTGCGGTAAGGGATTGTGCTTGAGGGTTTAGCCTCATATCTAAAGAATGTTTGTCATTAAAAGAAAATCCTCTATTTTGATCGGTTTGTTGATTTTGACTCAATCCTAAATCAACAATTAGCCCATCAACTTTTTCAATTTTGTTTTTTTTAAGATAAGATTTTATTTTAATAAAATTTTTGTTAATTCCTAAAAAATTTTTAGATAATCCAAGTTTTTTTATTCTTTCGGTGGCAATTTTTAGATTTTGAGGATCTTGATCGAATCCGTAAACAAAAGCATTTTTCTTTAAAATTTCTAGAGTATGACCGCCGTGACCTAAGGTGGCATCTATGAATTTATTGTTGGTTTTTACATTTAGACAAGATAAAACCTCTTTTAATAAAACAGGAGAATGATAATCCATTAATTTATTAAATAATTTCCAACCAGGCTAGATTTATCATCTTTGGAAATGTTAGTTGGAGTAATATTGGTAATGTTACCTTTGCCACTACCACTTGAGAAAACCGAATAATATGAAGGAAAGTTTTTAATTAAGATAAAATAGTCGTTTTTGGTGGTAGTAGTGGCTTTTATTTCAAAATTATCTAGACTTAAACCTAATCCTTGGTCTTTTGTGATATCGGTTGAAGTTTTTAAGACAAAAGAAGATTCGTAGTGAAGATTTTGATTGGTGGCAGTTAATAATGTTAGAGATAAAGTTCCTCCAACTACTCCCTGATCGTATTTGTATTTACATCCATTAGTACAACTTGAAGTTCCAAGTAATAAATCTCTTTCTATCTTTTTTGAATTTACTTTGATTGTGTCTCCGACTCCTTTTTCCATTTCTAAGCCTTCGTCGATTGCAGAATAAATCAATTCATACTCGATATCGGTGATATTTGAGGGGATATTATCTATTATTAATTTGAGTTCATGGCCATCGGCTCTAGGGATTAAAGATATGATTGGTTTTTCAGATTCGGTTAATGCTAGTTCTTGCTCGATTGGTGGGGATATAATTTTAGGGGTGTTAGCTTTTTTACCACAAGCACTTAGAAAAAAAGAAGTAATTAATACTATTAATAAATATTTGGTTAATTTAAATTTGTTTTTAATCATATTACTTATTTAACTGTTTTTCTAACCAAGAGTCAACCTCGTCACTTTTTAGTCGAATTTGTTTCATGGTGTCTCGATTTCTGATAGATACAGTATTGTCTTCCATAGTTTGAAAATCAACTACTAGACAAAAAGGAGTGCCAATTTCATCTTGACGACGGTATTTTTTACCGATGTTACTGCTGTCATCCCAGTCAGTATTATATTTGGTATTTAATATTTGATAGATAGATTCAGCTTTGGCAATTAATTCTGGTTTATTTGAGGCAAGGGGGAAAATGGCTATTTTGTAAGCAGAAATTTTGGGATTGATTTTTAGAAAAATTCGAGTTTCACCATTTTCAGTTTGCTCTTCTCGGTAAGCATCGAGTAACATAAAAAAGAAACTTCGATCAACTCCTCCCGATGTTTCATGAGTAACTAAGTCGGTGTAAGAAAGATCTTGGCCACTAAATTTTGAATGTTGGGTTAAGTCGTAATCACCACGCCAGTGAATCCCCTCCATTTCTGCCCAACCCCAGGGAGCGTTGTATTCAATATCAAAAGCTTTTTTAGCATAGAAAGCCAATTCGTCTTTCTGGTGTTCTCGAAATCTTAAATTTTTGGTATCGTTAAACAGTGATTTATACCAATTGAGTCGGTTTTCTTTCCAGTATTCAAACCATTTATCCATCTCTTTGGGATGAACAAAATACTGAATATCCCATTGTTCGAATTCACGAGTTCGATACAAAAAATTTTTAGGAGTAATTTCATTTCTAAAAGCTTTGCCAATTTGAGCAATTCCGAAAGGAATTTTGATTCGAGTGGAATCAACAATATTTTTAAAATTAAGATAAATATTTTGACAGGCTTCTCCTCTTAAGTAAGCATGAAGTTTTTCCCCTTCGATAACCCCAATTTCAGTTTCAAATAATATATTATATTTTTTACCTTCGGTAAATTTTCCGCCACATTCTGGACATTTGGAAGGATCATCTAATAAATCAGGTCTAAATCTTTTATGGCATTTTTTGCATTCAACCATAACATCGGCAAAATTTTTGATGTGACCAGAGGCTTCCCAAACTTTTGGATGGGTAATTATGGCACCATCTAAACCGATGACGTCACGGTGTTTAACTACATTTTCTTGCCACCAAAGATTTTTCCAATTTAATTTCATTTGGGAACCGATTGGCCCATAATCGTAAAAACCTTGAACTCCTCCGTAAATTTCTGAATTTTGAAAAATAATACCGCGGCGTTTACATAGACTGGTTATTTTACTGACGAGATCATTTTGATTATTTTCGGTCATAAATCTATTATAACTTATTATTTGAATAGCTTGTTGCTTTTGAGGGGTTTTATCACCGATTCAAAATAAATACTTCTTATCGTTAGTTTGTGTTGTATAATCAAAAAAATGACAATAAGAATTGAGGTGGCTTCAAAAATAGTTGATGCGAGAGCTGTTGTTAGAAAAAAAAAATTAAAAGATTTGTCAGTTGGTTTAAAAATAGAAAATATTGAGATAGTTGATGTTTACACGTTTGATGTAGATTTAAATAAAAAACAGGTTTCTTTAGTTATGATGGCGTTGGGTGATTTAATTAGTCAAAAGATAGGTGAAAATATTACTCCAAAAAAGTTTTCTTGGGCAATTGAAGTAGGGTTTTTACCTGGAGTAACAGATAATGTGGCTACAAGCACTAAAGAAATAGTAGAAGATATTTTAAAAATTAAATTTAAACAAAAAGAGGGGGTGTACACTTCTCAAATAACTTTTCTTAGTGGTGAATTATCTTTTGATGATATTTTGGAAGTTGCTTCTAGTTTATATAATCCATTAATTCAGAGAGTAATTATTAAAAGTTTTAAACAGTATAAAAAAGATGGAGGAATGGGAATAAATATCCCTCGGGTTAAATTGAATAAGAAATTTAGGGTACTTAAAATAAATTTGAATATTGATGACGAAGAATTAATAAAACTAGGGAAAGTGGGAATAGTTGATAGTGGTGGAAAGAGCCGTGGACCTTTGGCTTTAGATTTAATTTACTTAAAGGCAATTAAAAAATATTTTGAAAAGAAGAGTAGACAACCAACTGATATTGAATTAGAAACAATTGCTCAAACTTGGTCAGAACACTGTAAACATACAATTTTTGCAAATAAAATCGATGAAATTAACAATGGTTTGTTTAAGAGTCATATTAAAGCGGCAACGGAGAAAATAAGAAAAAATAAAGGTAAAAAAGATTTTTGTGTATCGGTTTTTACTGATAATTCTGGTGCAATTGATTTTGATGATAAATATTTAATAACGCATAAAGTTGAAACTCACAATAGTCCCTCGGCATTGGATCCGTTTGGTGGATCAATTACTGGAATTGTAGGGGTAAATCGTGATGCAATTGGTTTTGGAATGGGAGCAAAACCAGTGGCGAATGTCTATGGGTTTTGTTTAGCTAATCCGAAAAATGAGACAGAATTATTTCGAGATTCAAAATTGAAACAAAGAATGTTGTCTTCAAAAAGAATTATGGATGGGGTAATTAGTGGGGTTAATAGTGGAGGTAATCAATCTGGAATTCCAACCTCTTCGGGATTTTTGTATTTTGATGATGATTATCGAGGGAAACCATTGGTTTTTTGTGGAACTGTTGGTTTGATTCCAAGAAAAATTAATGGGAAAAGATCAGACAAAAAGAGGGCAAAGCCGGGTGATTTGGTGGTTATGGTGGGAGGGAGAGTGGGAAAAGATGGGATACATGGAGCAACTTTTTCTTCAGAATTACTTGATTCTGGTAGTCCGGCAACAGCAGTACAGATTGGTGATCCAATAACTCAAAAAAAGATGAGTGATGCTCTTATTAAAGAAGCCAGAGATTTGGGTTTATATAGGAGTATTACCGATAATGGTGCTGGTGGATTGTCTTCATCAGTTGCAGAAATGGCCAAAGAATCGGGGGGATGTTTAATAAAACTAGATAAGGTACCGTTAAAATATTCAGGTTTAGAACCATGGCAGATTTGGATTTCTGAATCTCAAGAAAGAATGACTTTGGCAATTCCAAGAAGTAAATGGAAAAATTTTGAAAAACTTATGAAAAGAAGAGGAGTTGAGGCGAGTGTTATTGGTAAATTTACCAAATCAGGGAAATGCCAAGCGACTTATAAAAAAAAGATGATTTTAGATTTAGATATGGATTTTTTACATGATGGATTGCCGCCAAGACCGATGGTATCTGAAGTAGTTAAAAAAGAAAATAAAAAAATAGTTGTACCTGAGGTTCGAGATTGGAATAAAGATTTATTAACTAAACTAGGTAGCGACAATATTGCCGGATTTGAGTTTTTGTCATCTCAGTATGATCATGAAGTTCAAGGAGGAAGTGTGTTGAAACCTTTACAAGGAAGGGGTTTAATAAATGGGGACGCTTCTGTTTTTAAGCCGGTGTTGGATTCAAGCAAGGGGGTTATTTTATCCTTTGGTTTATGCCCAGAATATAGTAATCAAGATACTTATTTAATGGTTGCTAATACTATTGATACAGCGATTAGAAATGCGGTGGTAGTTGGTGCAGACTTGAAGAAAATAGCCATATTGGATAATTTTTGTTGGTGTGATTCAAGAAATCCAAAAAGACTAGGACAATTGAGACAAGCAACTCAAGCTGGTTATGATTATGCCGTTGGGTTTGGAACTCCTTTTATCTCTGGGAAAGATAGTATGTTTAATGATTTTTCTGGGTTTGATATTCAAGGTAATCCATTAAAAATTTCTATACCACCAACATTGTTGATATCATCAATATCAGTAATCGATAATGTTGAAAAAGTAGTGTCGTTGGATTTTAAATTTGGTGATGACTTAATTTATGTATTAGGTGATACAGAAGATGAGTTTGGTGAAATAGTACCAAAAGTTGATATAGATAAAAATGTAAAACTTTATCAGAGTTATCATAAATGTTTAGAATTAGGTTTAATAGTATCAGCCTTGGGTGTAAGTAGGGGCGGATTAGCAGTAGCTTTAGCTAAAGCCTCAATTGGAGGGATGTTGGGGGTAAAAATAAATTTAGAGAAATTAACGGGTAATTTTAAAAGTGATTATAGTGCCTTATATTCAGAAACTCAAGGAAGAATTTTAGTTTCAATAAATCCGAAAAATAAGGACAAATTTGAAAAGATGATGAAAGGAAATAGGATTTCATTGATTGGACAAGTATTGGAGAGTAATAATTTTATTATTAGCGGAAAGTATAAAAAAGAAATTATTAATGAGGGTGTTGATAAAATATTAAAGGCTTATAAGTCAACATTTATAAATTATTAAATATGAAAAAAGTAAAGGTGTTAATATTTTCAGGGTATGGATTGAATTGTGAAGAAGAGACTAAATTTGCTTTTGATTTGGCGGGAGGAGAAAGTGAAATTGTTCATATAAATGATTTGATTGATGGGTTAAAGGAAATTAATGATTATCAAGTATTAGCAATTCCTGGTGGTTTTTCTTATGGAGATGATACCGGTTCAGGAAATGCCTATGCCAGTAAAATTAAAAATCATTTATGGAAAGATTTGAAAAAATTTATAAAAAATGATGGTTTAATAATTGGAATTTGTAATGGTTTTCAAATATTAACTCGCTTAGGTTTATTACCTGCATTGGATGGAAAATACGGGACTCAACAAGTAACTTTATTACATAATGATTCTGCGAGATATAAAACTAGATGGGTTGATTTGAAAGTAGTAAACGATTCGCCTTGGTTAAAAAATATGGATAATTTTTCGGTAGCAATTGCTCATGGAGAAGGAAAATTATATGCTGAAAAAACAGTTTTAAGTGAAATGAACAAGAAAAAAATAGTGGCTTTGAAATATGTAAAAGGAGAAATTTGTGATTATCAAAACTTAGAGGCGAATCCTAACGGATCAATCGAAGATATTGCTGGGATAACCAATGAAACTGGAAGAATTTTAGGTTTAATGCCCCACCCTGAAAGAGCAATATTTTTTACCCAATCTCCCAATTGGATGTTTTTAAAAGAGAAATATTTTAGAGAAGGTAAAAAATTACCTAAATATAACAAAGCATTAAAAATTTTTAAAAATGCAATTGATTATTTTAAAAAATGACACAGGAAATATTACCAGTAGAAAGTTTATTTTTTGACTTAGATAGGCTTTAATTATTTGAATAATTTATTGCTTTCAAGGGGTTTTTCGATTATCGATTCAAAAAACCTTTTTATTAATTTTTGGCTAGTTTTGTAATCTTTATGATAAAAATTATTTTTAATATCTTGAGGAATACCGAATCCGAGTGTTTCTAAAAAATAAATTTCATTTTGAATATATTGATGGATTAAGTTTTTATTTATGGCGGTGATAATATTTTGAGAGATAGTAAAAATCTTTTCAATCTGTTGGTTTTCAGCTATAAATTGGTTAACAATCTCCAAAAAATAAAATAAAAGATTTAATTGAGCTAAATTTTTGTCTGTTTGTAGAAAAGGAATAATATTTTGAGTTTCGGAGATCCAAAGAAAATTGTTTTTTTGATAAAGTTGAACTTTTATAATGTTGCCAAGTTGAAGGTTTCCAAGACGACTACTTCTGATACTTTTAGCTCCTTTTGCCAAGGCGACAATTTTACCGATTTTAGGTGTTAACAGAGTAATAATCAAATCTGCTTCTTTAGAAGTTTTTTTGTTGATAACGATTCCAATTGTGGAAATATATCTATCCATTTAAAGAGAAAATTTGATAGTCTTGTCGGCGACCCAATCAAATTTTGGTAGTTCTTTACCGTTGATGGTTATATGGTATTCGACTGCTTTGGTCCCAGGTTGTTTTTGAAGCAATAGGGAATAATTTTGACCAATCTTTACTCCTGAAGTGTATTCAATGGAAATTTTTATGTTCGATTGAGGGTTGAGTCCAAATTTGTTGCCGTAAAAACCCTCAAAAACTTGTTTATTAAGTTCTTCATATTGGACTGTTTCCACTTCTGAACCAGTCATCTTGATTAGTTTTGAACCTAAAGGGGTATAAAATCTAAATAAATCTCGATATACTGAAGCATTTAAACACAAATCTCCTTTTTCTAGATTACAATTTGAGCCAGGTGAAGGATTGGTGTAGTTAACACTAATTTTGTGAGTAACAATTCCGTTTTGGATATTAATATTATGATTAATTTTTTGAGTTATAAAAATATTACTTTTGGCACTGGCAAAATTGGCGTCATTTAAATGAATATAATCAATGTTTTGATCAACATCAACTATCTTGCCGGTAATATTAGCTAAATTACCGATTTCTTGCATTTGTTCGTCGGGGAAATAAATAATAATGTGTTTTTCGTTGATGTTTTCAAAAAATGATTGAATTAAAGGAGCCATTTTGTTTTTTTCAGATCCCATAACATTGGCTAGCAAAGCGGACATAAGTGGGTTCATAAAATCTTTTCGGTTTGGTTCAATATAGTTTCGCGGTCTTCCTGACATCCACTGTAAATCATAAATAATTGAAGGGCAGCCATCACACCTTTTATCAGGCTCAGCAGTAAAAGTGCCAACTCTAGTGTCTAATTTTCCCAAAATTCTGACCATGTCAACTAAGATTTTGGTATCGATAGCAATGACGGCATCAATTTTCTTTTTACTACCCATAACTTTTTGATATTGATCTAAAAATATTTTGGCGTTGGTGGGAAAGTCGGGTGATAAATTGCTATCTCTAAGATTTAGATAAGGGACATTAATATGGTAACTTTTTATTAATCGAGGAGCTGGGACTCGACTATTAATTTTGTCGTCAAGATCGTAAATATTACTAGCATTACCTGGGGTTACTTTACCGTTTTTGACGGATAGGGTGCTATAAGCTGTCCAAAACCCACCACTAGGTCTTAGCTCGCCATCGTTTTGAAATATCATTAAATAATTTCTGGGGCTATCTTTACCCAACAACCAGGTAACTTTTGTTAACAATGGTTTACTGTTTTTGACATATTGATAAACTTGAGATACTAAATCTTGAGTTTGGTTTATTTGTGATTTAACTTCAATGTTTTTGAATGTGTCTGGGTAGCGAGAAGCATCGATTTTATTTATTGAATTATTGATATTGGAAATTTTTGTTTCAATGGTATCAAAATGAGGAATTAAGTTCTCTATTGATTGAGTCAAAAATTCAATTCTGTCTTCAGTGGTATCAGCCGAACTGGTAGCGGCTCCTTTAATCCCCAAAAAATCTTTGTAAGGCTCGACTACTTTAATCAAAATATTACCAATTTCTAGTCCGTTTTTGGCCATAATTAGGGCTTCTTTACCGTCTTTGTAATAACTATTGGATACTGGGAGTATCCCAACAAGTTTTAGTTTTGAATAACTGGATTCAATTTGAGATAAATGTTGTTCGAGATTGGCTAAATTAATTTTGACTTGATCTAGATCTTTATCACTAATTGATTGTTTTAAATTGTTGGCTTCAATTTTGGCTGAATCAATTTGAGATAAAAGTTTTTTACCTGGAAGATAGGCGATAAAAAATAAAAGCGTGCCGATTACCAAAATAACGGCAAAAAATATAATTAATATTTTGAATAAAAGTTTTCTGTTGTTTTTGATTATCTTGCCAAGTTTTGTGTTTACGGTTTTGGTGATTAAATCCATGTATTAATTTTAAACAATTTAAAAGGTTATTACTAGTTATTGAAATTTAGGGAATAAATAAATTAAGTTATGAAGATTTTGGGTTTTCTTGATGTTTACTTGAATTATATTCATCGTAAAGGGATAATAGTTCTATCATTTTAGAATTGGTTGATATTTCTGATAATTTAATAAGGTTGGTAACTGTAGCAAAGAGATTTTGTTCATAAGAAAGGTTGGGATTATTTGATAAAGATGGATCGCAAAATAGGGCGTAAATATTGGCTTCAAATTCATCATTGTTTATAAAATCATATTGGTCAGATAATTTTTCTTGTTCTGGTGATAATAAAATAAATTGAGAAAGATGGCAACATTCGTGGGCTAAATCGAAAAGGTGTTCTTTTGGATTAATATTGGGAGAAATGATAATTGTTTCAATGTCTGGTTGAGCTTTTCCCCCAATTTTTTCTATTCGTTTTTTTAGCCGAGATAAATTTGTGTCTTGGGGATTATTTGCAATTAACTTATCGATTTGTTCTTGAGAATCAATATATTGCCATCCACTTTGGGAAATATATTCTTTTAGTGTTTCGATAGTTACTTTTTGACTAAAAGGGTCGGGAAGATTGGTTTCGGTCACAATTATTGATTGCTCGATTCCAACAAATTCACTTAAAACCTGAGGATTAAGAATTGTTTTAATGGACAAACCAGTAAAATCTTCGTAACTTTGAGCGTGTTCCCATTTACTGTTGATAGAGTTTCTAGGGTATTTTTCCATCATAGCTTTTTTTAACTCGTATAGTGAGGATATTTTATTTTCGGGGTTAAAAGTTACTTGATATTTTTCAAAGAGATGAGAAGAAGATGGATCTTGAATTAATTTTTGGCTTATTTCCTGGTAGGTAGGATAGCGGATTGACTCAACTTCTTGGTTAGGGTTATTTTCTGTTTGGGTTTTTAAAGAGGTATCTGGGTTATTTTGAGAAAGATTTTCTTGTGTTTCCATGTGTTTAAGTTATTAGTGAATTATAAGACTAATTGTGTGTTATTACCAACGAGAAATCATACAGAAAGGTGTTTTGCAAATAATCAAAATTTCTTTATAAATTGATTGGTTTCTAATATATTTTGAATCAAGTTTGGCTCTTTGTTCAAAATTGAGATCATTTCGGCCAGATGTTTGCCAGAGTCCAGTAATACCGGGTTTAACAGAACGAATATCATCAATAAATATTTTCGTTTGAGGGTATTTTTTTTCATATTCTTGAAGTTCTTCTTCTCGATAAGCTCTAGGCCCAACTAGGCTCATTTCACCTTTTAAAACGTTTAAAAGTTGAGGAAATTCGTCAATAGAGGTGGCTCTAATAATTTTCCCAATTGGAGTGATACGTGGGTCTTCGGACATGGGTAATTTCCATCCAGCATCTTTATATTTTTCCCAAAGATCTGGGTAATTTTCACGAAGTCGTTTGTCATTGTCGCCAGTATACATTGATCTAAATTTGTACATCCAAAATTCTTGGCCTCTTCTGGTGACTCTTTTTTGACTAAAAAAAACTGGTCCAGATGAAGTAAATTTAATCAAAAATATTGTTATTAAAAGTAAGGGAGAAAACAAAATGATTAGAAAAATTGAACTAAAAATGTCAACTAGCCTTTTGAATAAGCGAAAGAAAAATTTTTTATGATTCATGTTGATTTAAAAAATATTTTTTTAATTTTTTGTTTTTGATAAGTTTATCAACAATTTCTTTGACTTTATAACTATTGTCTGAAGATAAACTGCTAATTAAAAGTCCGTCTGGAGTGTCAATTATGACAAGGTTGTTGACATCGATTAATGTGAGTAATTTATTTTTTTGGCTGGCCACTAAACAGTTTTTTGAATTGATTTGAAGAAATTGAGTATCAGAGTTGAGAACAGCAACGCCATTTTTGTCTTTTTCAACCTGATGATAAATAGAATTCCACTGCCCAACATCATTCCACTCAAAATTACTTGGTATAACTAAAAGATGTTGGCTTTTTTCAGCAAGTAATTTATCAAATGATAAGTCTGGGGATTTTTGATAAACATGTTTGATTGTTTTGGGGACATTTGAAGATGACTCAAGGGTGTCTAACAAATTAATATATTCAGGTTGAATTTGTTGGAATTCAGATATAATATCGGGAATAGTAAAGGTGTGGATACTAGAGTTCCACAGGGCACCTTTTTTTACTAAGTTTTGGGCAATTTCAATACTTGGTTTTTCTATAAATAAATTGACTTTTGAATATGGTTGATTTTTTTGTTGAGGGAGAATATAACCCAGAGAAGAATTGGTAAAAGTAGGTTTTATCCCAATAGTCACTATTTGATGATAATTGTTGGCTAAATTAATACTTTGAAGAATAGTTTTTTTGAATTTAAAAATTTGTTTAATGTAATGGTCTACTGGCATGGTAGTAATGGTAGCTAAGGGATCAATTTTTTTGATGTAATTGATGGCATAAATGATAGCCATGGCGGTATTTTTTTTGATTGGTTCATTGATAAAATTGGTCGGAGGTATTTTGTTACCGATAATTTTTTGTGATTTTTCTTGATAATTGGAATTGGAAACGATAAAAATATTTTTTGAAGGACAAATTTTTTTGGCTCGATTGACTGTTTGTTCGAGGAGAGTTTGTTTTTTGAATAATTTGAAAAACTGTTTTGGGTATTGATATCTTGAATATGGCCAAAGTCGATAACCGGTTCCGCCTGATAAAATTACAATAAAGTGTTGCGATGATATTGCCATAGTGTGTCGATGGTGTGTTTAAAGTTTAGCATAAAATTTTGTGTAGAAAATTTTTTAGCATTGGTAACACAAATTTCTGGGAAAAAAGATTTATTATCAAATTTTTTAATAGCACGAATTAGTGATTCGGTTGTCTGGTGTTTAAAAAAGATACCAGTTTTACCATTAATTACAGTTTCAGTTATACCACCTTGATTGTAAGCAATAACTGGTCGCCCACAAGATTGAGCTTCTAGAGGGGTTAAGCCATAGTCCTCAATTTGAGGACAAATAAGAGCTTGACAGTTTTGGTATAGAGATTTTAATTTTTTGTCTGAAACTTTTCCTAAAAAAATAATATTTTGGTCGTTCAATTTGTTTTTTAAGTTAATTAATTTATTTTTTTCTCGTCCCGAGCCAACGATGATTAATTTCTTTTTTAGAAAATGACAGGCGTTGATGGCAATATCAATTCTTTTATGTGCAACGAGTCTTGATACTACTAAAAAATAGTTAGAAACTGGACTAAAATTTAAAGGGGTAAAAAAGTCGGTATTTACTCCAGGATGGACAACAGTACTAGATCGATGGTAATTATCTAGGATTCGTTTACGGACAGTATTCGAATTACAAAGAATGTAATCTGGTCTTTGACTATAAATATAATCATTTTTTTGATATTTTTTTAAAAATGGTTTAAGAAAAACGAATTGACGGGGAGTTTGGTATACATATCGATTGATATTATGAAAATAACAAACAAAAAGAGTATGAGGTGAAGTCAAAAAACAATGTCCACTAATTTGAGTAGTAGAAATAACAATATCAAATTGAGAGAAATTGAATTGTTCGAGAGCTATAGCATAAAATGGAGTTTGCCAAATATTATTTTTTTTTGAAAAAGAAAACTTATTAATTATCGAGGGATAGACTGATGTTTGAGGTGGTAACCAGCTGGTTTTTTTGGGATCGTATATTAGAGTAAAAACTGATGAATTCGGATATATTTTTAAGATATCGAGGAGGACTCTTTCGGCCCCTCCCCATTGGTTAAGCCAATCGTAGTAGATGGCAATTTTTAAGTTTTTAGTTTCAAGCATTTAGGATTTTTTGGTAAACTGAAAAAGTTTTTTGGGCGGTTTTTTCCCAGGAATATTTTTGAACTTGGAGGTATCCTTGTTTTATCATTTTTTGTCGAAGAATTGGATTTGATTCTAGTTTTTGAATTTGTTTGATTAATTCTTTTTGATTTGTAGGAT
>CAYXLS010000001.1:82989-90915 GCA_964464785.1 uncultured Gammaproteobacteria bacterium | reverse complement strand
GTGAGACACATAAGGTTGTCCAGAGTGTCTTAGTTGAGCTTTATGAGCCAAAGCCATAAAATCATAACCCTTTTTAATAATTATTTTGTCAAAATCTGGATTCTTATCAACAATTGTTTCCAAATCTTCCCAATAATTTTCGCTAAAAGATAAATCTAATGCCATAAATTTAAATTCTTTTAGCAAACACTAACAATCTCTTCCAATTTGTTCCAATTGGCCAACAAGTTTGTAATATTAAAAGTTCTTTATCTGCCTCTGAATAAGTCAAATATTCAGACTCCTTAGCCGAAATAACTTTTTTCATATAAACATGGTATTCAATAATTTGACCTCGATAATTTACTAAAATTTTGTCGTTTTCTCCTAATTCTCCTAATAAATAAAAAACTGAATTTTTTCTAACTGTTTGAATTGATTGTTCAGTTGAGTGAGCAAATAAATATGTGGTTGATCCTTTACCGTTTCCAGGCAAAGCAGATAAATTTGAATGAGCAATATTATTGTTTTTTAATATTTTTAAATATTGAACTTTGTCTACAGGTGAGACATCGGCAATAATATTTGCCTTAGCTCCAATTTTTGGTATCTCAATTTTAAAATCTTTATTATCTTCAACTTCAACTGTTTCTTCCACAACTATCGTTACAATTGGTTTTGGGGTAGGTGAAGGTTTTAATGTTGGTGTTGCTATCAAAACAATTTTCGGTGAAACTGGTTTGATACTTATTTCTTTATAATTCATCCAACTTACGAATAATGGTTGGTATAAATATATAAAATAAATTAAAGAAAATATGAAAATTGCTGTACCGAAATTAAATATAAACTTTTTTGAACCGCTAAGATTATGAAAAATTATTCCTGATTTATTTTTAATTTTAACACTTCTTTTTTTTGGAGTAGCTCTTATAAAATCAAACATTATCTAATTTAATCATATTAAAAAATCATTTGACAAAGACAATACAATCCATTAAGATACTTACTCATTGTAACTTAAATATTACAAAAATAATAAATCAAATGAACCAAAAAAGACTGTTAACTAAAGATGGTTATAATCAGCTAACCCAACAATTAGTTGATTTAAAAAAGAAACAAGATCACCTTATCACTCAAATTGAAGAAGTTGCTCAACCCGATGAGTCTGGAGAAGACGGTTTAGTTACTCAACTAAAAGAGGAACTTGAATTAACTAATAATAAAATTGGTGAAATTGAAGAAAACTTAGAACTAAGTGAGATTATAAGTGATAAAGTTAATCATGATTCAATCCAGGTTGGTTCTAGAGTAAAAATTAAAGTATCTTCTTCGACTAAAGAATTTCATATTGTCAGTCACCTAGAATCTGATCCAGCATCAAGTAAAATTTCTGATCAATCACCGTTAGGGAAAGCTCTAATTGGCAAAAAAATAAATGACAAAATCGAAGTTGATGCTCCAGTAGGAAAGATTATCTACAAAGTCATTTCTATCAAGTAATTGTATAGTAAAATATATACATGATTGATAAAAAAATAAATGAACTGCAAAAACAACGTTTAGAAAAACTAGCAAAAATTAAAAATCTTAATATCAATCCTTATCCTCAGCCAAATCTGTCTCAAAAATCAGCTGTAAACAAAGCTCTTAAATCTTTAGGTAAATCAGTAGAAGTTGCTGGTAGACTAATGTCTCTTCGTGGTCACGGAAAAATTTTATTTGCTGACCTTCACGACCAAACCGGTAAAATCCAACTTTTTTTCCAAGAAAAAGTATTAGCTGACAAAATGAATCTAACTAAGCTTCTCGATCTTGGCGACATAATTTCTGTTTGTGGTGAAGTATTCACCACAACTGCTGGTGAAACAACTATCAATGTTTATAAGTTTGAAATTTTAGCTAAAAATTTAAGACCTCTTCCCGAAAAATGGCACGGTCTAAAAGATGTTGAAGAACGATATCGTCAACGTTACGTTGATCTTATTGTTAATCCTGAAGTCAGAGATGTTTTTAAAACCAGAACTCTAATTCTTACGGAAATACGACGATTTCTAGATGACAACGGATTTATGGAAGTAGAAACACCAATTCTGCAACCAGTTTATGGTGGAGCTGCTGCCAAACCTTTTATCACTCATCATCAAAAATTAGGTATGGATATGTATCTACGAATTTCAGACGAGCTTTATCTCAAAAGATTAATTGTGGGTGGTTTTGAAAAAATATATGAAATTAGTCGTGATTTCAGAAATGAAGGAGTTTCTCGGTTCCACAACCCAGAATTTACTCAAATCGAATTTTATTGGGCTTATGTCGACTACGAACACCTTATGAATTTTACACAAGATTTAATTAGATATATCATTAAAAAAGTAAAAGGTAATTTAAAAATTAATTTTCAAGAAGTTGAACTTGATTTTTCAAAACCAATCGAAAAAATTACTTTTACTGATGTTGTCAAAAAATATACAGGAATAAATATTGACAAAATTGATTCGGTAGAAATATTTTTAAAAGAAATAAAAACCAAAAAATTGAAATTGGATACTATGGGCTTGTTTGGACTTGGAGAATATTTTGATGCTCTATACAAAGAATATGTCAGACCTAATATAATAAAACCTACCTTTTTATGTGACTACCCATCCTCAATGATTGCTCTAGCCAAACGTAAATCTGATGATCCCACTAAAATTTCATCTTTCCAATTATTAGTCTGCGGTACCGAAATACTGAAAGCTTACAACGAGCTCAATGATCCCAAAGACCAATCAGATCGTTGGTTGGCCGAATCTGAACTAGCCAAAAAGGGTTCTGAAGTTGCCTCTCAATTTGATAGTGATTATATTCGTGCTCTTGAGTATGGTATGCCACCTACAGCTGGGTGGGGTATGGGTATCGATCGTTTTACTCAATTTCTTACCAATCAAGCTACTATTAAAGATGTCATTCTTTTCCCTTCGATGAGGAAAGAAGATTAATATGAATCGTTTGTTATATTTAGAAGCAGTTAAAAATTCTCTAGAGAAAAATATTTTTTACCATTCTCTTGCACTTGAAGCTTGTATGGGAGGAGTCTACGATTATTTACAGACAAATAATTTATTAAAAACTGACGAACTTAAAAAAGATAATTGGTTATTAGCGGGATTAATTCATGATATTGATTATGTTGGTGATTTCAAAGAATCTCACCCCAACAAAACTAAAGAAGCCCTGGCAAAATACAATTTATCAGTCGGTGATGAAATTATTACTTTAATAAAATCTCACTCTCCTAAGTCAACTGGTATAAATCCCACTACTCAAGCTCAGTGGTCTATATATTGTGCTGATAGCTTAACCGGACTTATTGTTGCCGTTGCTCTTGTCTATCCTTCAAAAAAACTTGCTGATGTCAAAGTCTCCTCGGTTTTAAAAAGATTTCTAAAAGAACCCAAGTTTGCTGCCGGCACTCGTCGTGAAGAAATCAAAATGTGTGAGCATCCCGAAGGTTTAAATATTGATATTGAAAAATTTATTGAAATTTGTTTAACTTCAATGCAACAAATCGCGCCAGAAATTGGTTTATAATAAATCATGAAAATAGTAAGTAGTTTTAAAGATAAATCTAGTCGTGTAGTAACATTTCGTTATCCAACTATCAATGATGTCGAAAAATTAAAAAATTATATTAATCAAATATCTCTTGAAAAAACTTATATTCTTTATCAAGGTGAACAACAAACACTTGAATCCGAAACAAAATGGTTAAATGAAAAATTAGAAAAAATTTCTCAACAAAAATGTGTCTACTTGTGTGCGTTTTGTGACAACCAATTAATCGGCTCATCAGAAATAACCCTAAAAGACGAAGTAAAATCGCATATCGGTTCTTTTGGAATAATTATCGATAAAAATTTTCGCGGATTAGGTATAGGTAAAAAATTAATGGAACTGGTCATTTCTGAGTCAGTAAAAAATATTCCAAAATTAAAAATAATTGAGTTAGAGGTCTTTGGGAACAATCTTATAGCTAAAAAACTTTATGAAAAATTAGGGTTTATTGAATTTGGTCGTTTACCAGAAGGGATATTACACCAAGGAAAATATGTTGATTCAGTTTTAATGTTTAAAAAGATTAAATAATAATATTGATATATTATCATATATTTGTAATTTGCGGTTTATCTACGTTAAATTTGGCAAAAATATTTGATAAAATAATACCTAACAATGATTGATATTAATTTAATTCGACAGCAACCTGACACAGTCCGACATGCGTTAATCAATCGTCAAAAAGACATAAAAGTTATAGACGACATAATTTCTTTAGACACCAATCGTCGTCAACTTTTATTTGAAGTCGAAAAATTACGATCTAATCAAAATGTTCTTGGTCGCCAATTTAAAGGTAAACCAACAGATGAACAATTAAAGCAAGCCACTCAAATTAAAGAAAAATTAAAAGCTTTAGAAGAAAAATTATCAAAAATTGAAATTGATCAAAATTCGATTTTAGATACTATCCCAAATATCCCAGCAGAAGACACCCCGATTGGCAAAGATGAAACCGAAAATGTAGTTTTCAAAACTGTTGGTGATATCCCAAAATTTGATTTTAAACCACTAGACCATGCAGATTTGGGTGAAAAGTTAGATATTATCGATATTAAAAAAGCAGCCGAAGTTTCTGGTTCTCGTTTTGGTTATTTCAAAGGCCAAGGTGCAGTTTTGGAAATGGCAGTAATGTTTTATGCCTTTAATAAATTAGTCCAAAAAGGTTGGATTGGTATGATTCCACCAGTCATGATAAAAAGCGATACTGAATGGAAATGCGGCTATGCTAGTAACAAAAATTTATTCAATGCTTATTATTCAGTTCCTGAAGATGATTTAATTTTTATTAGTAGTTCAGAACATTCTGTCGTACCGTACCACATGAATGAAATTTTAGAAGTTTCTTCTTTACCTAAAAAATACATAAATTTTTCTCCTTGTTTTCGTCGTGAAGCTGGAACGTATGGTAAAGATATGAAAGGTATGCTTCGAGTTCATTTTTTTAACAAAGTCGAAATGAATGTTTTTACTCTACCTAATTATAAAATCTCTGACAACATGTGTTTAGAAATGTTAGCCAACGAAGAAGAATTGATGCAAGAATTAGAAATTCCTTATCAAGTAGTCAAGGCTTGTACTGGTGATTTACCACAACCAAATCGTCGTATGTACGACATAAATTCATGGTTCCCCGGTCAAGACAATTATCGTGAAACTCAATCATGTAGTAACTGTGGAAATTATCAAGCCAGGCGACTTAATACCAAAGTAAAAATTAATGGTAAAAACGAACTTGTTCATATTCTCAATGCCACCTTGGTAACCGATCGGGCCATTTTAGCGATTATCGAAAACCACCAACAAGCGGATGGATCTATCAAGATTCCAAAAGTGTTACATCCATATACAAACTTCGAAGTTATCAAATCTAAATATAGTTAGAGGAGCTACCCCAATCCGGCTCCCCTTTTTTAAATAATAGGGGAGTCGGGCTAAGGTTTTTATTTCCCATATCTCACCCTTTTTAGATATAATATAACCTATGCTAGGATTTCTAAAAAATATTTTTGACGAAAATGGTAAGCGGATTAAGTCATATCAAAAAATTATTGATAAAATCAACGATTTTGAATTAGAAATTTCAAAGTTAAACGATGATCAACTTTTACAAAAAACCAATTATTTCAAAAAATTACTTAAAAAAGGTAAAACCTTAGACGATATTTTACCCGAAAGTTTTGCCATCGTTAGGGAGGCAGTAAAAAGAACTATTGGCGAAAGAGCCTATGATGTTCAACTTATGTCTGCCCTGACACTTCATCAAGGAGGTATTGCTGAACAGCGTACCGGAGAGGGTAAAACTCATTCGGTTATATTTCCAGCTTATTTAAATGCTCTTACTGGTCGTGGGGTGCATATAATTACCCCAAATGATTATCTTACCCGTGTCGGTACTGGTTGGTATCCACAAGCCCTGAATTTATTAGGAATATCTACTTCTTGTATAATTCACGAAGAATCCTTCATTCTTGATCCAAATTATACTAACGAATCAGAAAAAATTGACGACCGACTCGCCCATCTAAAACCAGTCTCTCGACAAGAAGCCTATCTGGCTGATGTTACTTATGGAACAAATAATGAATTTGGTTTTGATTATCTTCGAGATCACATGGCTCCTTCCCAAGATCAAATGGTTCAACGTCAACATTACTTTGCCATCGTCGACGAAGTTGATTTTGTTCTTATAGATGAAGCTAGAACCCCCTTGATAATATCTTCTCCTAACAATCAACCAACTGATAAATATTATAAATTTGCCAAAATTGCTCAGGACTTACAATCAACAGATTATGTTATCGATGAAAAATCACGTTCAGCTACTTTATCAGAATATGGTATTCGAAAAATCGAAAGAATCTTAAATATCAAAAATTTATACGAAGAATCGTTTGACACCATTCATTATATTGAAAATGCCATCAAGGCCAGAGCCCTATTTCACAAAGACAAAGACTATGTTGTCAAAGACAACGAAGTTATTATTGTTGATGAATTTACTGGACGTCTTATGAATGGTCGTCGTTGGTCTGATGGTCTTCATCAAGCTGTCGAAGCCAAAGAGGGTGTAACTGTTCAGAGAGAATCACAAACCTGGGCAACTATTACTTTTCAAAATTATTTCCGACTCTATGAAAAATTAGCCGGAATGACTGGAACCGCTATTACTGAGGCTGAAGAATTTAAAAAAATATATGATCTTGATGTTGTCTCGATACCAACCAATAAACCACTTGTTCGTACTGATGAAAATGATTTAATATTCAAAACTCAAAGATCAAAATATACTGCTATCGCCTCATTAATTGAAGAAAAACATAAAACCGGACAACCAGTGTTAATTGGGACTACATCAATTGAAAAAAACGGAATTATTTCATCTTTGCTTCAAAAAAAAGGATTGCCTCATCAAGTCTTAAATGCTAAAAATCACCGATCTGAAGCCGAAATAATCGCCAAGGCTGGTAAAAAAGGCAGTATTACAGTTGCTACCAATATGGCTGGACGAGGAGTTGACATTATTTTAGGCGGTCCTAAAGACGGGCTTGACAAGGACAATTGGCAAAAAGAACATGATGAAGTAGTTAACCTTGGTGGTCTTTGTGTCATCGGTACCGAAAGACACGAATCTCGTCGTATTGACAATCAGCTTCGAGGTCGTGCTGGTCGACAAGGTGATCCTGGATTTTCACAGTTCTATGTTGCCCTAGATGACGATATTATGCGTATATTTGGTGGTGAAAAAATTAGTAGCCTTATGGGACGTTTTAATATGCCTGAAGATGTTCCCTTAACTCACCCTCTTGTTTCAAAAGTTATTGAGCAAATTCAAGTCAAAGTCGAAGGTTTTCATTTTGATTCTCGAAAAAATTTAGTTGAATACGACGATGTTATCAATAAGCAACGTCAAATTGTCTATAAATTACGAGATCAAGTGTTACAAAATCAACAACAAAATCCAAAATCAAATGAAGAAGTAGTATTTAAATATCTTACTAATCAACTAAATAATTTAATTAATTCAAACATATCGTTTGAAACTAATAAATTAGACAGTCAAAAAATTGTTTTGGAGTTTTCTGAAATATTACCCATGAATTCGACCAATCGAGGTCAACTTCAAAAAGATCTTCAAAAAAGTAATAACCCAGTTGAAATATTATTAAAAATTTTAACTTCTCAATGGCACTCTCGAGTTGATATGTTTGGAGATGATTTAGCCAGTAGTATTTTAGCTTATTCAGTTATCTCCACCCTCGATCCTCTGTGGGTAGAACACTTAACAGCACTTGATGATCTGCGAGACGGTGTTCGTCTTCGTGGTTATGCTCAAAAAGA
>CAYXLS010000001.1:47707-82979 GCA_964464785.1 uncultured Gammaproteobacteria bacterium | reverse complement strand
ATCCTTTGGTCGAATATCGAAAAGAAGGTTATGAGATGTTCCAAAAGTTAATGGCTCAATTTGAATACAACATCTCCCGAAAAATATTTAGACTTGAACCTGTCTCACCTCAGACTATTACTCCTCAAAACGTAATTGAAGGTAGGGGAGATTCTTTGACCAATAATCCTCCCACTGAAAATAATAAATCTAATTCATTTGAAAATAAAAATCTTGAGTCAGTCGAAGGAACCATCAAAAAAGATACTATTGTAGGTCGCAACGATCCTTGTCCTTGTGGCTCTGGAAAAAAATACAAAAAGTGTCACTTAAATACTAGTCCACAAAATAGTAATGAACAAAGGCTTTTCGACCTTTATAAAAATGATCGTGATGCATGGGGAAAAGAAGTCAATAAAAAATAAGTGCCAATTTCAAATTAAATGGAAAAATAGACATCAATTTTATTGTTACCGGCATAAATTTTTTCAATAACAGATCTTAAAAATTGTTTTTTACCAAGGAAGTCTAAACTATTCCATAATCCATCAAAGTCATTTACAGCTTTCCAAATATTTTGATTGGATATTTTAGAACTTTTATTATTATCTTGGTTTTCACAATACTTTACCCTGTCCGCAAGCAATTTTTTTTCAGACTCATTAAGTCGTCCCATAATAAGACCATAATTTTCAATTGTTAAATAACCTTTTTCGTAGGCTTCCTCTTGTCTTTGTCTTTTAATAAGAATTTTTGATAATTCTTCGTTTATTTTAACTAATTCTGATTTTTTAGTTTTAATATTTAAAGGTTTTTTTGTCTCATCCATAATTTGCCTTTTAATTGCCGGGCTTTTTAAATAATTTCTTAATTGAGATAGTACAGCATCTTCAAGTTTTGGAGCACTCATAACACGTTGACTACACTTAACGATTCCATACATAGTTCCTCCACAACGATATTCAGAAGAGACGATATCCTTCCAATTTGAATTACGTTGAGAATTTTTTATTCTACGTGTGCAGTAAGTAACTCCATGACCGCAACGAATACATTTTGCTATACCAGTTAATAAACCCTTCGACAATTGAGCTCTTCCATTATATGATTTACCTCTTTTATTAAGAACATCCTGGACGCGGTTAAAAAGACTCTCATCAATGATTGCTAAGTGATGTCCTTTAACTTCAATACCTTCATGACATCGACTTCGTTTTTGTTTGGAAATAGAATAATCAGAATTCCTCCATCCCCATCTAACATAACCAGCATAGGTTTTGTTTCGCAGAATATAAGAAATACTCTGTGAATTCCATGATCCTTGTTTGGGTGAAGCAACACCTTCTTCGTTAAATTTTAAAGCGATGGTTCTTTTTCCAGAACCAGCTTCAGTCATTTGAAAAATTCTTTTAACAATTTGAGCTTCTTTTTCACTAACCCCTATATCTCTATTGATTTTTCCATGAGAATCTAAAGTCCTATTTACTTTATACCCAAACGGAACTTGATTAGGTAGTTTTCCACTCATAGCAATTGAATTTTTAGCTAACATCATTCTTCTTCTAATTTTATTTCTTTCAATTTCACTCATAAAATCACTAACGCCTTCTACGACAAGTCCTAAATCATCATCCATTGGATCATAATCTTTTGGGTTTCTTGGTTCTACTGGTGTTGATAAAGAATATGTTTGTACAAATTGTTTCTTTAAAGCATCTCTAATTTGTGAAGCCTTTGTTTTTGATCGTGCTAATCTATCAAAATCTTTCACTATTACTAAATCAAACTTTCCTGATTTAGCATCAAGTAACATTTTTTGTAAACCTAATCTTTCTTCCAATAAGTGTCCAGAAATTCCAGCGTCTACATATTCATCAACAATTTTCCACCCTTTTTCTAAACAAACTTTTTTACATTCCTTTAATTGATTATCTAATGATGTTTTATCTTCTTTAGCTTGTTCTTGGGTGGACACCCGAGTATAAATAACTGCTCTAATACTGTTTGTAACTAATTCCATTAACTGAATAATACACCATCAGTGTGGTACCGACAAGAATTAAAATTATAAAGTCTAGGTGATTGACAAAGAAATAAAAAGTAATATATTATAATCATCAACGTACCCAAAAAGATCTAAAAAGCAAAAACATCATTTGTAAAAGCTAAAAAGACAATAAAAAAACAGGTTGATCCAAGGTCTAATTTCTGTCAATTTTATTGTCTTTATGAAACTTAAAGTTAAAGTTGTACACAAACCTAAACCAGATATTCTTAAAAATGCCATTGGTACTGCTTTGGTTCATTTAAGGAATCAACTGGAACAAATTTCTTTGTCTAAGTCTCAAAATATAAATTCAGAATTTTTTAACAATTAGGAATTTAGACTATGACGAAAGACGAACAGTTTTCAATTAATAAATGTCCAAATTGTAACGGGTATGGAACGTTTGGTTATGGCAAACATCTTTGTGTTACGTGTAAAGGTAGGGGAGTAATAATAATTGACAATATAACTGGGAAAATTATTGACGACTACGAAGGAGGTAAAAATGATCTGGAGACAGCCAATCCCGGTGAAAATTCCTCAACTTGACGGTAATAAGTTTGCCTCTACGGTATTTCAATTATTACTTATAAGATGTGCAAATCAAAGTCAGACTGTATATGTAGGGAATTCATCTATTGATCTCACTCGGGGACAGTGTGTCGTTGGACGTAACGAAATGGCTAAATGCTTTGGTTTAAAAAGTAATGAAACATCAAGAATACGCAATATTTTAAAAAAACTAGAAAATAAATACAAACTAATAACCAAACGTAAAAGTAAAAATTGTTCCATTATTACCGTTATAAAATATGATGATTGGGTTGATATGACCAAACAAACAGCCAATCAAAGACCAAACAAAGACCAATCAAAGACCACTAACAAGAATGATAAGAATATAAATAATTTATCAACAAAAATAAATTCATCGTCTGGAATAATCAATGTTTTAGAAGAATTAGGAGGAATTAATATATGAAGTACCCTGTTTCTCCTCCAGTCGAAGATATAGATGCTTTTACAGATTTTTTAGTTGAACAGATAGATGACGGAGGAGCAATCGATACAGCAACCCCGGAAGATTTAGAATGGGAATATTATAGAGATCTAGAATATAAATGGAAAGCATCTGGAAATTACGGTGTCTTTTCACCAGAAGAATTAGCTAAAAAAATTCCAGAATTAAAAGAAGAAATTTTAAAACGTTTCGGTACATATAACTTAGAAGATTGGGCTAAACTTCTACCAGATTATGCCGAACCTCTTATTCAAAAAATAAAAAAAAATCTACCTAGGGGGTGGCAAACATATACCGATAAGGATTGGGTAGAGACATTTCCAGAGGCTGAAGAACAAATATTAAATTTATATCTTGAAAGGTTAGATTTACTGGAAAAACTTAAAAAAGATTTTAAGCTTACTGAAGAGTTGTTTTCTCAAGATTTAAACACTCGGCTGATGGAAGAAGCAAATCTAGATGCCACTTTGGGTGCAGCTATTAAAGGCTTGGAGGGAAAGGTCAAGACATATCGGCTAATGTTATCCTTTTTCAAAAAAGAAACTATAAATACAAAAGATATAACCGATAAAGATATAGAAATTGCTAGGTATTATCCGATTACCAATTTATTGTCTGAATCACCTAAAAAACATTTTATTCATTGTCCTTTTCATTCTGAAAAAACACCATCGTGTAGAGTCTATTCAAATTATATTCATTGTTATGGTTGCGGAAAACACGTTGATTCTATTGGTTACATTATGGAAACACAGGGTAAATCATTTATAAATTCAGTTAAACTATTATGTCAGAAATAAATTCAAACATAAAAACAATTAGAGCTACAGATTACCTCACTAATGAAATAAATTATTCAGACTCAGAACGAATAATGTCAGGCATTCAAGCATTAGATGACTCTATAAAAGGTTTTCGTCGATCAGGAACATATCTCGTATCTGGTGCTGAAAAATCAGGAAAATCTTCCTTTCTAATGTCTTTGATGTTGCATTTCTTATCTTTAGAGAAAAAAATCGCGGTATTTGATACTGAATTAACCGGATTACAATTTTATTCGAGATTAGCGGCTATCGAAACGAATCAGGAAGTATGTATTGTTGAGGACAATAAAGAATTACTTCAAGCAATTAGAAAAAAGTATGACAACAAATTATTTCGATTTGATTCAACGACTCTAAGTATAGACGGAAAATTCGATATAAAGTTGTCTCTGGCTTTAGTAAAAAATGTTGTAGAACAACTAGGCGCTGAGATAATAATATTTGATAATTTAACTACATATCAGTCTCAAAATTCGTCAACTACTTATACTGAGTTACCAGCAGCTATGACTAATATTATTACTCTAACCAAACAGCTTAAAGTATGGACTTTCGTAGTAACACACGCAAAAGATGTGTTAAAAGTATCTGAAATTCCTAAAGCTGTAAAAGAATATATTGAAAAAAATGAACCACAAAAAATATTTACTAATTCAATAGCATTAATAAGAAAACCAACAACGGCAGATATTTTTGGTGGTGCTCAAGCGAAAAGTCAATTTTCAGGTACACTAATCGTTTGGCGACCATTTCAAGAATATCGGGAATCAACAAATATCAAAAAATTAACTTTAATTGTTGTTACTGGATTCAGAGATGGAGGAAAAAAAGACGTATTAATGTATTTTGAAGAAGAAAAGGTTTGTTTTACTGAAACAACAATTGAACAAATTAGTTTTGATCAAAAACTTGAAAAGGTTAGAAAAGATGGACAAGCAAATGAAAATTATTTTGATTAATTAAAAACAAAATGTCAAAAAGATACATAGAAAAGAATGGTCTTGTTTTTTATTATAAAAATTATAAAAAAAACGATTGGAAGGTAATAAGTAGGCGGTCGTCAAAAAAAATAAAGATTTATAATTTTCCGCAAGCTAACTCAGCAAGATTTAAGAGCATATATATAAGGGTTACTTATAAACGAGGAATTTATAATGATGGTTAATATGTATTTAATCAGAAAAAAGATTTAATGAATGCCTGGAAATCATTTACTGAAGAGGATTAAATTAAAGATGTAATAAAAAATTATTAATAAAATCAATCTTTATAATTTACAATTTTGATTACACTAGGAGTCTTTTCTAAATTCTTATTTTTTATCGGATATTTACCCCAAAGTTTATATGCCATATCTATAGCATTCAACCTGATAGAACTATCTGGTGTCCAGTAGTAACAAATTGTTTTTTTCTTGCTTTTACTTCGAATAATTTTTTTTATCTTATAATTATAATATTTTTTAAAAAATTCATTAATTTCCTGATCAGAGACACCAAGTTCAAATATTATTCGGTTTATTTTGTAAGAATTCAATAATTCATTGTGTTTTTCCGCCAATAAATTTTCTGGAATTAATTTCATAAGTTCTTCTTGATACCCCTGACTTTTTGTCACGAGTCGGGGTCTCATCGAGGTTAGCTTTGAATACCCGGCTTCTCTGAGAATTTTACCCATAGAAAACCTTTTTTTTATCTTTGGATTTCTGATAATTTCAGATAATTTTTTAACCACAATCATTTGGCGTATAGTTGACATATATTATTATCCCATATTGTTAATAGTAATTTTTTTTTAATTTTCTAAAATATAAACATCATTATAAATAATGCTAAACTAAAAAAATGAGTTTATCTTTTCAAGACATACTAAATAAATACAGAGAAATATCATTTTCCGAGCACGATAAAGGGAATCGTTTTGAGAAATTAATGAAAGGTTATTTGCTTACTGATCCGGTTTATTCAAGTATTTTTAAAGATGTGTGGATGTGGGACGAATTTTTCGGTAAAGATGATTTAGGTGGTATTGATACGGGAATTGATTTAATTGGGTTTACTGTAGATGGTGATTATTGGGCTATTCAATGTAAATGTTATTCCGAAAATGCTGTCATTGATAAACCTGCAGTTGATAGTTTTTTATCTACTTCAGGTCGTAAATTTAGAGATAAAAACCTTAGAACAACGGGGTTTTCTCACCGTCTATGGATTTCAACAACTAACAAGTGGGGTTCCAACGCTACACAAGCGATTAAAAACCAGGATCCACCAGTAACGAGAATTAATCTTTACGATTTACAAGAGGCAGTAGTTGATTGGCAAAAACTAGAAGATGGTATTTACGGTGATGCATCAAGAAACCCCCAAAAATCAATAAGACCTCACCAGCAAGAAGCATTAGATAAAACACATGAATATTTTAAAAATGAAGATCGTGGAAAACTTATCATGGCATGTGGTACTGGAAAGACTTTCAATTCATTACGAATTGCAGAAAACGAAACAAACGGAACTGGTTTTATTTTATTTTTAGTACCTTCAATCGCTTTATTGGGTCAAGCCCTCAAGGAGTGGTTTAGTGAAGCAAAAGATCCAATAAAAGCAATTTGTATATGTTCAGATGAAAAGGTTTCTAGTGATAAGATCAAAAAATTTGATAGTGGTAGTTTCAGCACCATTGATCTAGCATTACCGGCGTCAACCGACGTAAATAATATTATTCATCAATTGCATTACATACCTTTAGTTGAATATAAAGGGATGACGGTAGTTTTTTCAACATATCAATCAATTGAAGTAATCTCACAAGTTCAAAAAAAATTAATTGATCAGAATGATAAATTTGGAGAATTTGATTTGATAATTTGTGACGAGGCACACAGAACTACTGGCGTAACTCTTTCTGAAGAAGATTCATCATCTTTTGTTAAGGTGCATGATAATAATTTTATTCGTGCAAAAAAAAGATTGTACATGACAGCGACTCCTAGACTATATAATGAAGATGTTAAGACTAGAGCAGAACAAGCAGACGCTGTTTTGTGTTCTATGGATGATCCAAAAATTTATGGTGAAGAAATCTACCGTATTGGCTTTGGTGAAGCCGTTGAAAAAGACCTTTTAACTGATTATAAGGTTTTAGTTCTTACTGTTAGTGATAAAGATGTTCCTCCTAATATTCAAAAAGCTAGCACGGGAACCGAAGGAGAAATTAATACTGACGATGTACCGAAATTAATAGGATGTATTAATGCCCTTTCAAAGCAAATATTGGGCGATGAGGGATTAGTTAAGGAAAGCGACCCAGAACCAATGAAAAGAGCGGTTGCTTTTTGTCAAACAATTGCCGATTCTAAAAAAATTACTGAGATTTTTGATTCAACTGCCAACGCTTATGTTAAATCGCTACCTAATAGTGAAAGAGAGCGTATGGTTTCAATTGAATCCAAACACATTGATGGAACAATGTCAGCTCCAGAGCGAAACGAATTAATGTCATGGTTGAAGGCTCCTGATATAGATAATAATGAATGCCGTGTTCTAACAAATGTTCGTTGTCTTAGTGAAGGTGTAGACGTCCCTTCTTTAGACGCAGTTGTTTTTCTGTCTCCTCGTAATTCACAAGTTGATGTAGTTCAATCAGTTGGTAGGGTAATGCGAAAGTCACCTGGCAAAAAATATGGATATATTATTATTCCTATTGTTATACCTTCTGATGTTGAAGCTGATAAAGCACTAGATAATAATGATCGCTATAAAGTGGTCTGGTCAGTACTAAATGCCCTAAGGGCACACGACGATCGTTTTAATGCCACTGTTAATAAAATTGAACTGAATAAAAATAGACCAGCACAAATATCGGTTGGAAGAGGGGTATTTTCTTTTGATGATGATGGTAAGCCGGTTTTGGTTACTGATGACGGATCAAGTCAAGAGACTGCAAAAAATCTCTCAAGTCAATTATCTTTGCAATTTAACCAACTTCAAAATGTTGTTTTTGCCAAAATGGTAAAGAAGGTAGGGGATCGCACTTATTGGGAACAGTGGGCAAAAAACATTGCTGAAATTGCCGAAAGACAAGCAAAACGAATTAGCCAACTTGTTAAAGAAGATGCTTCTGATCACCAAGCCTTTAATGATTTTGTAAACGGATTAAGGAAGAATATTAACCCCAGTATTACTGAACAAGATGCAATAGAAATGCTTTCTCAACATATTATTACCAAACCTGTTTTTGAGGCATTATTTGAAAAATATTCTTTTGTAAAAAATAATTCAATTTCAATATCAATGCAAAAAATGCTTGATTTATTAGAAGGAGAAACATCAAACAAAGATTTAGAAGTGCTTCAAAAATTTTATGAATCGGTTAAAAAAAGAACCGAAGGAATAAATAATGCAGAAGGGAAACAGCGAATAATAATTGAGTTATATGATAAATTTTTTAAAACGGCTTTTCCCAAAACCGTAGAGAGGTTAGGAATTGTTTATACTCCAGTAGAAATTGTTGATTTTATAATACATTCTGTTAACGAAGTTCTTCAGAAGGAATTTAATTGTACTTTTACTGATGACAATGTTCACATCTTAGATCCGTTTACTGGTACTGGTACATTTATAACGCGTTTACTTCAAAGTGGATTAATAGAATCCAAAGATTTAAAAAGAAAATACGAGTCCGAAATTCATGCTAACGAAATAGTTTTATTGGCTTATTACATAGCAGCTGTAAATATTGAAAATGTTTACCACGACCTAACAAAGGCTAATGAGTATAAAGCTTTTAATGGTATCTGTCTTACTGATACATTTCAATTAGGCGAAACTGACTCTAGTGAAAGACTTTTTTCAAAAATGTTTCCACAAAATTCAGAACAAGTACAAAAACAAAAAAAGAGCCCTATTAGGGTAATAATTAGTAATCCTCCATATTCTGCTGGACAAAAAGCCGCTAATGATAACGCTCAAAATCAAAAATATGATAAATTAGATTCAAGAATAGCAAAAACTTATGCTTTTGAATCAAACGCTATTTTAAAAAATTCATTATACGATTCTTATATAAAAGCTTTTAGGTGGAGTACAGATCGGCTGGATCCACAAAATGGTGGAATTATTGCTTTTGTTTCTAATGGATCCTGGTTGGATAGTAATAGTACCGATGGTTTTCGTAAATGTTTAGAAAAAGAGTTTTCAACGATTTATATATTTAATACCAGAGGGAATGCTCGTACTCAAGGTGAATTAAGAAGAAAAGAGGCAGGTAATGTTTTTGGAGGTGGTTCACGGACTCCCATTTCAATTACTCTATTAGTTAAAAATCCTAAAAAAACAAACGAAAAGGCTCAAATTTATTATCACGAAATAGAGGATTATAAAAACAGAGAAGAAAAAATAAACATCATTAAAAATTTTAGTTCTATAAGTAATTCGGCAATAAAATGGGATAGTATATACCCAAACAAACACGGAGATTGGATAAGTCAACGCAATGATTTATTTAGTGAATTTATAGAACTTGGAAAAAATAAAAATCAATTAGCCACTTCTTTTTTTACTTTTTATTCCAATGGACTAAAAACAAATAGGGATGCTTGGAGTTACAACTCCTCAACAAATGAACTTTCAAATAATATTAATAAAACAATAAATTTTTTTAATAAACAAGTTGATAGCTTTATAATTGAGAAAAAAAATAATCCTGATCTTAAGTTAGATAATTTCATTGATACTGATTCAAAAAATATTACTTGGGATTATGCTCAAAAAGTTGACCTTGCCAAATATAAAAAATATCAATTTCAAAACGAATCAATCACAAATTCAATCTATCGTCCATTTTTTAATCAAAAAGTATATTTTAATAGAAGTTTGATTAATCGTGTTTATCAACTACCAAAGTTGTTTCCCCAAAAAAATATTACAAATAAGTTAATATGTGTACCTGGAAATGGCAGCACAAAAGATTTTTCAGTCTTGATGGTAGATAAAATTCCGGATCTTGGTATTAATGCTGCTTCTCAGTGCTTTCCTCTAAATTATTATGAAGAGCGCGAGAAACAAAACATAGGTTTATTTGAAGAACCAGGGAAAAGCGAATATATCTGCAAGGATGGAGTATCAGATTTTATTTTAAATAGGGCTAAAAAAATGTATGGTAAAAATATTAATAAAGAAGATATTTTTTATTATGTTTATGGCTTTTTACATAGTCCAGAGTACAAAACAATGTTCTCTAGTGATTTAAAAAAAATGTTACCTCGTATTCCACTTGTTGAAGATCTTAATGATTTTTGGAAATTTAGTAAAGCCGGTAGAAAACTAGGTGATCTACACATCAATTATGAAAAAGTACCAGCTTATAACGATGTTGAAGTTACAGGTGAGGAAAGTAATGATTTTAGAGTAGATAAAATGCGATTTCCTAAAAAAAATCAAAAAGACACAATCATTTATAACAATAAAATCATCATTTCAAAGATTCCTGTTAAGGCTTATGAATATATTGTAAATGGTAAGAGTGCAATTGAATGGATAATGGAACGCTATCAAGTCACCACAAATAAAGACAGTGGCATCAAAAATGACCCAAATGACTGGGCAGAAGAAGTTGGCAATCCTAAATATATTTTAGATTTATTGCTCAGTATCATTAATGTCAGTGTTCAAACGGTTGATATTGTTAATTCCTTGCCAAAATTAGACTTTAAAAATCAAAACTAAATACTATAAATTTATAATCATTCAAAAATATGAAAATTAATCAAATATTAGACAAAATAGACGACAATCAATTATTTGTTCCAGCTTTTCAAAGAGAATATGTTTGGAAGAGAGAAGATGCAAAAGATTTAATTTCATCTTTGATAAAAGATTATCCCACCGGAACTATGTTAACTTGGGATACAAATACACCACCAGAATTAAAAGGTGATTGGCAATATGATCCAAGACAAGGAGCAGTAAAAATAATTCTTGATGGTCAACAAAGAATTACAACTTTATATTTACTAATTAGAAATAAAATACCTTCTTATTACAAAGAAAGTGAAATACTAAACGATCCTAGGGGGCTATATGTAAATATTAACGACCTAGACCTTCAATATTACAAAAAAAATATGATGGATAGCAATCCATATTGGGTCAATATTACCGATATTTTTCAAAAGAACATTAGAGAAAGAGATATTACTCGCGGTTTACAAGATAAGGGCGTTACTTTAACGAGAGAAGATGAAGACAGAATAGCTGATAATTTTCGTGCAATTGATAGTATCCCTGATAAAGAGTTTGTTGAACAATCAGTTCCAATTAAAGCTTCTCTTAGAGAAGCTATTAATATTTTTTATATAGTTAATGCTAGTGGAGTTAATTTGACGGATGCTGAATTAGCACTAGCTCAAATATCAGGTTATTGGCCTAAAGCTAGAGAAACATTTAAAGAAAAACTAATAGCACTTAAAGAAAGTGGTTTCAACTTCAAACTAGATTTTATTATTTATTGCTTATTGGGTATGTTATACAACATGGGTTCTGACATGACAAAACTTCATTCAAGTGATAACGAAGTAAAACTAAAAGAAGCCTGGAAACAGCTTGATGAAAAAATACTTGATTATGTTGTTAGTTTACTTAGATCTCAAGCATATATAGATCACTCAAGTGAAATTAATTCTGTTTATGCGATAGTACCTATTATTTCTTATGTATTTAAAAAAGGAAATGAATCATTAACTCAAATAGAAATAAAGAAAATAATAAAATGGTTTTATTATTCACAAATTAGACAAAGATATATTAGCCAATTACAACAAAAATTAGATAAAGATTTGGGAATTGTTGCTAATTCAAAAAACCCTTTTGATGAAATGTTAAACACAATTAAACAAGAAAGACCATTAGAAATATCTCCGGATGAATTTGAAGGAGCAGGTGTTAGTAATGCTCTTTATAGTATGATGAGATGGTATTTTAAAAGTAAAAATGCGGTTTGTTTGACCACTGGGCTAAGTATTAGACAGAATATGGGGAGCAGATATATGTTGGAATGGGATCATATTTTTCCTTACTCTATATTAAAGTCCCACGGATACAACATGAATAATCGTCATAAATATTCATTAGCCCAGGAAATAACCAATAGGGCAATTTTAACTCAATTAGCTAATAGGGGTAAAAGTGCCAAGCAAGCAAAAGATTATTTAAAATCTGTAAAGGAAAAGTACCCACAAGCCTTAAAACTTCAATGTATTCCGGAAGGTGAAGCTCTTTGGGAATTAGACAGATTTGAAGATTTTTTGATAGCACGAAGAAAATTATTATCAAATGAAATGAATAAATTTTTAGAAGGAATAACGAAAACAGAGGAATCAGTTACAGCAGTATCAATAGAAGATATTATAAATAAGGGTGAGAGTAATGAACTTGAATTTAAGTCGTCATTAAGATGGAATTACATCAGTGAAAGTATTGATAAAAAAATAGAAACAGTAATTCTTAAATCAATTTCTGCATTTTCTAATGGAGAAGGCGGAACACTTATAATAGGGGTTAACGATGAAGGTGAAATCTTAGGATTACAAAGAGATTATGTATCACTTGATGGTACAAAAGATGAATTTGAATTACATTTGAGACATTTAATCAACCAATCTTTTGGGATAAATTTTGCTACATCAGCATTAACTATAAAATTTATTCAAGTAACAGATAAAGAAATCTGCCAGATTGATATCGCAAAAGGTAATAAACCTTTATATTTAAAAATTTCTGATAATAATCAAAGTGTTGATAAATTTTATGTTCGTAGTGGTAATTCTTCGCAGGAACTAGGTATTAGAGAAATAAATGAATATTTAGTCACTAGGTTTACTTGATAAAAAAAATTATCAGATTAATATAAGTAAGGTTAAAACCATTATTAATAACAAATTTCATTGAGTGCCATATATAAAAATATAAATAAAAATATACTCAAACTAATCTTTATCCTAGTTGTTTTAGGTATAGGTTATAAGGTTGTAAATTATATCCAAAATAAAGGTAATAAAGAGGTTGTTATTAAAACACCTGTTGTAAACGAAAATAAAGTTGAGGGGTCTTATATACCAGGTGGTAGTAATATGTTAAGTTTTCCAAAAGATACAGGTTCACTTATAATCTATTATGGTGTTGTAAGAAAGAATTCCACTTCTGGAGAAGTTAGGTTTAGGTGGTATGACATAAAAACACATAAAGTACTTGAACCTGACAATCAATATGCTTGGTTTTGGGCTATGCCTATTAATGTGCCAGATGATTTGGCGCTAACTGATAAATGGGTAAAATTTATTGAAGGCAACAGAGATTCGGTATTCAAAATAACAGGTACAAAAGGTGAGGATGACTGTGTCTACTGGCAAGTTGGACAAAAACATTGTATGGAAAATATTGATATTAAAACTATTGAAGTGGTAGGAACAACTAAATCAATGGAGTTTTGAATTAAAAATAATTATGAAATGTTCCCAAAAAGTAATACCAATTAAATATAAAGATTGGCTAAGTGATGAATTGAAAGAAGAGGTTATTAATATGTTTGAGCCTTTATACAAAAGAGCACTTACTGATGATGATGTAACAGAAATCGCCAATAACTTATCTGGTTTAGCAGAGTTGTGGGTTAAATTTAATTTGAGAAATAAATAAGGTTATAAATAACATAAATTTAATTGAAAAGAGGTATACTCCTAGTAATTAGAACAAAAATGAATAAGAATAAAATATTTAAGATATTTTTAATTTTAATTGGTATATCTATTTTAATTTTTGGTGTTTATCTTTACAAACTTCATTCCCTCTCAATAATTGGAAATAAAATATATGAGTACCGGTGTACCAATGTTAACCCACCTCGTATTGCCTACAAAAACTCATATTTAAAGTATATTGACTATACAAAATTTCCAGAAAAATACAAAAAAGAAGATCTTCAAACATTTATCGGCGACTATATCTCTGAAATGAGAAAATATGTTGCTGAAGAAAATAATTGGATTGAGAAGCAAAATAGTTTTATTAATCGTCTAGATTATAAGCTGATTGAACCTTGGTATTTTAAGAAATTTTTTGATTATCAAATGGAAATGACAAAATATTATCTTAATGACGCTCAAAGTATATTAAATCTTTGGGATAAAAAGATTAGTAGCGACGAATTAATGTCCAATTATGATGAAATAAGGAAGCAACAGGATGATGCTGTACATAAATACAATGATTTTTATGATCAGTTAGATACATTATTTGATTGGAGAAAAAAAATTATTATCGTTCCAACACCAAAAGGATGTACTGAGGAAAATACAACGATTCCTAGCACCTACGGAGCCTTTGATTGGCAAATACCACCTGAATCAACAAAAGTTGAACCTATTGTATTTACAAAAGATCAATTAGAGGATTACTATCAAACAACAAAAGATCCTTATGTACTTCATATTCGTAAGGTTTTAAATGGATATCTGGATGGTACAAATGTTGGTATGGACTCTCCAGAACTAGTCATTGAAACTCACAAGATAGGAGATTATACAGGAGGTTTAGCTTCATTTGATAAAAATTATTATAAAAGTAAATTTATTGTATTTTCAATAAACGACAGTATTGTCGGGGGAGTAGAAATTTCAATTATATTTCAAGATAAACCTGATCAAATATTCACTGTTTGGGTATATAAACTTGCCGATGGAAGATATGATATCCGGTCAATAAGAGATAACCCTAAATTTACTTCTGATGTGATGAAAAAAATTCAAATTCAATATAAAACCATTCTTGAAGATAGGGTACATTCAATCTAAGTTATTAATTAATAAAAAATATGGGACTATTTAACTTCTCAAAATATAAAAGTGAAGAGAATGAATTAATTAATATTTATACTCAAGGTTACACTTCTCAAGGTATGTCTGAGGAGGATGCTAAAAAAGCCGCAGAAGACTTACTTGATAGAGCAATTGAGCAATCTAAAAAAGCAGGAACATATAACAATTTACCTAAAATCATGGGAGATATTATTTTAGGTGTTACTAAAACTGACGATGAACTAGTCAAAAAATATGCAGAATCAATTTGTAAAGAAATACCTACAAAAAGAAAGGAGGGTGTAACAGATGAGGATATATCTCTCTGGTGGAATCTATGTGATATTGAACGGTGGGTAACTGTAGAATATGATAACGAACTCCATATGGCCTGCATGATTAATTACATGCAAAATAATAATTTATCAATGGATGAAGCCATGGATAGATTGAGGAAATATTATCCTCTCTATGGTGATCCGGAAGATACGAGTAACACAAAGGGTGATGACCGCCCCTTGCCTTTTGAATTAAAAGATAGGGTTAATACATATATGAGTAAAAGAACTGTTATGGACTTAAGTAAATATAAAAAAGAAGTAGAACAGTCTACAACTTTTAATGCTTTAGTTCGTAAGGAAATTAAAGCAGGAAATTTATAACTCATACCAATTTATGCTTAAATCACTTTTTTGGATTCCAAAAATATCTAATATAAGAGACACACTTACTATACATAGAAGTAATTGGATAAATATTGTAAAAAATGACTTATCTAATGGGAAAGATCTTTTTGGGAATAATAAAATCATAATCAAAGACAAATATATGGAAAACTGCGTGTTTCCTGTTTCAAGTTTTCAAATAAAAATAATACCAAATATTGCCCTAAACAATAATTTAATTACCAAAGAAGATGCTAATAAATTTTTCCCGATGCTTACCGAAGCCTATTGTAGTCCATTTAAAGATAAATATGAGTCATTAATAAACCGTTATAATGAAGCAGAGGATTCAGGCAACCTACTAACCCGCTTTACTTTTGATGTAATGGACTCATTAATTGAAGAAAACATTACTATTAAAATGATAGGTTCTTTGCTGATTAGCAAGGTTCATGTTGATATTTTGATTTATATGACACAATTAACTATAGCTGATGCTTTTAATGATAATAATCTAGCAAGAGAAGCTTTGGCAAAAATTCATGAACTTGTTAAATTTGATTAACAACTTCTGTCATACAACCCACACAGCAGTCCTGATTGAGTCCAAGGTGGAGGATTATTTTATTCAAGCGCACAGATTTATCTTATTTTTACTCCAAAATGTAATATAATCAACTTAACAACGTATTGTTCATCTTGTGGTAAAAAAATAACTGAAAATACAAAATTTTGTAAATAATTAAATTGGCGGTATAATAGAGCATTATCTAAAGTATGGGCATCTTATTACACTATGGATTCAAAAAACCTTTTTGAGCTATGGAGAGAAAACGGTGAAAAATTACCATTTAAGGCAGTATCAGATTCGTGGAGTGAAACTAGTGGGCATTACGTACTTATCAAAAGTATAAAGATTAAAAATTGGCCATATGGGTATGCTATTGGACAATATTTTTTTTATGGTAAACCTGGAAAAATTGGGGTAATTGCAAACTCAGGGTGTTATAAATGGAAAATAAAGGAAGAATTTAAAATTACCAAACTACCTCTTAATAAAAATGAATATGGGATGTATCTTCATAGTGAAATTTGGGAACAAACTAAGAATAAGTTTAAGAAAAACAAATGCGAAAAATGCGGTGGTACTGAAATGCTCAATCTCCATCATTTGAATTACGAGAACATTGGAAATGAGACTAAAAAAGATGTGATAACTTTATGCAGAAAATGTCACGAGTCGCTTCATTTTTCATCTTTAATCAATATTAAAGAAAACCCTAATAATTCAGAACTATACAGTTTATAATCTACACACAGCAGTCCTGATTGAGTCCAGGATGGGGAGTATTAAATAATTCTTAACCCACTTTTCTATCCAAGTAACATTCCAACGGGAAGGATAATTGTGACTACTGGGGACCAGAATATTGTGTATAAAATATAAATGTCAAAAAAAATGAGGTTTTGGGGACAAATAAATCAATAAATTTTTGATATCCTTAACCAACTATTATTTATATAAAAAATGAAGAGACAATTTAACGCTCAAAATATTTTTGTTACCATCACTTGTATTTTAGTTTCTTTTTACTTTGGAATTAAGATATACAAAGAATTAGTTCCAAAGTCTTTTCAAGAACAAAAAATGGATTGTCTAAAAATGGGAAGCGATGCTGCGAGAATTGCGTGCTTAAATCTTATCAAAAAATGAATTTCCAATTTGGATTTACTCCACAAACTAAATCCCATTCACCGAAGTCCTGATTGAGTCCAAGGCGGGGAGCTAGATAAAATATACCCATAATATAGGCAATAAATCACTATTCAGGCAGCTTGACTTTCACTTCAAATAATCCTACAACTTAACAGTTACAAATTTATTGAAGGAAAAAGGAAATGAAAAAATTATTATCATTATTTATGGCACTTGCCGCATTGGCATTTGTCGCTATTCCTGTTTATGCAGCAGTAAATGCTGTTACGCCAAGTACGAACGACATTAATCGTATTAATGGTTGGGCACATGTTAATCAACTTGAAAAAAATGTTGGCTCAGCAAAATTAGAATTTGTAAGCACTAGAGGATTTAACAGTTGTTTTGAATACAGAACAGATGGTGATACTAGTCAGGCAAGTGGGGCAAATTATAATACTTTAGTAACAGATGGTTTATATCCTTTTGTCTGTGTTAATAACTCTACAAAAACAAAAGATATTTTTGCAAGTGAGTATATAGAAGTAAGAATGGTTTTTGGCGCAGAAGGAGATGAGCGTTTTGACTGGACAAGATTTGATGTAAAAACACTCCCAACAACACCAACTGTAACTGGATTTCATAGTCCTGAACTAAACTGTGGAGCCATCACTAACGCCAAAATGGTCACAGTTGATTGGTCAGATTCAACAGTTGTTGGTGGAACAATTACTGGTTATGAATATTGGATTAATTATCCTAAAACCGATGGTACAAGAGGTGATTGGAAACCATTTTTTACAACCTCACAATATCGTGGTTCTTTAAATGAAGGTCTTCATATTGTTAAGGTAAGAGCTAAAGATAATTTTGGAAACTATTCAGAATGGTCAAATGAGTGTAGTATTACAGCCGATTGGACTGCACCTGACGTTGAAATTACTACTCCAATAGATGGTTTTACTGTTTCTGGAATAGTAGAAATAAAAGGTTCAGTAACAGATATAAATCCTCATCACTATTGGTTTGTTATTGAAAACTCTAGTGGCGTAACAGTTGCTGGTCCAGGAGTAGTTAATGACACCACATCATTTACTGATAAATTACTTTTATCTTGGGATACAACATTTATCCCCGAAGGTAACTATACTGTAAAACTGGAAGCCAGAGATGCTGCCGATAATAAAGATACTGGTTCAGTTGATTGGCACACAGTCACGGTAAAAAATACACCAACATTAAAAGATGATTGTAAAAATAATGGTTGGAAAACATTTTATAAACCAATCTTTAAAAATCAAGGAGATTGTGTCAGTTGGATTCAAAGCAATCCAAATGCTAAAGGGAATAAAAAAGACAATTAATTAACAAATTAATTTATTCAAACAACCCATCGGTTTCGGTGGGTTGTTTTAGTTTATAATCCACACATTGCAGTCCTGATTGAATCCAGCACGGGGAGCATCAAACAGTGAAAATAGTTCTGAATCTGTTCCATTCAGCGAGCACTATATAACCTTTAATCCACCTTTCAATCTGAGCAACATTCCAGAAGACCCTTACTCTAAATAGTACTAATTAAGTTCATGATGGATAAACTAAAGGGTAATTAAGAAACTCTAGAGTTCTTTACAATGATCTTGCGATAAAATAACATATATGAACAACTTATTCGATAAATATCGTTACGCGTTACTTAAGATTGATGTAACAGACTCCTACGTCTATGCTGACATATTCGACGACGAGAGGTATTTAGACTGTATTCGTTCAAACAATATTGAGCAACTACTTGATCAAGCTATTATTGGATTTTCTAAAGAAAACCCCACAATGAAGTCCTATTTAGATTGGAAACTAAAAGCCGAAGATAGGGCAACCGAATTTGAGATTGTTCACCCTCACGGAGCAATCTTCAGATCAAGCTTAATACTTTTGCCAGGTGTTATGGGAGCAGTTTTACTTATCCGAGATTATCATGGTGGAGCTACTCGAAAAGGTGACGGTTACCCTTATTTAGAACACCCGTTAGAGGTTGGGTATAAGTTATGGAAGGCAAAATTTCCACTTGAAGTAGTGGTTGCCGGTTTTTGTCATGATCTTTTGGAAGATACAAAATGTACAGAAAAAGAAATTTTAGAAAAATGTGGCAGTGGTGTTTTGTCGATAGTTAAGGCAGTCTCTAATGACGAAGCTTTATCTGATAAAAAAGACTGGGAAAAGAAAAAGGAAAAATATATTGCTTCAGTAGAAAAGGGCGGGGAAAATGCCATTTCCGTCAGTATTATGGACAAAATATGCAATCTTCAGTCATTCTTTGATCAATACGAGAAAGAAGGACCTTCACTTTGGGGGAAATTTAACAGAGGGAAAGAAAAGAAGCTATGGTTTGAAAAGTCAGTTTTAACAATGGCTAAGAAACATTGGGAACACCCCCTATTAAATCAATTTGAAACATTGGTAGCAAAATTAGAGACTACGTCAGAATAAGTTTACTTTTTTATATTATTCGGTCTAAAAATAGTCATCATCATAATATAAACTATTGTCTTACAGAGCACAGGTACCTTTTCCGTGATTAAGGGCACCCGGTCTATATAAAAAGTGTTATAGTATTAATCAATATACAAATTTGAGATGTCATATCTATACGGCATATATTTCTTATGACACTTCAAAAAATGCTGTTATCCTAAATTTGGCTAATTAAATTAACCTTCATTTTCACTTCCAAACAATTTTATCTTATTTTTAACTAGTTCTTTGACTATTTCTCTTGCAGATCCTAAATATTTTCTAGGATCAAATTCTGTTGGATTTTGAGATAAATATTTTCGAATTGCTCCACTAAACGCCAATCTTAAATCAGTGTCAACATTAATTTTTGTTACTCCTAATTTTATAGCTTTAATTAGCATTTCTTCTGGTACTCCCATAGCATTTTCAATTTTTCCTCCAAAATCATTATTCATTTTTACATATTTTTCCAAAACACTAGAAGCACCGTGTAATACTAGTGGATAATTTATTCCAACCATTTCTTTAATTTTTTTTAATCTTTCAAAATCTAATTTTGGTTCTTGTTTAAATTTATAAGCACCGTGACTTGTTCCAATTGCTATAGCCAACGAATCACAATTAGTTCTTTGAATAAATTCAACTGCTTTTTGTGGGTCAGTATATATGACCTCATCGACATCAACTGAAATTTCATCTTCTATCCCTGACAATTTACCTAATTCTGCCTCCACTGTCACTCCAAAATTATGAGCATAATCAACTACTTGTTTCGTAATTTCTATATTTTTATCAAAATCAAAACTAGAACCGTCAATCATAACCGATGAATAACCTTCGTCAATACATTCTTTACACAATGCAAAACTATCGCCATGGTCTAAATGTAAAACTAAAGGAATATTTGAAAATTGCAAGGTTGCTTCTATAATTTTTATTAAATAATAATTTTTAAAATATTTTTTCGCACTTGGTGACACTTGTAAGATTAGTGGTGATTTTAACTCTTCGGCTGCTTCTACCACTGATTGAACCAACTCCATATTATTTATATTGAAAGCGCCAATCGCATATTGGTTATCATGTGCTTTTAAAAAAAGTTCTTTTGTATTTACTAGTTTTCTATTTTTGTTTTCTATCATATAGTAACTATTTTACAGCAAGCTGTTAAAATATACTCATGTTTAACTTGCGATTTACTGGTAGAAAAATTTGGAAACAAATCGACCGGTCAAAAAAAATTCTTCTACATTGCCATCCAGGTCCAGATGGTGATTGTGTTGGTTCTTCTTTAGCTTTTTATCACGTTCTCAAAAATATAGGTAAGGATGTCGTCATTATTCAGGGTGACAATCAAATCCCAAAAAATTTAATGACTATTCCTGGAGCTGACAAAATAATTCCTAAAAATATATTTCAAATCGACCTTGATCAATTTGATTTGTTTATAATTAATGATTCATCTTCACCAAAACAAATTTCTCGACTTGGAGACATCAAGTTACCCAAAAAATTAAATACTATTGTCATAGATCATCATTTAAGTTGTGAAAAATTTGGCAAAATTAATTTAGTAATGCCCAAATATCCTGCCACCTGTCAAATTTTATACGATTTATTTCAACTAAAAAAAATAAAAATTACTCCCAAAATTGCTGCTTGTTTATATATAGGTTTATATACTGATAGTGGTGGTTACAAATACATTAACACCACCTATAAAACACTAACTATCGCTTCAGTTTTAGCCAAAATTTACCCTAAATTCCTAGAGCTAGTTTTTGATGTTGAAAATAACGACGAACCTGATAGGCTCAAATTTATTTCATCTTTATTAAAAACAATCGAAACTCATTATTCTGACCATGTAGCTGTTGCATCAATGTCTTATGATCAAATCATATCAGAGAAATTTAGCCCTCAAACTCTAAATAATTATTCAGACATATCTAATATGTTAAAATCTGTAGTTGGTTGGAATATTACTCTGACCTTGATTGAAGTTCAACCTGAAGTGGTCAAAGTTAGTCTTCGTACTCGTAATAGTAAGATTTATGATTTATCAAAAATCGCTATTGCCACCAAAGCTGGTGGAGGCCACAGAGCTGCCGCTGGTGCCACCCTAAACCTTTCTTTAGACGAAGCCAAAAAAACAATGTTAAACATAATTAAAAAAAATTATCCCAAAATTGACAAATAACCTCTTTTCCACTTTATACTTTCCACTTAATACTTTATACTACAAATATGGATAATTGCATCTTTTGCAAAATTGTAAAAGGCGAAATTCCTTATTTTAAAGTCTACGAAGATGATTTGTTCCTAGCTTTTTTAGACATAAATCCCTTAAATCTCGGGCACACATTATTGATCCCCAAAAATCATTATCAATGGGTTGACGAAGTTGAACCTTATGGCACATATTGGCAAACCGCCAGAAAATTAAGTCAAGCCATTCAAGCCGCAACTAATTGTCTTGTAGTTTCCAAAATCGTATATGGACTTGGAGTAACTCACGCTCATATCCATCTTATTCCGAAATATGAAAACGACGATCATGTTGGTGGTATTCACCCAAACAACATCAAAAAAATAAATTCAGCTGAAATGACCTTAATTGCACAAAAAATTAGCGATTCTGTCTCTCGGCTCTAACTCTATCAACTTTTGTTAATATTTTTTTTCTAATTCTTATTTGCTTTGGGGTCACATCAATCAATTCATCATTATTTATAAAATCTAGGCACTCTTCCAATGAATATTTTACAGCTGGTGCCAAAATAATCGAATCATCGTTCCCGGCCGCCCTCATATTTGTAAGTTGCTTTCCTTTACATACATTAATTTCCAAGTCACCCGATACTGGCCTAATCCCGACTACTTGACCTTCGTAAACCATTTCGGTTGGCTCCACAAATGTTATCCCTCTTTTTTGAGCTAGATCCAAACCATAAGATAGGGCTTTACCTGACTCTGAAGCAATCAATGCTCCGTTTCTATCTTTATTATTATCTTCTTTTTTTTGTTCATATCCTATAAAAAAAGAAGATATTGAAATTAATCCTTTTGTTTCAGTCATCAAAATACTTCTTAACCCTAAAGCATTTCGCTCACTAATTTTATAAATCATTTTTATCCCAATTTTTTCATCAGTATGCATATCGAGCATCTCTGCCTTTCTCTTTCCCATTTCTGCAGTTATCGTCCCCACAAAATCTTCTGGTGTTAAAATCGTCATTTCGTTAAATGGTTCAAGAATTTTTCCCTCAATTTCTTTATAAATAACTTCAGGTTTACCAATTTCTAAGGCATAATTTTCTCGACGTAATTTTTCAATTAGTATTGCCAAATGAAGTTCTCCTCTTCCAGATACAATCATTCGAATACTATCAACTGGATCGTCTTCTAATTTTAAACCAAGATTGGTTTCAACTTCTTCTTTCAATCTCTCTTTTATTTCTCGGCTTGTTAAAAATTTGGCTTCCTCTTTGGCAAAAACACTAGTATTTGGTCCAAAACTTGCTTTAATAGTTGGTGGAGAAATTTCAATTGATGGTAAAGCTACTTGAAAATTTATACTAGTCAAAGTTTGTCCTATTTCGATTTCTGGAATACCAGCAATATATACAATTTCTCCACAACCTGCCTCATCTACTTCAACTTTTTTTATCCCTTCGTTAACATACATTCTTTCTACCTTATAATTACTTTTTGTTTTTTGATTACTATTAACAAGAGATACCATCATTCCTTTTTTAATTATTCCTTGGTTTATTCTTCCCAACGCCAACCTTCCTAAATATTCATTTTTTTCAAAAGATGATACCAACATCTGAAAAGGTTGATCAATATTTTTAACAGCATTTGGTATCGTCTCTAAAATTTGTTCAAATATTGGACTTATATCGGATTTATCTTCGTAACATTCGGGTATTTTTTTATATGCCTTACCATCTTTACCAACACAATATATTACTGGAAAATCTAATAAATCTGAATCGTCAACTAAAGACAGAAATAAATTTTCAGTATCTGTCAGTACTTCTTTAATTCTTTGGTCTTTTCTATCTATTTTATTAATAATCAATATTACTTTTAATTTAGACTCTAATGCTTTTTTCAAAACGAACTTTGTTTGAGATAAGGGCCCCTCTGCTGCATCAACAATTAGTAATACCCCATCAACCATATTTAAAACTCTTTCTACCTCTCCGCCAAAATCTGCGTGTCCTGGAGTATCAATTATATTTATTTTTATAGCCTTATTTTGATTTTTCAAGTCTTGATTTAAAGGAGAGTAAAAAACAGATGTATTTTTTGACAAAATTGTGATTCCTTTTTCTCTTTCCAGATCATTACTATCCATAATTCTATCCATCATCATTTCATCCTGATTTTCCCTAAAAGTATGAGTTTGTTTGAGAAGTGCATCAACCAAAGTAGTCTTGCCATGGTCCACATGGGCAATAACCGCAACATTTCTAATATCATTCAAAATTGGCATTCGATTATTCTACTATAAAAACTAAATTTAGCAATAATCACCAACAAAATTATAGTATATTATAACCTTATCGTATAATTAAGCATGTCCAAAAAAATATTTAAAATAGCTGCACTTTTATTTATATTGATTTTGGGGTTATTAGGCTATTCAAAATTAAAATATAATTCCAAAATAGAACAAAAAATCATTGATATTAGTAATAAAATTGAAATAAAAGTTACCGACACTACCAGCAAAATTGAAAATGTTATCGATACCATTGCTCCAAAACCAACAAAAATTTTATCTGATGGTTTACCTAATAAACATTTGATAAAAACTATTTTTGTTCCTCAATCTCCTGAAAAAAACTGGGATCAACCTTGGCAAGACGCCTGTGAAGAAGCTGCTTTACTTACAGTTCATTATTATTACCAACAATCATCACCAGAAATCCAAGTAATCAAAGGAGATATCCAAAAGATGATTGATTTTGAAAATCAACAATCATTTAAATACGATATGAACCTTCAAGAAATGGAATTAGTTTCCCAAAAATACTTAGGATATTCAACCAAAATTATTGATAATCCAACAACAGACGATATTAAAAAATATATTGCTAAAGATATTCCAGTCATTATTCCTGCTAGTGGTAAAATTCTATATCGGGAAAATAAACATTTTAAACAAGAAGGACCATATTATCATAATCTAACAATTCTTGGTTACGACGATGATCAAAAAAAATTTATTGTTCATGATGTTGGCACTCAGTTTGGTGCTTACTACAAATATTCTTATTCACTACTTTTAGAAAGTATTCATGATTTCCCTGCTTCTAGGAATAAAAAAGATATTAATACTGGTGATAAAAAAGTTTTAATTTTGTTAAAATAACTATATGAAACAAAAAACAAAATTAACTACTTATATAACATTTTTTTTTATTTCATCATTATTAATTTCTGGCTGTACTACCAAAAAGCCTGTTGATACCAATATGGATCTAACCAAAATCCCCGATTTTTCATCACAATCTTCAGTTACCCAATCTTCAACTGAAAAAAACATCAATCCTGTAATTTCTTTGAAAACTAAAGATGGTGAAATATTGCTTAAGCTTTATCAAGATAAAGCACCCAACACTGTTGCCAATTTCATAAAAAAAGCAGATGAAGGTTTTTACAATGGATTGACCTTTCATCGAGTAATAGATAATTTTATGGCTCAAGGCGGTGATCCACTTGGAACAGGTACTGGTGGTGGGACAATAAAATCAGAGATAAATGATATTCCGTTTGTCCGAGGTACTATCGGGCTTGCTCGTGGTGGAAACAAAGAAATTAGCAACGATAGTCAGTTTTTCATTTGTTTTAGTACATCTGGTTGCCAACATCTTACTTCTGATTATGTCAATTTTGGTGAAGTTGTTTCTGGGTTAGATGTATTAGACAAAATTAAACAAGATGACAAGATAATTGAAATTACCACCAAGACAAAATAATAAAATAGTAGTAATACTATTTTGTTTCTTAGGGATAAATTAACCAATTAAGGTTATGGTCAAGAAAAAGAAAAAACAAAAAATTACCCTAAAAAGTATCATTCGTTTATCAATTTTTATCGTAATAATAGTATTTTTAATAAATATATTAAGTCAACAGCAAAAGTCTATCAACCCAAATAATGACCCTACTTCATATATTGGTGAAAATTCTGGGGGACAAATACTGGGAACTATATATTCTAAACTTCCACAAGATAGCCGGTATCAACTTGAACATATTGATCAAACATTATTAGGTAAAATCTATCAAGATTCAAAAAATTATATTGTTACTCATCTAAATGGGTTCCCACAAAAACAAATAAAAGAGTTTAAAAAACAATTAATAAAAAATATCTCCGACGATTTAATCGAAAATATTGATAAAAAATAATATGCTTAATTTAAGTGATATTGAATCAAAATTCGATTCAATTAAAAAAAAATATAATTATAATTCAAAACTAGAAAACTTAACTAAGCTTGAAACAGACTCTCAAGTTTCAAATCTATGGGATAATCCTACTAATGCTCAAAATATACTTCAACAAATTTCTGATCTTCAAAAAGAAATTAATCAAATTAAAGATATCGAAAATAAACTAATAAATCTTAAAGAATTTAAAATTCAAGCTGATGAAAAACCCGATCCTTCACTTGATACCGAAATTGAAATTTCTATAAATAATTTAAATACCGAATTATCAAAAATAGAATTACAGACTTATTTATCAGGTAAATATGATCAAAATTTTGCTCTGTTATCGATTCACTCTGGGCAAGGAGGTACTGAAGCTATGGATTGGGCTTCTATGTTAGAGCGTATGTATTTACGATATTTTGAACGTAAAAATTGGAAATATGATATCTTGGATGTTACGCCAGGTGAAGAAGCCGGCATAAAATCTGTTTATTTTAAAATAAACCAAAATTATGCCTATGGCTATCTAAACAAAGAATCTGGTGTTCATAGATTAGTACGTTTATCTCCATTCAATGCCGATCAGCTACGTCAAACATCTTTTGCTAAGGTCGAAGTTGTACCTATAATAGATGCTTCAGAATACAAAATAAATCCTCAAGATATTGAGTTTTCAGCTTATCGATCAGGTGGCCATGGTGGTCAAAACGTAAATAAAGTTTCTACTGCTGTTCGTTTAGTTCACAAACCCACAAATATAAGTGTCTCCTGTCAAAGTCAACGAAGTCAAGAACAAAATCGAGAATTAGCTCTTCAGATGTTATCATCAAAGTTATGGTCTCTTGAGCAAGAAAAACAAGCTCTCGAAAAAAAAGAGATTAAAGGTAGCAATGTCATTGCCAGTTGGGGGAGACAGATTCGATCATATGTTTTACATCCTTATAGAATGGTCAAAGATTTACGTACACTATATGAAACCAGCGATACTGTCGGGGTACTTGATGGTGACCTTGATGCTTTTATCGAATCTGAGTTAAAATTGTAACATGCTCAAATTTTTAAAATCATTTTTACTTATATTTTTGGTATCAACTATTTTTGTTTTGTTTGGTTTAATTACAGTTTTTAAAAAAATTTCATTATCTTTGCAAAAATCACCTGATTATCTTATAAATACTCTCACCTCAATTGACAAAAATAATCCTTATAAAAACAATGATAAAGTCAATTTTATTGTCCTAGGCCTGGATAGAAGGGATGATTCATTAGAAAAAACTAACGTCACCGATACTATCATGTTTATTTCTTTAAATTTAAAAAATCAAAAAATAAACACTATCTCTATCCCTCGTGATTTATGGAATTACGACCTAGATACAAAAATTAATCAAATTTATCCATTATCTCTAACAAAACCTAATCAGCTGGACTTTATCAAAGAAACATTTTCTAAATTAATCGATCAACCTATCAATCATGTCGTCGTTTTAACTACTGACAACTTAATAAAATTTGTAAACTTAATCGGTGGTGTTGACATTACCTTAGACAAAGGTTTTGTTGACAATCAGTACCCAAACCCAGAATATATAAAAAATCCTTCCCAAAATATTGCCAAATATAAAACAATTGAGTTTAAATCAGGACTAATTCACTTAGATGAAACAAATATTACCGAATTTGTTCGGTCACGTAAAGGTAGTGATTCTGTTGCAAATGGAGGAACTGATTTAGCCAGAATCCAAAGACAACAATTATTAGTTGAATCAATATTAAACAAAATTAAATCAGGTCAATTTGTCAACGACAATTTAAATCCAATTGATTTGTACAAATTTTGGGATCAAGAAATTATCAAAGATATATTTGATAAAAATCTTCTACAAATACTTTCAACCATGGGCGATACTGTCTCAAAATTAACTCTAAACAAAATTGAAATTCCAATTGGTACAAATTCAAAAAATGGCGTAATTTATCATCCAACATACTTTACCAATAAACAATGGGTTTTTATCCCTAGTGACAAAAAATATAAGTCTTTTCATCAATTTTTTTCTGATTCTATTTAGTTCCTCAACAACCTAACATCTAATTTGCTATACTGGATTATTAGTATTTAAATATATTATGGATATACCAAATTTAGCTTCAAATACTGTTATCAAACCATCACCGTTAAAACTACCCCAAAAACAAAAATTAATCTATTTAATTATTGTGATATTAGCCATAATATTTGGTTTTTGTATTTCTCGCTTTTTACCTACTCGTATGTCAATATCTAATAATAGTTCCAACAATTCATCAAATAATGTTGCCTCAAAAATTGTTGAAGGCCAAGAGATAAAAGTCGGTACTATTTATGGAAATTTATCGAAAAATTTTTCTGATAATGCCGTTGGAGTAATCAAGTCAGGTGGAGTAAACAATGAAGGCACTCATACTTTAGAGCGAGAAGGTGGAGTCACTCAAAATGCAGCCCTAACCTCTTCTGTTGTTGATCTCGATTTATTTATTGGTAAAAAAGTTGAGGTAAAAGGTGAAACAAACGATTCCAATAAAGCCGCTTGGTTTATGGATGTTGGTAGTATTAAAATATTAGAATAAGATGAAACTAGTTTTTAAAAACGTTGACAAAAATTTTGGGGTCATCAATGCTCTAAAGAATATAAACTTTACCATTGATCAAGGAGAATTTGTATTTATCGTTGGACCTTCTGGTGCCGGCAAATCAACTCTTTTGAAATTAATTCTCAACCAAATTAGACCCACAAATGGAGAAATATTAGTCGATGATATTAATTTGTCTTTTGGTTCCAAATCAGAAATCGACAATATTAGGCGTCAAATTGGCGTAATTTTTCAAGACTATCAATTAATTATGGACAAATCAGTTGAAGAAAATATTGCTCTTATTTTGGATATTGTTTCATATCCAAAAGAAAAAATAGCTACCAAGATTGATGAAGTAATCAATCAAGTGAATCTCAATAATCGTCGTTTTCTTTATCCATCACAATTATCAGGAGGAGAACTTCAACGAACGGCTTTAGCTCGTGCTCTAGCAATTGAACCTAAAATTATTTTAGCAGACGAACCAACTGGTAATCTTGATGTTGAGAATACGTGGAATTTAGTCAAGCTTCTAAAAGATATTAATGAAAAAAACAATACCACTATTATAATGACCACACACAACCAAGAAATTGTTAATTCTCTCGACAAACGTCAAATCGAAATAAAAGACGGTAAAATATCAACTACTTCCCAGCCACCCAAAAAAATTATTAAAAAAACAAGAATCCCAAAAAAACATGACTAACACCAAAACTACTTGGCATCATATTAGGCGTTCGCCAATCCAAAGTTTTATTGCAATTATACTTATGACTTTTAGTTTTATGTTAGTTTCGTTGTTTATTGTAGTAAATTCTGGATTCTCTAAAGTTCTTGTTTATTTTGAAACCAAACCAGAAATAACTATTTTTATCAAAGACAATTTAGACCAAACAATTATCAATAATCTTCAAAAAGATTTGGCCAATTATCAAAATGTTAAAGAAATTAAATATATATCAAAAGATAAAGCTCTAGAAATTTACAAACAACAAAACAAAAACAATCCCATGTTAACAGAAATGGTCACTGCCGATATTTTACCTGCTTCTTTTGAGATAACCGTTAGTGACCCCAAAGTTCTCGAAAAAATATATCAAAATTATGCCACCAAAACGGATATTATCGATGAAATAATTTATCAAAAAGATGTTATTAATTCATTATTAGACTGGACAAAAATTATTAGACTTTCAGGTTTAGTTATAACTGCATTAGTTTTAATTACAAGTTTTTTTTCAGTAACAACAATCATTGGTATGAAAATTACCAATCGCAAAGAAGAAGTAAAAATTAGCCGTCTTTTGGGTGCCTCTAAATTTTATGTCAAAAAACCATTTTTATTAGAAGGCATATTTTATGGGCTTGTTAGTAGTATTGTTGGTTCAATTATTACTTTGGGGTTACTTTATTATGCAAAATCTTCAATTAACAATTTTTTCCAACCAGTTGTTTTTATTTCAGATGATTTATACTATTACGGTTTAGTTGTTTTAGCTCAGTTAATTTTAGGCTGTATTATTGGCTTTTTCTCAAGTCTTATTGGAGTTAAAAGGTACATCAAGTTTTAATTTAATGTTCTTAAAAAAGTTTTTTATTTTTCTATCATTTATATTATTTTTATTTAATTTTTCGATAATTACTTATGCTTTAAGTAGCGATGAACTTCAAGATCAAATCAATCAATATACCCAAAAACTTAATGAATTAAACAAGTCAAAAAACACCCTATCAAATCAACTTAAATTATTAGATTCGCAGTATCAGTTGACTTTATTAAAAATTAATCAAACTGAATACTCAATCGCTTCTTTAGAAAAAGAAATAGCCAATTTGACATTAGAAATAGATAAGCTTGAAGTTCAAATAAATAAACTTTCAGAAATCTATATAAATCAAACAATTCAAAATTATAAACTCCAAAAAAGAATTCCTTCTTTTGCCTTTCTTTTCTCAGCTAATTTAAATAATTATTTAGAACAATATCGTTACGTCTCTTCGCTTCAAACTAATAGCCAAAATAATCTAATCAATCTTGAAACTGTTCGTTTTAATTATGATAATCAAAAAATCGCTAAACAAAAAAAACAAATCGAATTAGAATCACTCAAAAAAACTTTAGCATTACAAAAAATTAGTTTAGATAAACAAAAAAATGAAAAGAATTATTTATTAGAAATTACTAAAAACGACGAAAAAAAATATCAACAAATGAAAAATGATGCCGAAAAAGAATTAGCTGCTCTGTTAGCAGCTCGTTTTGTTGGGAAAAGAGAATTTAAAAAAGGTGAAGCATTAGGAATAATGGGTAGTACCGGTTTTTCGACTGGACCTCATTTACATTTTGGACTTTATGAATTAAAAGAATCTGATTTATCTAGTTGGACTTATCAAAAAGATATTGACCCTTCACCATACATACAAGCTAATCGTTGGCCTATGAATGGAACAATTAGAATTACTCAAGAAAGAGGAGTGACTTCTTTCTCAAGAAATTACTCAGATAATTTTCATCACGGAATTGATATGGTTTCAGACAACAAAACTATACTCTCTGTAAACGATGGGGTAGCCTACTTTTTCAGAAATCCTCAAAGTAGCCTAGGTAATCATGCCAAAGTATTTCATTCAGACGGTAAAATGACACTTTACCTTCATATGCAATAAAAATCAAAATCCCCTACCTTTCAGTAGAGGATTCGATTGATTTAATTTTATTTTTAAATACTAATTAGAATCCTCTAATCTTTTTTCTTAGTGCAAATCCACCTAAACCCATTCCAATTACGCCTAAGGTTTCTAAAACCATAGATCCAGCTCCAGTTTCAGGGATAATAATTTCTCCCTTACCATCTGGCTTAATAGTGGATCCAACATTTAAAATATAATATATAGCATCATCTCTTGCTCCCAATTCATCAACCCGAACACTAGCAACGTTAGTTTCTTTGGTTAAAGTTTTTACTTCATTAGCTTTATCAATTTTGGCTCTGATCAAAAATTTTTGTGAGTGACCAGCGTTAAGTTCGTCAATAGTCCATTCAACTTTATTATCAGTTGAATTATAAACACCAGGGTAAAAAATTAATTTCAAAAAAGGAGGTAAATTATCAGTTACTTTAATATTTTTTAAATTAGTATCTCCAGTATTAGTAACTTCTACATAGAACTCAATTAAGTCACCATTTTTAAAGGTTCTAACCGAACTAGAAATATTATCTACATATTTTGTATCGCTTAGATATCTTAATTTTTTATCGATTGAAATATTTTTCTGATTATCACTTGAATACGAATCAGCATTTATCATTTTTGGATTAATTAGCTGTAAACTAACTAGACCCGACAATAACAAGGTCAAAAATAATTTATTATAATTTTTATTTACCTGCATCATAAAATATTTTTAATATTTAATTATATAGAATTATATAGGATACTATCCTTTTTGTCAAGTAATAGTAATGAAGTGTTTCAATTAATAAAATATTGTTATACTTAAACAATATGAATAAATATCAAATTGATGAACTTTCAGTGTTTTTCCCTTGTTATAATGAAGAAAAAAATATAAATAATACGGTATCAAAGGCAATAAATGTATTAAATAAAATTGCTAAAAATTGGGAAATTATTCTTATCGATGATGGTTCCAAAGATAATACCGCTAAAATCCTTAATCAAATCCAAATAGATAATCCGAAAACAATCAAGATAATTACACACAATCCCAATCGTGGCTATGGAGCTGCTCTAAAAAGTGGTCTTTATAACTCACAGTATCAGTGGATTGCTTTTACTGATTCAGATGGTCAATTTGATTTTAGTGAGATTACTAAATTTATCGATAAACAAAAAGAAACCAAGTCAGATATAGTTATTGGTTATTATTTATCTCGTCAAGTATCCAAAACTACGATTTTAACTTCAAAAATATGGGAAATAATTGTCTTTATCCTTTTTGGTCTAAAGGTCACTGATATTGATTGTGGATTTAAGTTAATCAATAAAAAGGTGATCGATACTATTCCAAAATTAGCAGCTGAAAGAGGGGCTTTTATTAGTAGTGAATTTTTAATTAAAGCTAAAAAGGCTGGATTTAAAATTACCGAACTAGGAGTTCATCATTATCCCAGAGTTGAAGGCAAAGCTACAGGAAGAAATTTAAAGGTGATTATCAAAAGTTTTTCTGATCTCTTTGGTCTTTGGTATAAAATTAACTTTAAACGTGCTTAAAAAAATCGTAAAAACATATTGGCCAATTATCAGTATATTGATACTAGCTTCATTTTTACGACTATATAAAATTTCAGATTATATGGAATTTCTTGGTGATCAGGGACGCGATGTCACCATAATTAAAGATTTTTGGCAAAATGGTAATTTATTTTTCATCGGACCTCAAACGAGTATTGGTAATATGTATCTTGGTCCATTTTTCTATTATCTTATTGCTCCTTTCTTAGTGATATTTAATTATAATCCAGTCGGTCCAGCTATATTTGTTGCTCTTTTAAATATACTTACAACTTTTCTAATTTATATCATAGGCCAACGTTGGTTTGATCAAAAAACAGGTTTGATATCATCTTTAATTTTCGCTATCTCTCCAGTAATTATCAAATATTCAAATTTTATTTGGAATCCAAATATTATGCCTTTGTTTAGTCTTTTGTTTATTTATTTCTTTTTTGAAAGCTATAAAAACAAAAAATACCACTATTTTTTATATGCATCACTTGCTTTCATTATGGTTATGAACAGTCATTATCTCGGGTTAGCTTTATTACCACCAGTAGTACTTTATTGGATTTACAAGTTTTATTTTTATTCTATAAATAGTCCTGACGACAAAAAAACATTATTAAAATATACATTTTGGGCTTTTGTAATCTTTTTCATATCATTAACCCCACAAATTTTATTTGATATCAAACATCAAGGTCAAAATTCCAAAGCTTTACTAGATTTTTTTACCTATCGAGAAACCACCATAAACATAAAATTTTATAAATCTATACCAAAATTATGGCCACTTTTCCAACAAATTAATACTCGTTTAGTTGCTGGAAAAAATGAAATTGTTGGTTTAATTATCAGTATTTTTGCCTTAATCGGTTTAATTTTTGTTTTTATCAAACGTCAATCGAAAAATTCTTCCTTTTTAATATTATTTTTCTGGTATTTATCTGGGTTAGTAGCTCTAGCTTTGTACAAACAACACATATACGACCATTACTTTGCTTTTTTATTTCCCACTGTCTGTTTATTAATCGGTTTTTTAATTTCTAAGTTTAAACATATTGGGTATCTCTTTTTAATCTTGATAGTAATTTTTTCTTTTTTAGAAAACCCGATTCGTTATCAAGCCAACCATCAACTGGCAACTGTTACTAAGATTTCTGATTTAATTATCAATAGTTCCTCAAATCAAGAATTTAATTTTGCTCTACTTGCTAAGCAAAATTACGATCCACCATATCGATATGTCTTATCCAATAAAAAAGCAAAAATTGTGAATTTATCAACTACTTTAGCAGATCAATTGTTTGTTGTCTGTGAACCTTTTCAAATTGATTGTAATCCTATTAACAATCCAGAGTGGGCTATTGCCGCTTTTGGTTGGGCAAAAATAGATCAGGAATGGGAGATTGATGGTATCAAAATATTCAAACTTGTCCATTACTAATTTAACTTAATAGTTTAAAATAAGCGTATGAAACAATCTTTATCGATAGTGATTCCTTGTTACAACGAAGAGAATAATCTTAAGGATGGTGTTTTAAACGATGTTTATCAATTTCTGTCAAAACAGAAATTTGACTGGGAAGTAATTGTCTGTAACGATGAATCAACCGATAATAGCCTTAAGCTTGTTAAAGATTTCGTTTCCAAGCATAAAGGTTTTCGAGTATTAGACTTGCCTCATGGAGGTAAGCCATCAGCGGTTTGGGCTGGTATCAAAGAAGCCTTATATCCGCTTGTCCTTTTTACTGATATGGACCAATCAACCCCTTTAAAAGAATCTTTAAAACTTTTACCTTATTTTGAAAATAACTATGATGTAGTAATTGGTTCAAGAGGAGTCACTCGTGAAGGAAACACTTTATTGCGACGAATTGGAGCAAAGGTGTTTCTTTTTATTCGAAGAACAGTCCTTTTACCAAAAATAATTGATACCCAATGTGGATTTAAAATGTTTAAAACAAATGTTGCTAAAAAATTATTTCCCAATCTTCAATTTTTTAAAGATAAATCTGACAAAAAAGGTTGGAGAGTCTCTGCCTTTGATGTTGAACTATTATTTATGGCCCAAAAATGGGGATACAAAATAAAAGAAGTTTTAGTCGAATGGAAAAATGAAGATTCGAGTACTACCAAGGGTGACAATGCCGCTCGTTATAAAAAAGAATCCAAGCAAATGATTCAAGAAATTATTCGTGTCAAACGAAATGATCTAAATGGCCTATATGATCAAAAAAAATAGCTTATCAATCAAAATAATTTTATCAGTTTTGTTGGTAATCCTATATTTTTTCAGTCGTCTCCAAAACTTAACTTCAATACCAATATTTTGTGACGAAGCAATTTATATTCGT
>CAYXLS010000001.1:0-47697 GCA_964464785.1 uncultured Gammaproteobacteria bacterium | reverse complement strand
CTCAAATTATCCAATCAGAAGAAAATTTACGGTTTATCCCTCAAACAGATGGCAAACAGCCTTTATTTATGTGGTTAAACGCTATTACTCTAAAAATATTTTCTGATCCTTTAGTCTCAGGCAGAATTATCTCTATTTTTTCTGGTTTTGGTATTGCTATTTTGATTTCATTAATTTCTGTAGTTATAGTAAGTTTTCAAGATAGTCAAAAAAATATATCTACTTACTTAAAAAAGAATATCTCTAAACACTACTATTTATTTATTTTTGTTTTTATGGTTTATTGCTTGATTCCCTTTACTTTTTTCTTTGATCGCTTAGCTTTAACCGACAATCTTTTGTCATTATTTGGTGTAATGTCATTATTTTTATCACTTTTATTAGCTAAGTATCCAAATATTACCAATTCACTTTTTTTAGGTCTCTCCCTAGGTCTAGCCTGGCTAACCAAATCACCAGCAATCTATTTTGTCGTTTTATCACTCACTACTTATTTGGCTATCAACTACAAAAAAATATTATCTTTTACATATCCGTTAATTTCAGCTTCCATCGGTTTTCTAATCTACAACCTACTTCGTCTTGGCCCTCAGTTCCATCAAATTACTTTAAGGAACAAAGATTATGTTTGGACGTTTTCAGAAATTTTAAAACATCCGTTAGACCCTCTCAAACCTCATCTGGCTAATGCCTTAGAAATTTATCTTCATTATATATCATTGCCAGTTCTAATTATTTTTATAGTTGGTTTGTTATATTCGCTTTATAAGAAAAATACATACCAAATACTAAATATTAGATATTTAATTCTAGCAACTTGGTGGCTTCTACCTCTTATCGTCAATTCTGCTCTGGCAAAAGTGTTTACTGCCCGTTATATTTTATTTACTTTACCACCATTTTTAGCGTTAATCTCAATTATTTTTTACAATTTAATTATCAAAATAAAAAATAATTATTTTAAATTAATTTTAATTTTATTTATTTTTCTAGTCAATATTAATTTTATCTATAAATTGTCCACCGATCCTTTTAACCAAAAACTACCATCATCCGAAACTGGATATTTAGTCGACTGGACTTCAGGTTGGGGTATCAAAGAATCATTTAATTATCTAAAACAAAGATCTTTAGTATCAAACATAATTGTTGGTACCGAAGGATCCTTTGGTACTTTACCCAACGGACTTCAAATATATGCCAACAAAGCCAAACAATTTACCATAATAGGTCAGGGGTTAGGGTTCGCTACGGTTCCCGAAAATTTGATAGAAGCCAAAGAATATGGTGATGAAGTTTATCTATTAATCAATAAATCACGTTTTAATACTGTTAGTTTGGAACAAGACGGCTTAAGTCTTATAGATTCTTTTGATAAACCAGATTTTGATAAACTACTACTTTATCAACTTAATTAAATAGCTTGTTAAAATATAAAAATGGGAAAATTAATAAAACGTAAATATTTTTGGCCAATTGCAACATTTTTTTTTAGTTTTCCGGCAATCTTATTTTTACTTCGCCCAAATATTTATTTTAATATGCACGATGATATGCAAATGATTCGTCAATTGGAATTTGAAAAATGTATTCAAGACGGTCAGATTCCCTGCAGATGGACACCAGACCTTGGTTACGGTTACGGTTACCCTTTGTTTAATTTTTATCCTCCAATGCCTTATATAGTAGGTCAAGTTTTTAGAACTTTTGGTTTATCTTTCGTTGCTTCTATCAAGGCAACTGCAATTTTCCAAATTTTATTATCTTCATTTTTTATGTATCTATTGGCCAGCTCAATATTTGGTCCTATTGGTGGATTTTTGTCATCTCTTTTTTATACCTATGCCCCATACCACGCATTAAATATATTTGTTCGTGGTGCCATGAACGAAGCTTGGGCAGCAGTATTTTTCCCTCTAATTTTTTATTTCTCAAAAAAGGTTATATTAGACAAAAAAATAAAAAGTATTATTGGACTTAGTTTGTCATTTACTGGATTACTTTTATCTCATAACCCTATGGCTTTGACTTTTACTCCAATTTTATTTATTTGGATATTATTTTGGATTTTTGAAAAATACAAAAAACCTTTTTGGGCTTTTATAAAAAAACAAACTGAAATTATACTAAAATTATTTTTTTCTGGCTTATTAACTACAGCTTTAGCTGCTTTTTATACTTTTCCAGTTCTATTAGAAACTAAACTTGTCAAGATTAATACTATGTTTGAAGGTTACTATCATTTTTCAGTTCATTTTGCCGGACTTTATCAATTATTTATCAGTAATTTTTGGGGTGATGGTGCTTCTGTTTGGGGGCCAAATGATGATATGTCGTTTAATATTGGTTATTTTCACTGGATTATCCCTCTAATAATTATTATATATGTTTTAATAATAATTTATAGAAATGTTAGAAACAAAAAAATTTCTAAAATTGATTCTCAATATGTTTTATTATTAATAATAATTTTGATGGGTCTTGGTACAGTTTTTATGACCCACAACAAATCAACAAATATTTGGTTTTTAATACCAATCATTCAAAAAATCCAATTTCCTTGGAGATTTTTAAACCATACTATATTTTTATTTTCTTTTAGCGCTGGCGGTTTAATTTTTATTATCAATAAGTTTTTTTCAAAAAATAAAGAAATTTTAGTGTTAATTTTAGGATTATTTATATTATTAATTAATATAAAATATTTTACTCCTATTACTTATGGACCCATTACTGATGAACAGAAATTTTCAGGTAAAGCCTGGACAAATCAAGTAACATCAGGAATTTATGACTATCTTCCCAAAACTGCTCGTATTGCCGCCCAGAAGCCTGCCAAAGATTATGTTGACGAAATTGATCCATCTGAAAGTTTTTATACAGTTTCAAATGGTAAAAAAGGGACCGATTGGATGATATTTGATCTTCATCTTAGTCGTGACTCAAAAGTTATTTTGGCTCAATTAGCTTTTCCAGAATTTGAAGTTACTTCAAATGGTAAATTAGTTCCAACCGAAATTGAACCAGAATTAGGCCGTTTAATTATAAATTTACCTTCAGGTGATCATCAAATTATGGTAAAACTTCGAAATACTAAAGTTCGTAGTATTTCAAATTATATTTCATTAGTTACTTGGATTATTTTAATATTGTATCTATCTAAACCTTTATGGCTTCGCTTGATTTACAAGAAATAAAACAAAAAACTACCAAAAACGTATTATTTTTATCATTCAGAAATATTGGAATTCAGGCAGTTTCAACTCTTGGATTTTTTATTTTAACAATTCTTTTGGGAACCGGAGAAGTGGGTTTATTTGCAATTGTTGCTGAATCAGTTGGAATTTTAGGGTATTTTTCAGATATTGGTTTAGCTGGTGCTCTTATTCAAAAAAAAGAAGAAGTCGAGAAAAAAGATCTTCAGAGCACATTCTTAATTCAACAAATTTTAGTAATTTTATCTTTAATTGTAATTTCATTTATTTTTCAGAAACTTAAAATATCTAGATCTTATGGGCCAAAAGAAAGTTTAATATTTGCTTCCTTATGTTTTTCTTTTTTTGCCGCATCTCTCAAAACAATTCCATCGGTATTATTAGAAAGAAAACTAAATTTTAAATTAATATCTACTGTCGATATTATTGAAAATATTAGTTTTTATACAATAGCGGTCTTATTTGCTTTTTTAGGTTTTGGAGCATATTCCTATGCCATCGCAACTTTTATCCGTAGCTTTTTAGGATTAGTTATTATTTATCGTTTCAGTCCATGGCCGATTGGTTTTTCTTTTTCCTATCAAAGTGCTAAATCTCTTTTTAAATATGGTATTCCTTATCAGTTAAACTCATTTATCTCAATGGCTAAGGATAAATTATCAAATATTTTTGTAGCCGGGCTTTTAGGCCGTGATGGTTTTGGAATTTTGTCATGGGCTCAAAAAGGACCACGTATTCCTCTAAGTTTTATGGATGCCATAATGAAAGTAACTTTCCCCACATTTTCCCGACTTCAAGATAACCCAGAGTATCTTAAAAAATCATTAGAAAAAAGTCTGTATTTTATAGCCCTATTTGTATTTCCTACATCAGCTGGTATTGCTCTTATTGCTCCAAGTCTAATTAATCTAATTCCAAAATACACCAAATGGTTACCAGCCATTATTCCTTTATATTTTTATAGCATCAATATTGCTATTGCCTCAGTAACCAGTCCTTTAACAAATGCATTTAATGCAGTTGGAAAAATCACTCTCACCACCAAATTTATGGTTATGTGGACAGTACTAACTTGGATTCTTTATCCTTATCTTACCATAAAATATGGATATATCGGTACCTCAGTAGCTACTTTATTAGTAGGATTAAGTTCGGTGATAGTTTGGATTGTCGCCAAAAAACTATTTGACATTAATGTTTTAAAAATCACTTTTCAGCCATTATTGGGTTCTTTAATTATGATTATTCTAATTTTAGGGTTCCAACATTTAGCATTTTCAGCACTATTGACTTTAATAGGAAGTATAGCTATTGGACTTCTATTTTATTGTCTATACACTTATATGACATCTAAACATCAGATTAATTGGTTTTGGCAACAAATATTATGTTTTCTACCTCAAAAGAAAAAATAAAAACGATAGTTTTAATCACAATATCGAGTCTACTATTATCCATAACTATGTTTAAAAGTGGCTTAAAGTATGAGTATGGTATCGGTTTCTGGGGTCCTAACGGTCATGATGCCATTTGGCATCTAAGTCTTATCAATCAATTGAAACAAAATATCCCTCCCAATAATCCAATTTATTCAGGAACCTCTTTATCAAATTACCATTGGGGTTACGACTTGTTTGTAGCCTTAATTTCAAAAATTACACAAATTAATCCTTCATTTTTATATTTTCAAATATTACCTATAATTTTTGCAATAATAATTGGTTTTTTATCATACAAATTTGCCAAAATAGTAACCAAAAATCATCTAACCTCTCTATTCTTTGTTTTTTTAAATTATTTTGCCTCTTCCTTTGGTTGGATTATAACCCTTATCAAGTCAGGTCAAATAGCTGGAGAATCTATATTTTGGTCAATGCAGTCAGCTTCAACTCTACTTAACCCACCCTATGCCTTATCTTTGATAATTTTACTCATCGGATTGATTCTCTGGTTTCAACACCAAGATAACGGTTCAATTTTTTGGGGTCTATCCATTGGTTTAATTCTAAGTCTTCTTTGTTATGTAAAAGTATATTCAGCTATCTTAATTGGTTTGTCTCTTTCAATTTATCTAATTATTTCTTCTTCAAAATCTAAAATAATTACTCGATTCAATCTATCAATTTGTTTATCAATGGGAATAATTTCATTGATAATTCTAAAAAACTTAGGTGTTTTGGGTAAGGCCAACTTATTAGAATTTAAGCCATTTTGGTTTACTCATTCAATGATTGAATCAATAGATAAGTTATATTGGCCAAAATTGGCTTCGTATCGTTACAATCAAACAAATTTTATTATTACAACAATTATCGAATTATTTCTGATTGGAATATTTTTAATTGGCAACCTAGGAATTCGTATCTTTGGTATAGCTAAATTAATAAACGATTTTATTAAAAATAAAACAAAAAATATAGATATCTTATTTATATTATTAATGTCAATTGCTTTCATGTTTACAATATTTTTTGTTCAAAAGGGGACAGCTTGGAATACAATCCAATTTTTATATTATTTTTTATTTATTACCAATTTTTATTTAGCAAAATTTTTATCTAATATTTATAAAAAACATAAAATAATATTATTATGTCTATTAATTCTTGCCTCTATTGGAAGCGTTGGTACGCTAAAAGATTATTTTGGTAATCCAGCACCTAGTTGTTTACCTAATAATGAAATAATTGCTTTAAATTTTTTAAAAGACCAACCTTCAGGTATTGTTTTAACCTATCCCTATGATAAGTATAAAAAAAATAACCTAAATACTCCTATTCCTCTTTATGCTTATGAAACCACATCTTATGTATCTGCATTTAGCCAAAAAACAGTTTATTTAGAAGATGAAATGAATCTAGACATCACTGGATTTGACTGGCAAAAAAGGCGCCTTGAGTCAACAAACTTTTTTTCAAAAAACGATAAATATAATAATCGAGGTTTTTTAATAAATAATAATATTGACTATATTTATTTAACTACCGATCAACAAATAAAAACAAATTTAAGTGATCTTCAGGTTGATGAAATATACAACAATGAAGAAATTAAAATATTTAAGGTTCAAAAATGATAAACTTATTTAATCTATGAAATCAAAAAATAGTATCTCTGTGGTTATTAATGTTAGAAACGAATCAGAGCATTTAACCAAATGTTTAAAATCAATTAAAGATATTGCCGACGAAATTATCATAGTAGACATGAGGTCTACCGATAACAGTGTCAATATAGCCAAAACTTTTGGAGCAAAAGTATATAGTTATCGACCTATGAAATATGTCGAACCTGCAAGAAATTTTGCCCTATCAAAGGCAACAGGAAGTTGGATTTTATTATTAGATCCAGACGAATATCTTCAAAAAACATTAAAAAAGGAATTGAAAAAAATTACTTTAAGGAATGACGTTGATTTTGTCAAAATTCCTCGTCAAAATTTTATTTTTGGTAAATGGATTCGTCATGCAAACTGTTGGCCAGATTATTTAATTAGGTTTTTTAAAAAAGGTAGTGTTACTTGGCAAAAAGAAATCCATAGCCAACCAATTACCAAAGGAAATTGTCTAACCCTTCTAGATTCAGACAAATTAGCTATAAAACACGATAACTATCAATCTATTAATCAATTTATTACTCGAGCTATTAGGTATAGTAGTATTCAAGCAGATGAACTCCACTCAAAGGAGTACAAAGTAAAAACTGGCGATTTTATACTCAAACCAATTCAAGAATTTAATAGTCGTTTTTATTTTTCTGAAGGTTACAAAGATGGACTACCTGGACTAATTTTTTGTTTGCTTCAAGCTTTTGCTATTGGATTAATATATGCAAAATTGTGGGAAAAAGAAGGTTCATCAGATAAACAATTTCTAAAAGAATCATTTGTTTCAGCTAATCTTGAGGCCAATTATGAATATGATCACTGGTTTATAAAATATTTTCAAAAAGAATATTCTCCAAATATTTTTAAAAAAGTTATTATAAAAATTCGTCACTGGCTTAATCTGATTTCAAAAAATTTTTAAATAATGATCAAAATCTCCATTATAGTACTCAACTGGAATCAACCACAATTGACTCTCGATACTCTTGACTCGCTTAGAAAAATAACTTCTAATGGTTTTAAGTATAAAATTTTTCTAATCGACAATAATTCTTCTGACAAATCATTTCAAATATTTAAAAAAAAATATTCAAAAAACCCAAATATAAATCTAATTCAGACAGATTCAAACCTTGGTTACGTTGGTAATAATATTGGTATTAAAAAAGCAATAAAAGAAAAATATGATTACATTTTATTGTTAAACAACGATGTAATCGTTGATTCTAATTTTTTAAAATATCTTATTGAAGGGACAAATAGTGGGTATGACATTGTTGGTCCTAAAATTTATTTTGCACCAGGTTTTGAATATCACCAAGACAGATATTCAAAAGACGAACTTGGAAAAGTTATTTGGTCTGTTGGTGGTCAAATTGACTGGAATAATATTTATGGAAGTAATATTGGAGTTAATCAAGTCGACAAAGGTCAATTCGATAAAATTAATGACCAAGTTGATTTCTTAACAGGATGTTGTTTGTTGATAAATGCAAATGTTTTTAAAAAAATAGGCTTATTAGATGAAAATTACTTTATGTATTTAGAAGATTTAGATTTTTGTCAAAAAGCCAAAAAAAATAATTTTAAATTAGCTTATATTTATAAATCCTTTATCTGGCATTTGAATTCTGGCTCATCAAAAAGTGGAGGAAATCTTCATGATTATTTCATGACCAGAAATAGGCTATATTTTGGCATTAAAAATGCTTCTTTAAGAAGTAAATTTGCTCTATTAAGAGAATCAATAAAACAATTATTTTCCACAAATTTATCTAAATGGAAAAAAAGAGGAATTATTGATTTTTATCTAGGTAAATTAAACAAAGGATCATGGCAATAAAACAAAAAAATATTTCTATAATAATTTTAGCCGGCAACGAAGAAAAAATGATAATTGATTGTCTTAAAACTTGTAGCTGGGTAGAAGAAATTATTTTAGTTGCTGCCAATTCTACTGACAACACTATATCTCTAGCAAAACACACAATTCCCAGTATTAAAATTATTAAAACAAATGACGAATATAATAAAAATTTTAGTAAATGGAGAAATTTAGGTTTTAAATTAGCCACTAAAAAATGGATATTATATATAGATGCTGATGAAAGAATTACTCTCAAACTTAAAAAAGAAATAATAAAAAAAATAAATAACCAATCTAAATACTCTTATTATGTTATTCCTAGGGCCAATTATTTTTTGGGTCAAAGGGTAAAATATGGTCAAACTTATCCAGACTATGTAAAAAGGCTATATTTAAAAGAAAAATTTAATGGATACAAAGGAATTCTTCACGAAGAACCCATCATTTCGGGAGAAATGGGTTATTTAAAATCAGATTTATTTCACTACACCCATCGCGATCTTAGATCAATGACTAACAAAACTTTAGTCTGGAGTGATATCGAGGCTCAGGCTTTGTTTAAATCTGGTCATCCTCCTGTGGTTTGGTGGCGCTTTATTCGAATGATATTTACTAAATTATATGAAAGACTAATTAAACAAAAAATGTGGAAAGATGGGCAAGTAGGTTGGATATCAGCAATTTTTGAAAGTTATAATACATTTTTAATTTATGCTCGTCTTTTGGAACTTCAACAGAAGCAAAATCAAAAAATATAAGGTATCATTAATCAATGGTAAAAAAAGTAGCAATTTATGATCCTTACTTAGATACACTTGGTGGAGGAGAAAGATATTGTCTTACTGTCGCCGAAATTTTACTAAAAAACAATTATCAAGTAGATTTATATTGGTCTGGAGATCAATTACTTATTCAAAAAGCCGAAACTCGTTTTTCACTTGATTTGACAAACTTAAACATTGTTCCTGATATCTTTGAAGTTAAACCTCTTAATTTATCAACATTAGAAGAAAACGAAAATTTTGTTCAATCAATCAATAAAGTAGTTAAACCACAAAAAATAAATTTTAAGTTAAAAAATATTTTTCAAAAATTTAAGAATAACAGAAAATACGATATTATATTTTACCTAAGTGACGGAAGCTTTCCTTTTTTATTTGGTAAAAAAAATTTTCTTCATGTTCAAGTCCCATTAGTTAAAAAGGATGACCCTTTAAGTGATCTTTTAAATAAAATTAAATATAATTTATATACTAATATTATCTGCAATTCTCAATTTACAGCCAGCTTTCAAAAGAAAATATCAAATAAAAAAGTTTTAGTTTTATATCCTCCAGTTGATATTGAAAAATTTGATTCACATCAAAAAAAAGATAATCTAATTTTGTCTGTCGGTAGATTTGACAATATTTTAAATGCCAAAAAACAAGACATTTTAATTGATGCTTTCAGGTCGCTAGTAGTAAGAGAAAAAATAAATAATTGGAAGTTAATTCTAATAGGTGGTAGTCTTTTGAATCCAAAAAATAATTTTTATTTACAATATTTAGAAAATAAAGCAGCCAATTTACCAATAGATTTTATTGTTAATCCACCTTTTAATGTTCTAAAAGACCAATATTCAAAATCAAAAATATATTGGCATGCTGCAGGTTTCGATGTCGATGAAAAAATCCATCCAGAAAACACCGAACATTTTGGCATCACCGTGGTTGAAGCTATGGCTTCGGGGGTGGTACCGATTGTAATTTCAAAAGGTGGCATTCCAGAAATTGTCGACAATGGCGTCAATGGTTATCTCTGGCAAACCACAGACGATCTAATCTCAAAAACAAAAAATTTAATTGACAATCCTGATACCTTAAAATTAATGTCACAGCAATCTATTTTAAATTGTCAACAATTTTCAAAAAGTAATTTTGAAAAAAAATTGTTAAATGTAATTGGTTAATATGAAAATATCTGTAATCATAACGAACTGGAATGGCCAAGATTTACTTAAAAAAAATTTAGAAACAATAATTAAAAACAGTTCTCAGGCTCAAGAAATAATATTAGCTGACGATTCCTCACACGATGAAAGTATTAAATATACAAAAAGTCTCCAACAAAATTATCCCAAACTAAGAATTCTTAGTCACAAAAAAAATTTAGGTTTTGGCGCCAATACCAATGATGCTATAAAAAAATCAAACGGTGATTTGATCGTTTTGTTAAACAATGACATATTTCCATATCCTAATTATTTAGACCAATCAATTAAACATTTTAAAAATAAAGATGTTTTTGGTGTAGGTTTTGCCGAAAAAGGCCATGAAAATTGGGCTAGATTTATGTTCAAAGGTGGTTATCTTCAGCATGAACCTGGTACAAAAAAAATTACTAAAACTCATATCTCTGGTTGGGTTTCCGGCGGAAGTTCAATAATTCGAAAGTCTTTATTTCAAAAACTTGGAGGTTTTGATCCTATCTACAAACCTTTTTATTCTGAAGATTTAGACATTGGCTATCGAGCATGGAAATCTGGTTATATATGTTTATGGGATCCAAAATGTGTTGTTGAACATCACCATGAAATTACTATGTCAAAATTTTCAAAATCTCTTTTGAACTATGTTAAAGAACGTAATCGACTTCTAAACACCTGGCGACTTATTGATACACCCAATATGCTATTTCAAAACAAACTGGCTACAATTGGTCGAATCTTAACCGGACCTAATTACATAAAAATAATACGTGCCGCCAAAAAGCAACTAAAAAAATTTCCTCCTCCAATAATATTTCCCACACTAACCGATAAAGAAATTTTTAAAATTTTTGAGAAATGATAATTTTTTTTAAAAAATATTTTTCGATTATTTTAATTATTTTTTTGGTTTTTATTTTCTTTTATAAATCTTTATTTTTTGGACAAATACCTTTCCCTGGTGATATGTTAGTAGGCGCCTATTTCCCTTGGATGGATCATAGATGGGGTGGATTTGTTACTGATGTTCCAATTAAAAACCCTCTGATTTCCGACGTTTTTTCACAATTTTTTGTATGGAAAAAAATAATTATTAATTCTTTTAAAAGTTTAAGATTCCCTTTATGGAATATTTATTCTTATTCTGGATACCCTCTATTTGCAAATTTTCATTCCGGAGTACTTAACCCGTTTAATTTATTAATGTTATTTTTTGGAGATGCTAATGGTTGGACACTTTTAGTAATATCTCAATTTCTATTTAGCTGTTTTACAATGAATTTATTTTTAAAAAAAATATATCCAAATAGCTTTTTTGCCACTTTGGCAGGAACAATTACATATGCCTTTAGTGGTTTTATGATTACTTGGTCACAGTTTGTTACAGCTGGTTTTGCAATGATTTGGTTACCATTAATTTTTTTATGTATTGAAAACTTTTTTAAAACTAAAAAAATCAAACATATTTTATATCTTTCAATATTATATTTTTTAATGATGACTTCTGGACACTTACAAGCATTAGTTTATGGATTAATTATTTCTGGTATTTATTTTATATATAAATACTTTAATCAAAAATCATTTAAAAAATTAATAACTATATTTTGGTATACAATAACAGTTTTATTGGGTATTTTATTAATGTCTATTCAACTATTACCTACAATGGAAATGGGAAAATATTCTGTAAGATTCGATGAAAATTACATATCAGAATATAATTACGGTTTATTATCTTTAGATAGAATTGTCACCCTATTTGCTCCCGATTATTTTGGAAATCCGACTACATTTAACTTTTGGGGTAATTTTAACTATCACGAAACCATAATCTATACTGGTGTTTTGACTGTATTTGCTATTTTATTTTGTATATTTAACTTCAAAAAGCTAAAAATTGAAAAATTCTTTTTCTATACCACTCTTATTTCGTTATTATTTATTTATGATACATTCTTTGGGAAATTAATATATAAATTAAAGTTACCATTAATTTCGACTAGTGCAGCCGGTAGATTAGCTTTTATCTATACTTTTAGTATAAGTATTCTTGTGACTTATTTTTTTAAAAATTTAGCTATACACAGTTTAAAAAAATATATTAAATATTATTGGATATATATATTTTATTTTGTTTTTATTATCATCTCTACCTATTTAAATTACAAAAACTCGCCGGCTCTTATTAGATATCAAAATAATTATTATATAGCCATGAGAAATTTAGTAATTCCATTATTAATTTCTATAACAATTTCTATTATTTTAGTATTTGTTAAAAATTTTAAGGCGAAAAATATTATATTAATTTTAATTATAATTATTGATTTATTTAGATTTGGGTGGAAATATCTTCCCTTTACATCAAAAGAATATCTTTACCCAGAAACTAATATAACTAAATTTTTAAAAACAGATAAATCTATTTTTCGTATTGAAAAAGAAAAAGGTCCATTAATGACTCCAAATGTATGGTCATTTTATGAACTTCAGAGCACCTCAGGCTATGATCCAATGGCCTTAAAAGAATACTCTATTTTCTTTCAAAACAAAATAAATATGCAAGGTAAAGGTAGTTCTTCAAGATATTCAGAAATAGATAATTATGATTCTAATTCACTTGGAGAAGGGAACGTAAAATATCTTTTAGTTTTAAACTATAATAAGCAAGACGTAATCTCTCCTGACGGTGATCATTTTAATCATAAAGTAAATACTGATAACTGGAATGAAGTATTTAGATACAAAAGTACAAGTATTTTAGAAAATAAAAATTTAAAACCCAGAGTTGAAATCATTAATAAATCTGGTCAAGGTTCTTATTCTAACCTAAATTATTCATCAAATAGAATAAAATTTATTACCAACACTACCGATAATGAATCTACCCTTATTTTAAGAGACACCTGGTATCCTGGGTGGAAAGCTTATATCAACAATAAAGAAATACCAATAAATAAGTATTTAAACATTTATCGATTAATAAACATTCCAAAAGGGGAAAATAATGTAGAATTTATTTACAAACCAAAACCATTTTATATCGGTTTTTATATTTCTAGTTTTACTTTTTTAGTTTGGTTAATTATTTTTAAAAAATACAAAAACAAATCAGTATAACAACATGAGATTTTCAATTATAATTCCCACCTGGAATACCGCAAAAATCACTCAAAAATGTATCAAATCCATAGATAAATATATTCCAAATAATGAAATAATTATCGTTGACAATGGTTCAAGCGATGAAACTATAGACATTCTCAAAAATCTAAAAATACCAAATATCAAATATGTATTATTAGATAATAATTACGGTTTTGCTAAAGCTAATAATATTGGTCTAAAATCAGCCACATCAGAATATATTGTTTTTATGAATTCTGACATAGAACTAATTGACAAAACTTTATTAGAAATGATTAATTATCTTAAAAAAAATAAAAAGATAGGTTTAATCGGACCCAAATTCCTAAATCCCGATATGTCACCTCAAGCATCAGTTTTCCCTCCACAAACCTGTCTAAACGCTTTTAAAGAATTTTGGCTTTGTAGAAATGCTTATTCAAAATACATACCAAAAAGTGATAAACCAAGCTTAGTTAGTTTTATTTCCGGAGGTTGTATTGCCATCAATAAAAAATATTTTGAATATATCGGTAAATGGAATGAAAAATATTTTTTTTACTATGAAGATATGGATCTCTGTCGTCAAGTAATTAAAAGCGGTAAAAAAATTGTTTACTATCCAACATGTCAAATTATTCATTATCATGGTACTAGTGGAAAAAACATAATTGATACTAATAATCAATGGCGACGTCTCGTCCCCAGTAGTAAAAAATTTCACGGCCTATTTAAACATTATTTTTTATATTTTATTATTTGGTCTGGTCAAAAATGGCAAAAACATTTTCAAAGATAACTAATATTTTACTCATCGCTTTTATATTACGTCTTTTTTTACTTATTTTTTTTCATTGGCATCCAGATCTTCTTAATCACATCGATTGGGGTATTAGATTTTTAGACTTAGGCCCTAAAAAGTTCTATGAAAATATTTTTTGGTCAGTTTCTTGGCCTAATCAACCGATTGGCACAATATTACTATTTGCTTTTTCTGCCCTAATTAAAAACTTAGTTTTTAATATTATCCAAACCTTAAATCAAACATTTTCCTTTTTCCCCTCATTCATTATCCCTTATATTGAAGCAAATATACATGCATGGATGGTTAAGCTTCCTTTTATTTTTTCCGATATCGGTCTTGGTTTTTTAATTTACAAAATAGTGTTAAAAATAAACCCAAAAAAAGCTCTTTTTGCTGCCAATCTTTTTTTATTTAATCCAGTTCTAATTTACAATTCTACCATTTGGGGACAGACTGATTCTTTAATTAATTTATTAGCAATTTTAGGATTATATTTAGTTTTTCAAAAAAAATACTTCTTAGGAATTATTTTATTTTTAACAACTTTTCTTTTTAAACTTTCATTAATAATTTATTTACCAATTTTTGGACTTATTTTTGTAAAAAGAATTAAAGATTGGAAAAAATATATTTTACCTACCTTTATTTTTTTACTTTTCATATATCTTTTAGTAATTCCATTCACATTAGACGGTTTTAATCCTTTGCAATGGATTTGGTATATGTATACCAATAGAGTTTTAAATAGACAGGGTAGTATGTTAAACGGAAATGCCTTTAATCTATGGTCTCTTATATTTAGTATCAATCTTTCAAACTCTGAATATATCAAATTTTTTGGTTTAACTTATCAATTGTGGGGAAGATTACTTTATGTTATTTTTTTAGTTCCTGTTTGGATTAAATTTATTAAAAACAAATTAACCTTAATAAATTTATTTATGTCTTTAACTATCAGCGCTTTTGGCTGTTTTATTTTTTTAACTAATATGCACGAAAGATATCTTTACCCTATATTACCACTAATTACCATATTACTTTTCTTACCAAAAACCAAAATTAAAATAAAACAATTAATTTTATTGTCAACAATTCACTTTTTAAATCTTTACAATTTATGGTATTATCCCTCAATAATCTTTTTACAAAACTTTTTAAATTGGAACAATTCCGTCATCTGCCGTTTATTATCATTTATACTTATAGTAATGTGTTTTAAATATTATTTTAAATTTTTAAAAAGTGAAATTTAAAAAATTAAACTGGCCTTTAATTATACTTCTTTTAATCACTTTTTTTTTACGAATTTATAAAATAGATACTCTAAGTTTGTTTGGAGACGAAATTGATGTCGGTTATCAAGCCTATTCTTTATTTCAAAATGGTCACGATTATAAAGGTAATTTTTTACCTACCTATATTCAATCTTTATCTGAGTCACGCGCTCCTTTATTAATTTATACTACTGTACCAAGTATAGCTTTACTTGGATTAAATGAAGTTGGGGTGCGTTTTCCCTCAATATTATTTGGTGTTTTTAGTATATATATTTTTTATAAACTAGTATCACTATTATCAAAATCTAGCACTCTCGCTTTTTATGGCTCTATAGCCTTATCTTTTACTCCTTGGCATTTTCATTATAGTCGTACCTCTTTTGAAGTTACTTTACTTCTATCACTAATTCTAACTGGAATATTTTTCTTCTATAAATTTTTAAACTTTGGTAAAAATAAATATCTCTATTTATCTATATTTATATTTTGTCTTAGTTTTTATACCTACAACATCGCTAATATTTTTGTTCCTTTAATTATTATTACTATTATTGTTACTAATTTAAAAAATTTTATTTCTAAAATTAAATTTAAAAATTTTTTGATATCTTTAATTTTATTTTTATTATTAATATTACCTTTATCGTTACAAATATTTTTTGGCACTGCCGCTAATCGTTTCAATCTTATCAGTATTTTTAATAATCAAAATATTATTAACCAAATTATTGAAAAAAGGACCTCTTTTTCAGCTATTTCTCCTAAAATAGAAGTTATTTTCCACAATAAAGCCACTGCTTGGGGAGGAGAATTTACAAAAAATTATATTTCTTCTTTTTCTTTATCTTTTCTTTTTATATATGGTGATCAAATAAATTATCGACACACTATTCCAAATTTTGGACTAATTTTCCTTTCCTATTTACCATTCCTCCTCTATGGTATTTTTCAGCTTGATTTTAAGGATAAATTAAATAAATTAATGTTTTTTTGGTTTTTAATTGCACCAATAGCATCATCTCTAACTATCGATGGCAGTACCCATGCTACTAGACTATTTATTATGATTGTTCCATTGTCATATTTCACTGCTCTTGGATTACAAAAAAGCTTTTTATTAAAAAATATTTTTGTTAAATTTTTTTTATTTATTTTAAGCCTTTTTTTAATTATTCAAATTATTGGCTACTCACATGAATATTTTATTCATTATCCTAAAGATTCTTTTGAAGTCTGGAATTATGGTTATAAAGAGTTATTCCAAAATATTCCAAAAACAAACAAAAACATTTATATTAGCAATGCTTTGTACAATTCTTTATTACCTTTTACTTTTTATCAAAAATATTCTACCAACAATGGTTTTCTAGATGATAATAATATTAATAATATAATTTCAGGGTTATCAGGATTTAAACTTTACAAAAATATATTTTTTATAAATGACTATAAACAAAATGATCATTTATCCGCAGTTAATCAAATTGCTCAACCCGGGGATATATTTTTATTATTTCAAGGTTTTGATATCCCAGGAGACATGGATTTTACAAAAAAATATTTAGATGGATTTAAAACAATTAAAACCGTATACAATCCCAACAACACCATTTTGGCTCAAATAATTCAAAAATTATGAAAACAAAAGTAATTTTAATTTTAATCATTATTCTTGGGGCTTTCCTTAGGTTATACAAACTTGGATCAATTCCAAACTCATATACACCTGATGAATTAGCCCAAGGATATAGTGCTTATTCCATTCTCTCAACTGGAGCCGATGAGTGGGGTAGCACTAATTGGTTAAATTTACGTTCATTTGGCGACTACAAACCACCACTACAAACCCTACTTTTAATTCCTTCAATAAAAATTTTTAGCCTAACCCCATTTGCTGTTCGTTTCCCCAATGCATTATTATCTATTTTTACACTTCTTTTTACTTTTCTCATTTCTCAAAAATTGTTTAAAGATTATTCAATTTCTCTTTTAAGCACACTTTTTATGGCTATATCTCCATGGGCTCTTCCAATGTCAAGAATTGCTCTAGAAGCTAATTTAGTAGTGTTTATTATTGCATTAGCAACATACTTATATCTAAAAGCCAACGAGAACAAATCAATCACACTTTATGTGTTTTCTTCACTTTTTTTTGGATTAAGCCTTTTTACATATCATAGTGCCAAAATATTCACTCCTATATTATTAATCTTATTAATATTTTTTCAAAAAAAATACCAACCAAAAAAGGTTTTTATACTTCCAACTATATTTTTTAGTTTATTTTTATTATTAAATTTTTATCAAAATAATCAAATTAAAATAAATCGAACAAAAGATATTGCCATTTTCAACCCAACTGATAACTGGCAACAAGTCTCAAACGCTCAATATGAAATTTCTCAAAATGGTTTACCAAAAATTATAACTCGACTTGTTTATAACAAAATTGTTTATATCTATGAAATTTTTTCTCAAAGTTATTTATCTTATTTTTCTCCTCAATTTTTAATAACACAAGGAGCTGGGGAAACCACTTATGGCATGATTCCTGGTTTTGGAGTCTTAGGTATTATCCCAACTTTAGGTCTATTATTAAGCATTATTTATATTTTTCAAAAGAAAGATTCCAAAAATATTAATAATCTATTTTTTTTATTTTCCATCATTCTAATTCCACCATTTATTGCCTCAATTGCTAAAGGTCAGTATTCTGGTAATAGAGTTTCTTTAATGATGCCTTTTTTACAAATAATTTCTGCGTATGGTTTAGTAACTTTTTTAAATAATGTATCGATTAATCTAAAACCATATTTATTAACAATTTTAGGATTAATATTTTTATTTTTTAATTTATCTTTTTTAATTAGATATTTTTATCAAGGTAATCAGATACTTGCCTCTGGTATGCTTTTTGGCCATCGTGAAGCCAATGAAATTATTAAAAAAACATCATCTAATCAAATAATTTATTCCCGAAAACTTTCTGAACCTCAATCGTATGTCACATTTTTTCAAAAAATAAATCCAAAAATTACTCAATCGAATACTGTAAATTGGCTAGAATATGAATCAAAAAATCTTTCTTTTTTAGACCAACTCGGAGAATATTCATTAGATAAATTTATTTTTAGAGAAATTAATATCCCTAGTGACAGTCAATTGTCTAATACACTAATTATTGGTCGTCCTGATGAATTTAGAGACATAAAACCAGACTATATTATTTATTATCCTAATAAATCGAAACCAGAACCAGCTATTTACCTACTACATACCAAATAAAATGAAAAACAAGATACATATAATTACTGTTATATCAATTATTCTACTAGCAATATTTTTAAGATTATCTAACCTATCAAAAATACCTCCATCAATATTTTCCGACGAAGTAGATATTGGCTATCAAGCAATAACTTTCAATAGAACTTTTACTGATTATTTTGGTAATAAATTTCCTATATTTTTTCAATCATATTCTGACTGGCATACCCCATTTTCAATCTTACCGGTATCTTTATTTCAAAAACTAATAGGAATTAATATTTATAGCCTCAAATTGCCTTCAATAATTTTTGGAATACTTTCCTTAATATTTTTTTATTTATCGATTTTACAAATTACTAAATCTAATAGATTATCTTTGATTTCACTTTTATTTATTAGTTTGTCACCCTGGCACATTCATTATAGCCGAACAAATTTTGAATCTATCACTGGAATGTTATTATTTTTTATATTAGGAATATTATTTTTAAGTAAATTTTTAAGAACAAAAAATAATAAATTATTATCTTTGTCTTTAATAAGTTTTTCTCTAACACCATACTTTTATAGCACGGCAAAACTTTTTATATTTTTTATTTTTCTAAGTATTTTAGTAGTATGGAAAAAAACTTTATTCAAAATTCCTATTAAAAATCTATTATTACCAATTATATTTTGTTTTGTTACCTTATTACCCTTAATACACAGTACTTTATTTACCAAATCTAACAATCGTTTTTCATATATAAATATTTTTTCCGATCCAACACTCTCAGCCAGAGTTGATTATGAACGATATTCCGATATTTTAATAACTAATTATGGGTCTATCGGTGTTTCTCCTAGTTTTTTATCAAAATTTTTTAATAACAAATTAACTTTAGTATCTAGAACTTTCTTAAAAAATTATTTTTCTTCATTTTCAATGGATTTTTTAGTATTTAAAGGTGATTCTAATCTAAGACAAGGTTTTGGTACACAAGGATATTTTTTCTATTTTGATATATTTATTATTTTATTAGGTATTATTTATTCACTTAAAATAAACTCTAAATTCTCATCTTTTTTTATTCTTTTACTTTTATTTGCACCCATACCTTATTCTTTAACTCGTGACTCAAATTCTGCCCACGCAACCAGGTTGATTTTAATGCTACCAAGTTTAATTTATTTTTTATCTTATGGATATGAAAAAATTTTTAAATTATCAAAGTATTTATTTTTATTCTTAATTCTTTTTTTTATTTTTAATTTTTCATATTTTTGGTTTAGTTATAATTATCGCTATCCTCTAATTTCCGCCAGATATTGGCATACTGGTATAAAAGAGATAATTATGTCTTCACAACAACAAAAAAATAATTTTTCAAAAATCTATTATAGTAGTCGAGATGAATCGATGCTTCCTTTTTTCCTTTACTACACTCAATATAAATCTACCAAAAATTATTCTGCACCAACAAAATCATTAATATCTGAAACTTCAACATTTTTTTCAGGATTACAAGCCAACGATAAATATTATTTTGGCCAAATTGATTGGAGTAATATAAATTCTCTAAAAGAAAATTGTTCCAGTTGTTTGTTTGTCATAAACCAAAATGAATATGAACTAATAAAAAATAATAAAAACGTAGATATAGAGGTAATTGATACTGAAAAAACAATTTTTGAAGATAATTTGTCTTATTATTTAATAACTCTCAAATGATTTTTTTAAAAAAAGACAAATATTTATTAATAATTATTTTAATAATATCTTTTATTTTAAGGATTGTTAATTTAGATAAAATTCCACCAAGTTTAAATTGGGACGAAGTTTCCCATGGCTACAATGCATATTCCATCTTAAAAACAGGGAGAGATGAATGGGGGAATTTTATGCCATCAATTTTTAGATGTTTTGGTGATTACAAATTACCTGTTTATATTTATTTATCCGTCCCTTCGGTCTTATTATTAGGTCTAAACAGTTTTTCTGTTCGCCTAGTTTCTATTTTAGCTGGTTCATTAATACCTTTAGTGGTTTATCTAATACTAAAAAAAATATTTTTAAACAATTTAAAGTTACCATTATTAGGAGCATCGATTATCTCCTTTTCTCCAGGTACTATATTTTTATCAAGAATAGCTCTTGAAGCAAATTTATTTCTATTATTATTTTGTCTTAGTATTTATTTTCTAATTCAAAAAAAATATCCCTTAAGTACTTTTATTTATGGAGTTACATTATTCACCTATAATAGTAGTCGAGTTATACTCCCTCTTTATTTTGTTTTACTTATTTATTTATTAGTCAAAGATAAGGTCAAAATTTTTAATAGCTTTTACAAATTTATTCCTTTTATATTTTTGACAGCATTAACAGTTTTCCAAACACTAAATCAATCAGGTCAAGCAAGATACCAATGGGTTTCTTTACTCGATCAAGGTTCTATAAACAAAATAAATGAACTTAGACAATCTTACCCTAGATTAATAATCAACAAAGTTACTTATTTTACATATACAGCCACCAAAAACTATTTAAGTCATTTCACTCCTAATTTTATATTTTTAAATGGTGGATCTCATTATCAATTTAGTCTTCCAAATTTCTTTTTAATATCACCATTTTTTATACCTTTCTCAATTTTTGGCTTATATTACTTAATCAAAAATATTCAGCAAAAAAATAATCAAATATTACTATTTTGGCTCTTAATAGCACCGCTACCCTCAAGTATTACTAGAGACGCCCCTCATGTTCTTAGAAGTATCTCTATCTTACCTGTTATTGTAATATTAATTACAATTGGAATAAATTTTATTTATAAAAAAATCCCCAAAATTATTACCTGCTTTGTTTTTTTTGTATTAATAGTTGGACAAATACTATTTTGGCCATCTTATAAATCATATGCCACCCAATATTCATCGTCCTGGCAATATGGATATCAAGATATGGTTGCTTTTATTCAAAAAAATTACCAAAATTATGATCAATTTATAGTTACCAAAAAATACGGCGAACCACATGAATTTTTATTATTTTATTGGCCTTGGGATCCATCTAAATATCAAAATGATTCTAATAAAATTTGGGACTTTCACGCCAATTGGTACTGGATTAATGGTTTTGATAAATTTAAATTTGTCAATGATTGGGAAATTAAAGAATATATTTTAAATATCAATCCAACAAACAATACCCTTTTAATTACTTCTCCAAACAACTACAATCAAGGGAATCACTTAATTAATACTATTAAATTTTTAGACAACACACCTGCTTTTGATATTTTAGAAATTTAAAATGAAAACTAAAAATATCTATTTAATATTACTTTTGATTTCTCCATTTTTTTGGTGGCAATTTTTGGTAAATCAAAATAAAATAATATTTGAATATAAAAAGATTCCCTCATATATAAATAAAAAGGTAACCTCTATATTTACAAACACAAAATATATTGATGAATTTCGCTGGAACGATGTAACCAAAGATAATCGACCATTTTGGGGTAGATTTTTTTATAACAAATCTCAATTATTAGTTTCCGAGTCTATTATTTATTTAAATAACCTAAACCCTCGTTTTTATTTCCAATCAGGTACTGGACAAGTAGATTCTCCTCCAAAAATCGAACCAATCGCAATTTTATTATTACCAGTTACAATAATTGGTTTATATAGATTAATAATTAAATACAAACTCAAATACTTATTAATAGGCTTATTATCGGTATTACTTGGATATATTTCTGGCCAATACAATTTATATTTTCTTTTTCCTACTGCATTATTTTATTTATACTGCAGTGCTTATGAAATATCTTTTTGGAAACCAAAAAATAAAAAAATATTTTTGTTAATTTTTTCTATTTATTCCCTCTATCTTTTTTTAAGAGTTTTTCTAATAACTAGACTATGAAAAAAAAATTATTACTTCTACTTTTTATCATCGGAATAGTCTTTCGATTCTATCAATTAACTAAATATCCAGTAAGCCTATCGATGGATGAAACTGCTATTGGTTACAATGCTTATTCAATTCTAAAAACTGGACGTGATGAGTGGGGAGAGTTTCTTCCTTTAGCTTTCAAATCAGTAGGGGATTATAAACCACCAGTAAACGTCTACCTTACTGTTCCTTTTATTGCAATTTTTGGACTTACTGAATTTGCCACTAGATTACCATCTGCTCTTATCGGATCACTTACTATAATTTTTATTGTCTTACTACTATTAAAATTAAAAATTAAACCAACTGCATCTTACCTTACTGGTCTCTGGCTAAGCATTTTACCTTGGCATATTCATTTCTCCAGGGCGAGTTTCGAAGCTGTTACCGCTTTATTTTTTTTAATCCTTGGTACCTATTTATTTATTTCCTGGGTTGAAAAAAATAAATTAGCAACACTAATAAGTTCAGTCGTTGCCTTTAGTTTATCTGTGTGGTCATATCACGCCGAACGATTGCTTGTCCCTATCTTTGTAGTAACTTTGATTATTTTATATGGATCAAAAATAAATCTATATAAAACCAAAAAACAACTATGTTGGGCATTATTGGTTTTAGCTATCTTCACAGTTCCATTTCTAAAATTATCATTTTTTACACCTGCCATAAAAACTCGAGCCACTGTCACTTCAATTTTTCGAGAAACAACTCTGATTTCAGCTCTTCATCATGGAAATTATCAAAATATTCAAGAATTTATATTTGATAACGATGCCTATATCATTTTTCGACATTGGCTAAGCAAATATCTAAATTATTTTAACTTTGAATTTATATTTTGGAATGGTATGCAATTTACTCAACCAGGTTACCCAGGAGTTGGTCTATTGTATTTTATTGATTTGCCATTATTTTTCATTGGTATTTACTATTTATTCAAAAAGAATAGTTACTATCTTTCTAAAATTACTTTAATTTGGTTAATTTTAGGACCTCTACCGGCTTCTTTTGCTATGAACGAACAACACCCACTTCGTGCCTTAGTTTGGATACCAGCACTTGCCTTAATAATTGCACATGGATTTGAATTTATAACAAAATCTAAATTTAAAAAAATAATATTTTTTGTTTATTATCTTTTATTATTTATTAATATCATCTATTTTATTGATATATATAAATATCAATCCCCAAAACATTTTTCAGAATATTGGCAATATGGTTACAAGCAAATTGCCCAATTTGCTTGTGAACATAAAGATAAATATGACGAAATTATAATTTCAGAAACTTTTGGAAGTTATGGTCCCCTTAATACTGGGTTACCTTATCTTTATGTTTTATTTTATTGTCAATCTGATCCAAAAACATATTATCAAACTCGAAATATTGATAAAATTTCATTTCATCGAATTACCTGGTCGGTCGATTCAGAAAAACCTAATCGACTTTTAATTGCTGCTCCTTGGGACTTTTTAGACACCAAGATTCCAGAAAATCAAATAATAAAAAAAATAGACTTTTTAAACGGTAAAACAGGATTCTTATTTGTTGAAACCATACCTAAAAATGTTAAAGAATAAAATATTAATAATTTTGTTTTCTATTTTCATCTTAAGTTTTTTAATTAGATCCCTTTACATTCAAACTATACCATTACTTTGGGACGAGGCGGCTCTTGGCTACAATGCTTATTCTATTTTAAAAACAAGCAAAGATGAATATGGAACTTTTTTCCCCATAATCTTTAAATCATTCGGTGATTATAAACCCGGATTTTATGTATATTTAACCATACCATTTGTCTATCTTTTTGGACTTTCAGAATTTTCAGTTCGTTTTCCATCCATAATCTTAGGTTCACTTTTACCTATAATTCTTTATTTTCTTATCAAAGAAATTAATCCCAAAGCCCATAAAACTGCAATAATTTCTAGCCTTATTATGGCTATCAATCCTTATAATATCCATTTTAGTCGAGGAGCCTGGGAGGCTAATATTTTGACTTTTGAATTAGTCGCCGCCGCTTTATTATTTTTTAAATATATAAATTTTCATAAAAGTAAATACATATTTTATTCTTCTTTAATTTTTGGTTTGTCTTTATATACCTATCAAGCAGGTAAAATGATTAGTTTATTTTTAATAATTATTTTATTCTTTGTTAATTTTAAAAAAATTAACTATACCCAAATATTTTTCAATTTTATAATTCCACTTGGGCTATTTACCATTCCAATTATTTATGGACTATTATTCCAAAATAATTCAAATCGACTTAAAGTTGTTAGCTTATTTTCCTATCCTCGTTCCAGTCAAGAAACTCAAACAATAATAAGTGAAACAAATAAGTTAGATTATAATATTTTTCACAATCGATTCATATTTTTTGTTAGAAATTTTTTAACCCGTTATTTTAACCATTTTTCACCTCGTTTTTTAATTTTTGATGGTGATTGGCAAAACCCACGGCATTCAGCTCCTTACATAGGAGTAATTTTATATCCTAGTCTTATTTTTTTTATAATTGGCTTATTTAGATCACTTAGTCAACCAAAAATTGATAAATTAAATATTTTCTTTTTATTATGGTTATTAGTTGCCCCTATCCCTTCTGCACTTACTCGTGATTCAGTCCACGCGGTTAGATCGATGTCTTTTTCAATTCCCTTGATATATTTTATTTCTTTGGGTATATATTTATTTTTTACTAAATTTAAAAATTTAATTTTATATATTGTCTTTTTTTTGCTTTATATATTTTCTTTTATTTATTATTCCGATTTATACTTAAATCATACTACCAAAAAAAATCCCTATGATCTTTTATATGGATATAAGTCTTCAATAAAATATTTAATAGAAAACCAAAATAAATTTGAAAATATTACTTTCACAAATTTCTATGGTCAACCATACATTTATTACTTATTTTATTCGAAATATTCTCCAAGTATTTATCAAAAACAAGCAAAACTTACAAATAACTCAATTGATATTGGGAATGTCGAGTCAATCGATAAAATAAAATTTTCTACACCAAGTTTTGAATATATTAAAAATAATCCAGGTTCTCTTGGTATTTTTTCTCAAGAAGAAATTTATCGTCAAGCTATTGACAAAAAACCAGAATTTAATCAATTTTTTCTTCTTAGCCCAATAAGTAATATTTCTACATTCTATGCTTATGAAAATCCATAAAATATTTCTACCAATAATAATTTTTTTTGCTTTTCTAATTCGATTTATCGATTTAAGCAACACCCCTGCCTTAAACCCAGACGAAGCTTCTCTCGGATACAATGCATATTCTTTATTACTTACTGGCAAAGATGAACATGGTGTTTCTTGGCCTCTCCATTTTAAATCTTTTGGGGATTATAAACCTGGTGGTTATGTCTATTTAGCCCTTCCTTTTATAAAATTTTTAGGATTAAATCCTCTTTCCGTTCGCTTACCTAATCTCATTCTATCAATATTAACAATTATTTTTTTATATAAATTGATATTTCTTTTGACAAAATCCAATACACTAGGACTCTATAGCTCTATAGTACTATCATTATCACCATGGCATATTCATTTTAGTCGTGGTGCTTGGGAATCATCGGCTGCACTATCTTTTATTGTCATCGGTTCTTATTTTTTCTTTAAATCAATCAAACAAAAATTTTTATTTAATTTTTCCCTTTTCATACTAAACTTCATACTTTCTCTCTATATATATCATTCAGCTCGTCTGATAGCTCCGTTGCTAGCTTTAAGTCTTTTTATTTTATATTCTAAATTTTTAATTAAAAAATTACCCCAACTAATTATTCCAATTATTCTTGGAATTTTACTTTTACTCCCAGTATTATTTTCATTTTTAAATAACGGTGGTACTACTCGTCTTGGAGGAGTGGGTTTGTCCGCTGATATGGGTCCAATCAATCGTGCTAATGAACTTATAAATCATCACAACAATATCAAGCTAATAAACCGCATAATGCATAATAAAAGAATTCTTTATCTTATTTCCTGGGCCGATAATTATTCATCTCATTTTGATTTAAATTTTCTGTCTATCAATGGAGATGAGGTTCCTCGTTCAAAAGTACCTGAAATGGGACAAATTCACCTAATCGAAATACCACTTTTAATTTTAGGTCTTATTTTTATTCTTAAATCTTTAATCATTAATCGTAAATTTAAAATCTTTATTATATTATTTCTATTAATATCACCAATTGCTTCATCTCTAACTTTCCAAGCCCCATCTGCTCTTCGATCTCTATCAATGGTTATTCCTCTTTCAATTTTAATTTCCTGTGGAATTTATTGGTTATTTAGTCTTATTCATAAATCTAGAATCATAAATCTTGTATCCATTTTATTTTTAGTTTTATACTTTTACTTTGTTGCTTATTATCTCGATAGTTATTTCTTTCATTATGCCAAACGTTATCCATTTGCTTGGCAATATCAATTTGACCAATTAGTACCATATGTGGAATCAAAAAAATTTGACTATGACAATATTTATATTACCAATAAATACGACCAACCTTACATCCTTTTTTTATTCTATTCTCATTACAATCCAAAACTTATTCAATCACAAATCAAATTAACCCAACCAGACAAATTTGGTTTTTCTACTGTTAATAGCTATGATAATTATCATTTTGGTAAAATTGATTGGGACAACATTCCCAGCAATTCATTAATAGTAGCTTCTGATGAAAAAATTCCTTCAAATCCCATAAATATTATTAATTTTTCAAATCAAACAGCAGCCTTTAAAATTTATGAAAAATAAATCAACACTTTCGGTTACTTTGGCAACCTACAATGAGTCGAAAAATATTGTTCGTTGTCTTGAGGCGATAAAAGATATCGCCAATGAGATTATCGTTGTCGATGGTCAATCACAAGATAACACAGCCAAATTAGTTGAAAAATTTAAACAAGCTAAAGTTATCTCGACTACCAACAAACCCATGTTCCATATCAATAAACAAATGGGGATTGATGCATGTAAATCTGATTGGATTCTCCAACTTGATGCTGACGAAATAGTCACTGCCAATCTTAAAAAAGAAATTGTTTCAATTTTAGAAAAAGATCCCAGTTCAATTTTAGAAAACGGTTATTGGATTCCCAGAAAAAATTATTTTTTAGGTAGTTTCCTTACCAAAGGTGGACAATATCCAGACTACACTATTCGTTTATACAAAAAAGACAAAGGATATTTGCCTTGTAAAGATGTTCACGAACAAGCCAAAGTTGATGGGAAAATAGGTTATCTCAAAAATGATTTTGAGCATTATGCCGATACCTCTTTTTCTTTATATTTACTTCGAGCTAATCGCTATACAACCTTATTGTCTCAAGAATTAAAGGAAAAAAATGTAAAAATTAATTTTTTAAGCGGAGTAAATTATTATGTTTTTAAGCCATGTTGGTGGTTTTTCAAAACATTTTTTCGTCATCGTGGCTATGTTGATGGTTTTTCTGGTTTTGTTTTCTCTTTTTTCTCAGCCCTTAGATATCCCATTGCTTATACTAAATATTATGAATTATCTAAAACTAAACGAGATATAAATTTATCCCAAGACTGGGACAAAAAATGACCAAAAAAATTAAAATAGCCATTGATATTTCTCCAACAGAAGATGCTAATTCAGTTAGGGGAATTGGTTACTATACTAAAAATTTAGTTGATGCTTTACATCAAGAAATCAATATCAATCCTAATTACAAGGACTTGTCTATTGATTTAATCAAAAATTCTACTTTAGATATTAGAAATTATAACTTAATTCATTATCCTTATTTCGATCCCTTCAAACTTACTCTCCTATCAAACAAAAACACCCCTACAGTAATTACTGTTCATGATCTAATTCCTCGTCAATTTAAATCTCATTTTCCAGTGGGTATAAAAGGTGAAATAAAATGGTTTATTCAAAAAAATAAATTAAAAAAAGTTTCCCAAATTATTACTGTTTCCAATTATTCAAAAAACATTATCCATCAACTGACAAAATTCCCTCTGTCAAAAATAACTGTAACCTATTTAGCTGCCGACAATAGTTTCAAAATAAATATCGATCCAAAAAAATTAGAAGAAATCAAAAATAAATATAAATTACCTAATAAATTTATTTTATATGTTGGTGATATAAATTGGAACAAAAACATTCCAAACCTAGTAAAAGCCTGTTTAAAAAATAAATATCCTTTAGTGATTGTTGGTTCTACAGCAGTCAAAAAAGACATTCCTATTCATCCTTGGACAAAAGATTTACGTTGGCTTCAAGCCAAAGCTCAAAAGTATAAACATTCTAATGCTTTAATACTAACTGGTTTTGTTCCTGATAATGATCTTCCTTTAATTTATAATTTATCAACCGTCTATTGCCAGCCATCTTTTGCTGAAGGCTTTGGTTTACCTCTTGTTCAAGCTATGCAATCAGGTACTCCCATAGCCTTCAGTCAAGACACATGTTTACCCGAAATTATGGAAAATGTAGGTTTAAGTTTTAATCCCCGATCAGTTAGTCATATATCCGAAATCTTAAAAAAATATTGGAACGATTCTAAATTAAAAGATAACCAACGCTCTTTGGGAATAAAAAGATCGAAAAATTTTAATTGGAAATTCACTGCCAGACAAACCCTTTCAGTCTATAGTAAAATTCTGTCAAATGAAAAATAACACCCATTTCTTATCTGTTATTATCCCGGTCTACAAACAAGAAAAAACTATTTTAAACGACATTACTAATATTTATCATTCACTTGAACAAGTTCGATATGACTTTGAAATCATTGCCGTTGTCGATGGTATCAATGTCGATAAATCATATAAGTTAATTAAAAAATTAAAATTAAAAAATCTAAAAGTTTTTGGTTATCAAAATAATCACGGCAAAGGCTATGCCATCCGTTACGGTATGGCCAAAACAAAAGGGGATTATATTGCTTTTATCGATTCTGGGATGGAAATAGAACCAAATGGTATTTCGATGATTCTAGAGCACATGGAGTGGTATAACGCCGATATTATTGTTGGCTCAAAACGACATCCCGCCTCAAAAGTAAACTACCCCCTAGATAGAAAGATAATTAGTTTTGGCGGGCATTTAATTGCTAGATTTTTATTAGGCATTAATATCTATGACACCCAAGCTGGTCTTAAAATTTTTAAAAGACAAGTATTAACCAAAGTCCTACCTCGTCTTCTTATAAAAAATTATGCTTTTGACCTAGAAATGTTATCCGTGGCAAACCATCTAGGCTTTAGAAACATTTATGAATCACCCATAAAACTAACTTATGACTTTTCTAGTCTAACTCACGCCACTGGATTTAAAGTCGTCTGGCAATGTTTAATTGATGCCCTTGCTGTATTTTACCGACTTAGGATACTTCATTACTACGATGATAAAAATAAAAGAAAATGGGTCTATGATCCTGAATTAGAAATGAGAGTTAATACAGGCTTATAATTTTTTTGCTAAAATTCTAAAATCGTGTGAAATAAGTTTTATTGGTGTTTTAATTAAAATAGGCTCTAAAAAATTAAATATTTTGAATAATTTATTAGCAATAGAAACAGGATAAGATGGGAATAAGTCTGTAAACCAAAATTTTTCTACAATAAATCCTACTTCTGTTATCATTTTTATCGATTCGCTTTTTAAAAAAAGATTTTGATGATGGCCTAAACCGAATATTCGACATAATGCTTCTGTATAAGAATATTTTCTAGGTAATCTTGATATTAAAAGATATCCGCCTGGTTTAATAACTCTATATATTTCTTTAATTATCTTGTTTCGTATTTTTATTGGTATGTGTTCTAAAACTGCAGACGCAATCACTCCATCAAAATAATTTCCTTTATAAGGAATATTTCCGGAATAATGTTTAAATTTTAAATTTGAATTGTAATTTGATAATTTATTCCATAATACTTTTTGATCTCTTGCCATATTTAATGTAGCTCTAGTATTCCCATCAATTTTCCCAAAATTATCTATATCTATTCCATCTATTTGAAAATTTCTAAAAGATAAAATCCAACTATGTAAACCAGCACCAGTTCCAAAATCTAACACATTTCCATTTTTTTTAAAATATTTATTACATAAATTAATCTCCTCGTGAATACCCATCATATATATTTTTGAGTTAATTATTCCTAAGGTTCCCTCTAAATATCCATGATAATTATTATTATCATTATTAATGATACTTTCTACAAATGTACGGAAAATATTTTCAACTTTTTCTTTTAATTTCATTAAATACTTATATTATGACATAATATAAACACTATATGAAAATTATCTTTTCTATAATTATACCTATACGTAAGGAAAATAGTTATCTCCAAGAAACTATTATAGCCTTAAAAAAACAAACAATTAAAAATTTTGAAATCTTAGTTATTACCGATAAGGTTTCGGGTTCTGCTAATCCATCAGAAAAAAGAAATCTAGGTGCTAAAAAAGCTAAGGGTGATTACTTAGTTTTTTTTGATGATGATTCTTTTCCTTCAAAAAATTATTTTAAACAAGCCCAAAAACTAGTAACTAAACACCCCAATTACGCTTCTTTTTGTGGTCCATGTCTAACTCCACCTAAAGACAATCTTTATCAACAATCTTCTGGTCTAGTTTGGTCTAGTTTTCTTGGTAGTGGTGGAGCTGGAGTTTATCGAAATAGTATTAAACCATCAAGATTTGTTGAAGATTATCCCAGTGTTAATTTAATTGTCAAAAAAACAGACTTTTTTAAAGCTGGTTCTTTTGATAATCAATATTGGCCAGGAGAAGATACTGTTCTTTGTCTAAATCTAACTAAAAAATTTAATTTAAAAATTTATTATCACCCATCTTTAGTAGTTTTCCATCATCGTCGCTCAGTTATTATGCCTCACCTTCAACAAATTACTCGATACGCCATTCAACGTGGATTTTTTGCTAAAAAATTCCCTGAAACTTCTTTTAAAATCGGATATCTTTTACCTTCTTTTTTTGTCTTTTACTTATTATTATTAATTTTAAATATTTTAATATTTAACAATATTTTATTGTATATTCCATTATATATATATTTATCAATATTACTTATAACTTTAGTAATATTTCTAATTAAGAAAAATAAGCTTTTGCCCTCTCTTTTAGCCACTCTAACAATTCCCATCACTCATATTTATTACGGTATACTATTCCTGTATGGTTTATCCAAAAAAGACGTCAAATTTAAACCCCACTCGTTTGACCAAAAAACTGGCAAATACATTGGTGGTTAAATCTATTTCTTTTTCTTATCCACCACTAGAATCTCCAAAGGGAACTGCCTTTTTATCTCAAAATCGTCAATTCCAATGGACTAATACCGGCAACGTCATTTACCCAATAGTTCCAGCTTATGCTGCTTCTTTACTTAGTAAACAAGGTTTAAAAATATTTTGGGATGACGCCATTGCTAAAAATCTTAGTTATAAAGTTTGGTTTAAAGAGCTTAAAAAAAATAAACCAGATTTAATTGCTATTGAAACTAAAACTCCAGTCGTCAAAAAGCATTGGCAAATAATCAATCAAATTAAAAAAGAATGTCGCTGGAAACCACTTGTAGTCCTTATGGGTGACCATGTCACGGCACTTCCTCAAGAATCAATTGATAATTGTAAAGTAGACTATGTATTAATTGGTGGTCATTATGATTTTTTACTTGAAGAATTAATTGATCTTATTAATAAAGGCAATGCTCCTAAAGATAAAATTTATAAACTCCAAAAATCAATTAACTTAGCTAAATTACCTATAATTGACAGAAAATTAACTCAATGGCAACTTTATGCTTATAACAATACTAACTATAAATACAAACCCGGTAGTTACATCATGTCTGGTCGAGATTGTTGGTGGGGAAAATGCACTTTTTGGAGCTGGGTTACCTTGTTTCCAGGCAAAAATTTTCACTCATTTTCAGTTAAACACACTCTTAAAGAAATTGAAAATTTAGTTTATAACTTTGGTGTTAAAGAAATTTTTGATGATTCTGGGACACTTCCTATTGGTAAATGGTTAAATGATTTATGTAATCAACTTATAACCCGAGGTCTAAACAAAAAAGTAGCTTTAGGCTGTAATATGCGCTTTGGAGCCTTAAGTCAAAAAGAATATTTTTTGATGAAAAAATCTGGCTTTAGATTTATTCTATATGGCCTGGAATCTGCTAATCAAAAAACCCTCTTATTTGTCAACAAAAACGAAAAGACTTCAGCTGCCCTAAAAACTTTAAAAATGACCAAAAAAGCTAAACTTGAACCACATGTCACCACTATGATTGGTTATCCAAATGAAACACTTCGCGAATCTCAAAAAACCTTAAATCTAGCTCGTTTTATCTTTCAAAACAACTTAGCTGACAGTCTTCAAGCAACTTTACTTATTCCTTATCCCGGAACTCCACTTTTTAACTATTGTCAAAAAAACAATTTACTTTTGACTACTAATTGGAATGATTACGATATGCGTCAACCCATAATTAAATCACCTATCCCACCACAAACTCAAATAGAGTTAATTCAAAATTTATTTAAAGGTGTAATTACTCCAAAATTTATTATAAAAAAAATTATCTCAATTAGAAACTTTGATGATATAAAGCATCTGACAAATTATGCTTTTAAATATATTAAAAAATTAAAAGATTTCTCATGATAAAAGTTTCATTTGTTATCCCTACTCTCAATGCTGAAAAGGTTTTAGAAATTTGTCTAAAATCCATCAAAAAACAATCTATCATTTCTAAAGATTATGAAATAATAATATCTGACGGTGGTTCCACCGACAAAACCCTCCAAATAGCCCAAAAATATCATGCCCAAATAGTCTCAAACCTACTCAAAACCGCTGAAGCTGGCAAAGCAGTTGGAGTCAAAATCGCTAAAGGCAAATACATTGCCTTAATTGATTCAGACAATATATTGCCAACAAAATCTTGGTTGAAAACCAATTTAGATATACTAGACAAAGACACCTCTTTAATCGGATCTGAACCATTATTTTTTACTTATCGAAAAAATGCCGGTTACATCGAAAGATACTCAGCTCTTTTTGGCATCAATGATCCTTATGCTTTTGTAACTGGCGTTTATGATCGGAAAAATTTTATAAATTTCAAATGGACTGGTTTAAAAATAAATCAAATAGACTATCCAAATTATATTAAAGCAGAACTGAAACCAAAATTACCAATTCCCACTATTGGTGCCAATGGCACAATTTTTAGAGCTGACTTTCTCAAAAAAAATTTAAAATCTGATTATCTTTTTGACATAGACATTATCAGTCAATATTTAAACAAATCAAAAAAATCAATTTATTTTGCCAAAGTAAAACAGGGGATTATCCATACTTTTTGTGAAAGTTCATTCAAAAAATTTATTCGTAAACAAAATCGTCGTATCACTGATTATTTTTATTATCAAAATTTAAGGCAATACAATTGGGACAATACCAATAAATCAGGTGTTATAAAATTTTCTTTGTACACAATTTTTTTATTTCCCCCCTTATTCGATAGTATTAGGGGTTTTTACAACAAACCTGATGTCGCTTGGTTTTTACATCCAGTAGCTTGTTTTATTACTCTCTATCTTTATACTATCAACACTATAAAAAATAAGTTAGGAATATTAAAACAATTAAATCGACAACAATGGCGACAATAAACAAAATAATACTAGACACTATTCTGTACAATTATCCTATAAAAAAAATGTTTAACTGGTTTTTATCAAAAAAGATATTTTTACAAAATAACATCTACCAATTTTTTTTAAAAAAGAAAATAGCCCTAGTAATAAATAAATATAGAAATAAACCTTTTAGCCTTAGAATCGAAAACACTAATATTTGTAATGGTCGATGTTTTATGTGTCCTTATCCAACGATGAAAAGGAAAAAAGGAACAATGTCAAAAAAATTATATAAAAATATTATAAATCAGACAGAAAAATTAAATATAAAATATATAAATTTACATAATTTTGGCGAACCATTAACAGATAAAAATTTTTCCTGGAAAGTCAAATATGCTAAATCAAAAAATATTTTACGAGTATCTACCAATACCAACGGTACACTATTAACTCCAAAAATTGCTAAAGATATTATTAATTCCGGTTTAGACGAAATTTTTATCAGTGTTGACGCTTTTACCAAAAAAACATATCAAAAAATAAGAATTGGATTAAATTATGACTTAGTTCAAAAAAATATAAAATATTTAATAAGTCTTAAAAAAAAGCTAAAAACAAATAAACCGAAAATTATTATAGACTTTTTAGAATTTAATCTTAATAAAAAAGAAACTAAAAAATTTCTCAATAAATGGAAAAAACTAGTTGATAAAGTTTGTATCTCACAAATCCATGATTGGTCAAACAAAAAAAAATTAAATCTTGACTTATCCATAAACAATTATGTTTCTTTTAGTCGATCTCCCTGTCGACTTCCTTTTACTGAAATGTTAATTAATTGGGATGGAACCATTTCTCTTTGTTGTCAAGATATTGAAGGCGAAATTATACTAGGTAATGCCAAAAAAGATTCTATTGCATCAATATGGAAAAATAAAAATTTTGAATATATTAGAAAAAAACATTTAAATATTGACACTAATAATTTAAAATTATGCCAAAATTGTAAACTTAGAACTTTTTGGTGGAATTTCTAAATGAAAACAAAAAACATATTAATTATTTGTCCATTTTTCAGACCTAATATTGGCGGAGTTGAAAGTCACTTAAATCTTTTAACTGAACACTTAACCAAACTTAATTATAATACTACTGTTCTTACATATAAACCACTAACAACCAAAGTTAAAAAATATTTAAAAGTTGAAAAATCTAAAAATTTAACAATTCATCGATATTGGTGGTTTGGTAAAAAAATATTCGACATTACTACCTCTTATCCTTTATTACAATTTATTTATATAATCCCTGGGCTTCTTTTAAATAGCTTTATTTATTTATTAAAAAATAAAAAAAATGTTGATGTCATTCATGCTCATGGATTTGCCGCAGCTTTTATCACTCGTATCTCTTGTTTATATATTAAAAATATCAGATTAATTGTCAGTACACATTATTTATATCCAAATCTTGATATATCAAAAATATCTACAAAAATCTTTAAATGGACTTTCCAAGGATTTCATAAAATACTTACTGTTAGCCAAAAATCAAGCATTCAATTACAAAAAATAGGTATAAATAAAGAAAAAATATGTCAATATCATCACTGGCTTGATCCTCAAGTTTATAAACCAATATTAAAAAAAAATAATTCTAAATTTCTTCTTAATTTGTTATTTGTCGGTCGAATTATTAGTATGAAAGGAGTATTCAATTTACTTTTTTTAGCTAAAAAAAATCCAAAGATAGTTATTACTATCATCGGTGACGGCCCGGATTATAAAAAATTAAAAAAGTCAAGTACTAATCAAAAAAACTTTAAAATATTAGGGAAAAAACAACCATTGGAAATTATAAAATATTACCAATACAATGATTTTACAATTTTACCTTCATTAGCTCCTGAAGCTCAACCAATGATAGTAATGGAATCATTAATGTGTGGAACACCTGTAATTACAACTAACAAAGGTTCTGTTTCCAAAATGTATTCTCCACAAGTTGGAATTTCAATAAATCCAACCAAAGTAAATCTATTAAAAATAATAAACATACTTATACAAAAACCTAATATCATTACTGATATGAAATTAAATTGTCGTTCTTTTGCTCTAAAAAAATTCGGTACTCAAAATGCCAATATTATTACTAAATCATACTTCCATGATTAATATATCTTTATTTAAAAAAATAGAACTTGCAATCAAATACCCCAAGGTTGCTATAAATACTCTTACAGATTCATTTTTTTTTAATAAAAAAGCAACAAATTTTCCTAGATTAATAAATTGTTTTATTACCGAACAATGTAATTTTAAATGTCCTATGTGTCATGTCGGTAATTCTCGACAAAAATACACCAATATTTTGACTTTTTCAGATATAAAAAAAATTGCACAAGAGGGCTATAAAAAAGGTATTTCTTTTCAACTTTCAGGAGGTGAACCATTATTACATCCAGAAATTTTTAAAATTATTAAATATCTTCATAGTAAAAAAATTCCAACTGGTTTAGTTACAAATGGTTTACTCTTAGAAAAATATGCCTCAAATATTGTTAACTCTGGCCTTGATTTCTTAGCTGTTTCGCTTGATGGTCCAGATGAACAAACGCAATATCTTCGAGGTTACGTCAAGGGTTCATTTAATAAAATAATAAAAGGAATAAAAAAAGTAATTAAATTAAAAGGAACAAATCATTTTCCTAATATCAGAATCGCTACCGTTATCAACAAATCAAATTATTTAAATTTCAATAAAATATACTTTTTGGCAAAGAAGATAAAAGTTGATCAATGGTCTATTAGTCATTTTTTTTATTACTACAATGATATTAAATCAAACCAAAATAAATTTTATAAAAAATACAAAACTGGAAATGATATTTGGGGTCAAGATTTAGGTTTTCAAAAAAATTATTTTAATCAACAAGAAATTAATACCATTAAAGATAAAATTAAAAAAATCACTTCAATAAAAAATAAAAAACTAATAATTTCAATCAACGATAAAGTAGATTTAGAAAAATATTATACTGGAGTTTTTCCAAGTAAAAAATCTAAATGTGTATCTCCGTTTAGACAAATTTTTCTTCGTGGTAATGGTGATGTTGAAATTTGTCATGGTTTTATTGCTGGTAATATTCACCAACAATCATTAATGGGTATTTGGCATAGTAATAAAGTAAATAACTTTAGAAAAATATTTTTAAAATCCAAAATAATCCCTGCATGTTTTCGTTGTTGTGCTTTAGATATTAAGTTTGATAATTAATGACTCAAGTAATATTAATTTATCCACCAGTTTATTATCAAAATAACATTCCTCAAGTACTTGACGTTAGTTATCCTCCTTTAGGTATTTTGTATTTAGCTTCTGTTTTAGAAAAACATAACATTTCTGTCAAAGTAATCGATATTGGAGCTCAAAAACAAAATTTAAAAGAAACTTTAAAAATTATTAAAAATGAAAATCCATTAATAGTTGGTTTTTCATCCATGACTCCACTTTTACAAGGAACCGTTACTTTAGCTAAAAAAATTAAAAAAAATAATAAAAAAATTAAAATTTGTCTTGGAGGTCCTCATATTAGTGCTGATCCAAAATTTATCTCTAGAATTAAATATTTTGATTTTGGGATTACCGGAGAGGCTGAGTATAGTTTTCTAAAAGCTTATCAAAAAATCATTAATCATCAAAAAATAGACAAAATTATAATTGGAGAAACTCCAAAAGATTTATCACTAATTCCATGGCCTGCATATCATTTGTTAGATCTTTCAAAATATCATCGAACAGCTTCAATTATGGCTACCCGAGGTTGTCCTTTTAATTGTTATTATTGTAGTCGACCATGTATCAGCAATTTAGTCAGATGTCGACAAGTAGAAGACGTTATTAAAGAAATGGATTCATTATCCCAACATTGTGGGGGTGATTATCTTTTCCAAGATGATTCATTAACTATCAATCGCAAATTTATATTTGATTTTTGCCATCAATTAATAAAACAAAATAAAAAATATCGTTGGGCTGGTTATACTCGAGTTGACTTGGTTGACAATAACCTATTAAAATTAATGAGTCAAGCTGGTTGTTATAGCCTTACTTTTGGGATTGAATCAGGAGACGAGAGAATAAGAAATGAAATTGTTTTAAAACGTTTTTCAAACAAAAAAATTATTAATACTATAAAACTTTGTAACAAATATAAAATTGAAGCAAATGGTTTTTTTATGTTCGGACATCCAACCGAAAAACCAAAAAATGTCCAAAAAACTATTGATTTTGTTCTAAAAAATGATTTTAAAATAATTGGAGTTTCAATCGCTACCCCTTTCCCTGGATCAAAATTATGGTTATATGCTTTAAAAGAAGGAATAGTAAATGAAAATTTTATTGATAATTTTGCACTTGGTAAACTTGGTAAAGGTTATTCTGGCGTTTATCCAATTTACATACCAAAAACTTTAAATAAAGATTGGGTTTATTTACAAAGAAAAAATATATTTAGAAAATTTTATTTAAGACCAAAATATATTTTTAATCGCATTATAAGTGATATAACATCTTTTAACAAAATTAAAACCGATATTATCGAAGGTATATCAGTTTTAATAAGAGGTTCTTCTTCAAGAGCTCCTTATAAAAAAAAGATCAAATGAGTATAAAAAAAATCATCTATAAAATCGTTCATAAAATTGATTATTGTCTCCAAAAAGAATTAGTTAATTGTAAAACTGTACTTGATCTTGGTTGTGGCCCTTCATCTCCATTGAAAAATATTAAAAATATTGAATACAGCGTTGGGGTTGAACTTTTTAAACCATATTTAGATATTTCTCAAAAACAAAACATTCATACTAAATATCTTCAAAAAAATATTTTAAATTTAAATTTTAAACCCAAAAGTTTTGATGCCGTAATTCTAATTGAAGTCCTTGAACATCTTTCTAAAAAAAATGGTTTAAAAATATTAAAATTAGCTCAAAAATGGGCAAGCAAAAAAGTTATTCTATCTACTCCTAATAATTATTTTCCTATGGATTTAGTTGACAACAATAAATATCAAAAACATTTATCTGGATGGTCAATTACTGAACTTAAAAAAAATGGTTTTAAAGTTTATGGTGTTAGTGGTTTAAAAATTTTTTATAAACCATCAAACAATGTCGATAGCCTTATAAATGGAAAATTTTATCAAAATATTAAATTTTATCCACGTCCTTTTTTTTATGCGATCAATGCTTTATTTCAAATTTTAAATTATTATTCTCCAAAATATTCTTTTGGGCTTTTTGCTGTTAAAATTATAAAATGAAATATCCATTAGTTTCTGTAATTATTATTAATTATAATGGTAAAATCTTTTTAAAAAATTGTATTTCTTCAATTCTAAAAAATAATTACCATAATTACGAAATAATAGTATCTGACAATGCTTCTTCTGATAATAGTATTGGTTTTATTAAAAAAAAATTTATTAAATATTTAACAAAGATTAAATTTGTAAAACTTTCAAAAAATTATGGTCCAGCTTTTGCACGTAACGAAGGATTTAAAATCAGTAAAGGTAAATATATTGCATTTTTAGACAATGATACTGAAGTTGATAAAAATTGGATTTTAAAAGCTGTTAACCTTTTTAACATAAATGAAAAAATAGGTGTAATACAATGCAAATTATTACTTCTAAATCAAAAAAAACGTATTGATTACGTGGGTGAATTTCTTGGAAATCTTGGATTTTTAAAACCTATTAGCTCATATGGAAACATTGATAAAGGTCAATATAACAAAATTTATCCTATTTTAGCAGCAAAATCTGCTGGTATGTTTATTAGTAGAAATGCTTTTATAAAAGCGGGTAAATTTGATCCAGACTATTTTATCTTTATGGAAGAGACTGATTTAGGTTGGAGAACTTGGTTATCAGGTTATCACAATCTTTTTTGTCCAAAATCCATCGTTTATCATCAATTTTCTTCTACTAAAAATATCGTAAGTAAAGATTTTAATAATTACTTAATCAGATTTCACGGTACAAAGAATTATATCCAGACATTAATCAAAAACTTATCAATTTTAAATTTAATTAAAATTTTACCGATACATCTTGTTTTGTGGTTTTCTCTAGGTTTATTCCTTCTTATAACTGGAAAGTTTAAGTCCTCTATAAATATTTTTCATGGTATTATTTGGAACATAACTAATCTATCTAAAATATTAAAAAAGAGATATATTATTCAAAAAAATAGAAAAATTACAGACACTACACTTTTCAAAACCAATCACCTTATGGTCAAAACTAGTCTTCTCTCATATATTGCTAATTTCTTTAAATCACAACGTAATATCAGTACTCCTGAAAATTAAATTTCAACTACTATGATAAAAAAAATAAAAAATAGTATTGCAATCGTAAGCTCAATTATTAGTTATAAACTCAAAATCATTAAACTTTGTTACCAACCACTAGCTTTGTGGATTGAACCGACAAACAAATGCAATTTAAAATGTCTTATGTGTCCTAACTCTATTATAAGCCAAGATAAACTCGGTTTTATGGACTTAAATCTGTATAAAAAAATAATTGATCAAAGTAAGAACTATATATCTTATATAGTTCTTTGTATTTCTGGAGAGTCTCTTTTACATCCAAAATTCCCACAAATGGTTAAATATGCAAAAAATAATGGCATCAAAACTTATTTATCAACTAATGCAACTATCTTAACTCCAAAATTATCTCGACAAATTATCAAATCTGGTTTAGATTGGATCAATTTCTCTTTCGATGGTTGTACCAAAAAAATTTATGAAAAAATTAGAATTAACGGTAAATTTGAACCAACACTAAAAAACGTCGTTGAATTTTTAAAGATTAAAAAAGAACTTAAATCTAATATTACAACAGAACTTCAAATTCTTTTACTAAATCAAAAGGGAATCCTAGATTATCAAAAAAATATTGATAAATTTAAAATGAATTTTGCCAATTTACCACTTGACAGTATTCAAATTAGAAAACCTAGTACCTGGGGAGGTGTATTTAACAACACCAAAAAATTTTTCCCAAAAAAATTAAGTAATATTTTTTCTCCATGCTCATACCTTTGGGGGTCACTCGGAATACTTTGGGATGGTCGAGTTGTTGCTTGTTGCTCAGACTTTTTTGGTCAAAATGTTTTAGGTAATGTCAATACAGAAACTATAAAATCTATTTGGAATAATCGAAAAATGATTAATTTTAGAAAATCTATGATTGATAAAACATATCTAAAATATAATTCTTACTGTCAAAACTGTGATAGTTTGTGGGAAAAAACAATTTTAGGAATGCCTTCTGGTTTAAGAGGAGTTATCGCCACTACTATTGGTAATATTTTAGGAAAAAATTATTTTAGAATTTTCAAAAAAATCGCTAAATTTTTCAATAAAGACTTTTCTATGGAAATAATAAATTAATCTATTTGATGAAAGTACTTTTTATCATTCCCGAAATCAAATCGATGTTTGGTACTGAAAAAGGAATACCTATTCACCCTCATGTTGGTATTGCCTATCTAGTATCTGTTCTTAAAAAAAATAATTTTCAATTTCAAATAATAGATTGTGGTGTTGAAAAAAATTATATAAAAAAAATAAAACTTACCATAAAGAATTTTTCTCCTAACATTATCGGAGTAACTGGTTTTAGTTATGCCTATGACTATCTCTATTCCACCATTAAAACGATTAAAACTATCACCAATATACCCATTATTCTCGGAGGTCCTCATGTTTCCGCCACAAAAGAAACAATTTTAAAAGAAACTAAAATTAACTTTGCCATGTATAGTGAATCAGAAAATTCTTTTATAGATTTTTTACAAGTTTTTTCTCAAAAAATTCCAGATTATTCACATGTTCCCAATTTAATTTGGAAAAATAAAAATAAAATAATCATTAACAACCCTGCACCTCTTATTTATAAATTAGACGATCTTTCTTTTCCAGATTATGAAAGTTTTAAAATAAAAAAATATCCTTGCTATAACGAAAAAATAATTCCTATAATCACTTCTCGAGGTTGCCCCTACGGTTGTAATTATTGTTCAGTTAAATTATCTATGGGGCAATGTTTTCGACCCCGAAGTCCCAGAAATGTTGTTGACGAAATAATTTATTGGTACAAAAAAGGATATTCGAGATTTGATATCAATGATGATTGTTTTACTCTCGATATCAATCGAGCTCAAAACATCTGTGATCTTATAGTCAAAAATAAATTAAAGATTAAATTTCAGCTTTACAATGGTATCAGAGTAAATAATATAAACTTAAAATTACTTAAAAAACTCAAAAAAGCTGGTTGTTACTTTATTGCTTATGGATGTGAATCAGGTAGTCAAAAAACACTTAACCGTATCAAAAAAAACATTACCCTTGAACAAGTTAGACAAGCTGTCAAATTAACCAGTCAAACGAAGATTAAACATGCCGTTAATTTCATAATCGGACATCAAGAAGAAACCTATTCAGAAGCTCTGGAAACTTTATCATTTGCAAAAAGTTTAAATTGTGATTACGTTAATTTTTATAATTTAGTACCATATCCAGGTACTGAAGTTTACGATTGGGCTATCAAAAATGCTCATTTTTTAATACCCAAAAACCAGTATTTAAAACACATCTCCTATCGTGACATCAATCCTATATTTGAAACCAAAGAGTTTACCAAAGATCAAAGAATTAGAGTTATGAAAAAAGGTTTTGCTCTTTACGAACGAAAACTTTATCAATTTCGTTTTGGTAAAATACTTGGAACTATATTTTATTTACTAACCCGTATTCCACTTTTTGCTCATTTAACTAGAAAATTAGTGTACGACAACAAATTAATTAACAAAATATTTATGTTTTTAATTTCTCAATCTAAAAAATAACTAAAATGAAAATTCTTCTTTTTTATCCGCCAATGACAATTAGAAATAACGATACTACCACTCCGGGTATTTATATTCCTCTTGGTTTAGCCAACATAGGGGCAATTTTGGAGTCTAATGGATACAATGTTTCAATCATCGACGCTCTTGCAGAAGGAATAAACACCATAAAAAAAACCAAAAATCACACTCGCATTGGACTATCAAAAGAAACTATTGTTGAAAAATTAAACTATTATCAGCCCGAAATTGTTGGAATTAGTACAATGTTTACTGCCTATTCTTCTGATTCACACGATATTGCCAAAATTGTCAAAAGTCACAACTCCAACACTCTCGTAGTTTTTGGAGGCGCACATGCATCTATCCTTTACAAAGATGTACTAACTGATAAAAATGTTGACATTGTAGTTATTGGAGAAGGCGAAAATACTATTTTAGAAATAGTCAAAAATTTTGTAAACAAACACGATCTACTAAACATCAAAGGCACAGCAGTTAAAGATAACCAAGGCCAAATTGTTTTAAATCCAACCAGACTTCCTATTACCAAGTTAGACTCTTTACCCTTACCAGCCCGCCATCTTTTACCTATGGATATTTATCTTTCTGGAGGCAAAGAAAACAAAGGTACTTATGTTATGAGAACCCCTTATACCTCTGTAGTTACTAGCCGTGGTTGCCCCAATAATTGCATTTATTGTGCAGTTCCCACTATTTGGGGACGTTGTTGGCGACCTTTTAGTGCCGAACGAATAGTAAATGAAATTGAACATTTAGTTAAAAGATACGGTTTTAGAGAAATTCACTTTTTAGATGACAATATTTCAGTTAATCGAGAGCGGCTTGAGAAAATATGTGACGGTCTAATTGCCAAAAAATTAGACATAAAATGGACTTGCCCAAACGGTATTGCGATATGGACTCTAGACAAACATTTATTATTAAAAATGAAAAAAAGTGGTTGCTATCGTCTAACTTTTGGAATTGAATCAGGCCATCCCACAACTCAAAAATTTATTAGAAAAAATTTAAACTTAAAAAAAGCTAAAAGAATTATCAAATTGGCCAACAGTCTCGGATTTTGGACATTTTCAACATACATTATTGGATTCCCTTATGAAACCAAAAAAGCCATTGAAACTACTTTTAATTATGCCATCAAATCACTTTCAGATTTTGTCGTTTTTATATTACTAATGCCTTTTCCAGAGACTGATGTTACCAAAATATTAGAAAAAGAAGGTTTGCTCAAAAAAACTGATATTAATAGTAAAAATATTGGCAAAACTTTTTCTGGATATGTTGGGCTAGGTAACAAATACCTTTCTGTAAACGACATTCGAAAACTAAGAAATATTGCTCAAAACAAATTAATGATTTCTCGCTTTTTCCGACCTTTTATTAAACCATCAACAATTTTCAAAAAAATTAAAACTTTTGAAGACTTTAAGTATTTAATCAAAATTTTTAAAAATTATTCAACCATGCTTTTTTCTACCGTTAAATTTGGCGAATTAAAAACCCATCGCCTAAAAGCTGCTTATAAATATAAAATTATAAAATAATACCGAAATTTTACTTAGTTATCCCAATTGTATTTTCTCCCAATTTATCTAAAGAATCATAAAGATTTTTTATTTCAGCCACATTTGGAAATTGTTTATACATCATATCAGCCAATTGTTTAGCTTCCTTAATCATTCCAATCTGAGCATAAGCTACTGCCGAGATATAAGCTACTTGCAAATCGTTTGGTTTCATCTGTTGAATAATTCCTAAGTGTCTAAGTAATTCTGGTTGATTTTTTTCTACAAAATCAATTTGTAACAATGTTGTGTATGTCTGATACAAATTTGGGTTATATTTTATTGCTGTTTCATAGGTATTTCTAGCCAAATCTAATCTTCCGATTTTATATAAAATATTTGCTTGATTATGATAAGCATCAGCATAATTTGGCTTAATTGCATAAGACTGACCAAACCCTTTTATTGAATTGTAATACTGCCTCATTTTTCCCTCATCTGTGCTTTCAAAAGCAGCTAATTTATCATAATCGTCTCCAATATTATTCCATGCGTTATGACTATTTGGAGATACCTGACAAGTATTTACCCATAAATTATGGTTTGTTTGCCAATCAATATTCCTCAAAAAAACTCTAACCCCATAAACCAAACATAAAACAGACAAACTAGCTATTACCAAAGCTTTTCTTTTTTGCCACCATTTTTCAAAATAAATAGCCATCAATAGAGTGATTCCTAATGATCCTAAAAAAACATATCTTTCAGCTACTAACCAACTAACTTTTACTGGAGCCATAGACGGGGCAGTTGCCACAAATATAAAAGCCAAAGCGAAAAAGATTTTTTTATTTTTAAACCAAAACCAAATCACAGCACCTAAATAAGTTAATAAAATCAACCAATTAAGCCAAACAGGAATAATATACATAGTGTGATACAAAGTTAAATCTGTCGGGAAAACAATTAGCTGTAAATATTTTGGAATAGCTGTAGGATACTGAAATAATGGATTATAAAATATACTATCAGACATATTTACCCCAGAATTAACACTTTCAACTCTATTTTTTATTAATGGCCAACCAACCAACAGTAACAAACCTACTGCAAACAAGACTAGTACTAAGACTTTCCATAAATCAATTTTGATTTTCAACTTTTCTTGAAAGGAAATTAACACTAAACCTGCTAATAAGACAAAACTTAAACCCCTAAACCTATCTGTAAAAAAAGACATAAATAAAATTAAAAATATTGTTATTAAATACTTTTTTTTCTTAGTTTTTATATAAAGAACAAAATTTATTAATTCTAATAATACATATAAAGATGTTAATAGATACGGTTCCCCAGAAATCCAAGAAACAGCCTCTACATGAACTGGTAGTACTGCAAATATCAACAAGGCTATTTTGACTACTAAATTATCAAAAAATAAACTCAAAAAAACAAAGCCTGTAATACAAATTAACAAATACAACACTAAACTTCCTATATGGTAAGGAATAGAACTTTTTATTCCAAATATTATGGCAATAATAGTTTTATAAAAATTTGCAAAAAAAGACGCTGACATCGCTGACTTAACACTTAAAATATCTGGATTTTGTGTAATAGAAGCATAATCATCAGACACAAAATCACCTTTCATCGCGTTAAAATATAAAACAATTACTCCCAAACACAATAACACCAAAAATTTCCAATTATTTTTTAATATTTCTCTTACACCCAACACTTTCTCAAAAAATTGATTATTGTTTGACACAACCGCCTGTTCTTTTCTATTTTTTTTTAATTTCTTCTGCGACATATTTCAATTCTATCAAAACTATTTATAAATATTATTCATAAATCTTAAATCATAAATCAAGATTCCTAAAGAAAACTTGGAGTTTTCTTTCACTATGTCTCAATCTCATATTTTTTTCATCTATTACTGCCATATCAACAATCTTAGTAATATATTTTTTATTTGCTATATTACTAACTAAAGTTGCCTGTTCTAATTTGTAGAAATTAATAATTTTTTTCAAATTATTTTTATCCAATATCGATAAATCAGCCATTAATACTAAGTCAAAAGGATGATTGTTGTTAAGATACTTTTCAAATATTTTTATGTATTCGGTCTGTGAAGCTGTTTTAGTTTCGTTGGCCGGTGAAAAAATATTTACCATAAATATTTTTTTGGCTTTACTTTTATTAAAAGCTTCGACCATTCCTTTTGGTAAAAAATTTGGTAACACTGATCCAAAAATTGTTCCCGGTCCCAAAATTATTAAATCAGCCGTATTAAATATGTTTATAGCATCTATATTAGCTTTGACCTTAGGTTCCAACCAAATTTCATTTATTATATCTTTTGACATTCTTAATTCATCAATAAAATTTTCACCTTTATAAAATTTACCACTCATTGTCTTAAAACAAATATTCGAACTTTCAAGTGAAATTGGAATAACCTTTCCTTTTATTTTTGCTCCTGTTAATTTACAAAACAAATTATCTACTTTACCTAAATTTACATTTTTTTCCGATAAAAACTGAAAAAATGTATTTCCAAAATTTCGACCTCGACCATCTCGATAACGAAGCATTTCTTCCCAAATTTCTTTTTGCTTACCATCATCCCAAAGCGATATCAGAGCTCGCCAATAATCAGAAAATGCTAATATTCTTCCTCTCTCGTCTGTTCTCATTCTCCCCGTATCACCACCACTATCAAAAGTCGTTACTATTGGATAAATATTTTGAAACCCAGCCCTAACCAACGCTTTATTTATAATTGGCATTCCCGACCCCCCACCAATCGTACAAATCTTTAAATTATTTTTCATTTTTCTATTATATCAACAGCATTATAATCTTCAAAAGTTCTAATTCTTGAATGCTGAATTCTAAATCTGATTGCAACCAGATAATAAATAATACTCAAATTGTAACA